>JBNKLG010000006.1:0-58646 GCA_050292235.1 Sedimenticolaceae bacterium | reverse complement strand
GAACCATGTTCTACAATACCGAGAATATTGTGGGGATCTCTGCAACAATCTTGCTTCCCAGTCAAATCCATCGCCCATATCCGATTGACGGGTATTGGTCGGGGCCTGCGATGTTTTAGCTTCTGTCGCAAAATTCCGATGTCATACTGGCGTTTTCGTACCAGATCATTGACATAGCTCTTGCTGACCGTAACGCCCTTATGGGCAAAGCGCCGGTTGAAGCTTGCCGCCAGGCTGCGGCAACCTGCTGTTGGCATCAGCGCCTTCATGCGGATAACCTCCTTCGGCACCCAATCGGGCTTTTTGGGAAAGCGATGCTGGGTCGGGAAATCGGGTAATTTTTTCTTTTTGCCATAAGCGGCGGAGCTTGGGTAAAGACGATGGGCATGCAAGAAAAGAACAGCAAAGCCCAAAGCGATCAAAAGCACAAACAGAAGCAGCATCCCTGGCACTCAAGATAGGGTGGATAAAAGCGGCCTATGATCACACTTGTCGTATTGAATCGTTGTAAGAAGATTCAGATGGGACGAAGGTCCCGGGCATCTACAACGTCCAGCCCCATCCTCTCTACAAACCTGAGCCCCTCCTGCGCGAGCTCGGGGTCTTGAATCTTGAATTCTGTTGTTTTAGGTCGGAATCAAGGGGCCAGCCAGCTTGGTTTCTGCTGGAATTACGGTGATGGTTTACTAAATTCCCGTTGTAGCTCCACACAGGCAACACTTTCCAACCCACCCCACCCATGTAACACTAACGGCCACGACAAACGAGCCGCCACCTAACCGCTCAATATGCGCCTTTTGCTCCTAAGCCTGAATGCCACGGCGCAGCAGACCACCGCTCTCAGCGCCCAAAACATCCAACTCCAGGGCAGCCAAGCCGTGGCCGACCAGCGCCTGCAACTCACCGCAGGCCAAGACATCCAGCTCGAAGCCGCCGCAGAGAGCCAACAGGAAGAGCACTTCCTGGAAAAGAAGACCAGCGGCCTCATCTACAACGGCGGCCTGAGCATCACCCTGGGCAAGCAAAAATAGAGCAGCGACACCCAGGGCCAATACCAACTGGCCGCCGCCAGCAGCCTGGGCAGCCTCCAGGGCGACATCCAGCTCCAGGCCAACAACCACTACCAACAGACCGGCTCCGACCTCCTGGCCCCCGAAGGGGGCATCCGCATCCAGGCCCCCGAAATTCCGCATTGATTTGATTGATCTGTGACCCCATTGATCGCCTTTCTCTTCTCAAGGAAGTCCCATCGCGCCTTGTTCGCACTTTGGCCTTATGCAACCATTAGGTGATCAACCCAGGGGATCCGATGAAAAATGTCATGCTGAATCGCTTGAGCACTCTCTGCGATGATCTGCCCATCCTCTGTAAACTCTGGCGGCTTGCGTCACCAGCACTAATCGTTGGTGTGTTGCTATACCTTTTTATCACCCAGGAGATACTCAGCTAATGGCCATCTTTATATTTGGAGAAGGGTTTTGGGCTTAACCATCGCCCAAGGCAGCCGGGTACGCATGCATTTCACCCTGGCCTTTCCCAATGGAGAGGAGATCATGTCGTCGTTCGATGACGATCCTCTGGATTTTGTCATGGGTGACGGCACTCTGGAGGCCCGGATCGAGCAGCACTTGCTGGGCATGACGGTGGGCACCGACCAATCGCTGTCCCTATCGCCGGATCAGGCCTATGGCCAGCCGGAGGACGAGAGACTCCAGCGCCTCAGTCGGGATGCCTTTCCTGCCGATCTGGCATTGGCCGAGGGCCGCCTCATCAGCTTCACCCTGCCCGATGGCAATGAGACCCTGGGCCTGATCGAGGCCATCGGCGACACCGAGGTGCTGATCGACTTCAACCACCCCCTCGCGGGCAAACCGATCTTGCTGCGGGTGAAGATCCTCGCCGTTGAGGCTGGCTGACACGGGTGAAGATTCTGCTCGCCAATCCCCGTGGTTTTTGCGCCGGTGTCGATCGGGCCATCGCCATTGTCGAGCGTGCTCTGGAGATCTTCGGCGCACCCATCTATGTGCGCCATGAGGTGGTGCATAACCGCTTCGTGGTCAACGGCTTGCAAGAGCGCGGAGCCATCTTTATCGACGAGGTCGCCCAGGCCCCGGATGATGCCACCCTGATCTTCTCTGCCCACGGGGTCTCCCAACAAGTGCGGCGCGAGGCCGAGCAGCGCCAACTGCGGCTGTTCGACGCCACCTGCCCGCTGGTGACCAAGGTGCATCTGGAGGTGGCGCGATACGGCAACCTGGGCATGGATGTCGTCCTCATCGGCCATCGCGGCCATCCCGAGGTCGAGGGTACCATGGGGCAATACCAGAATCCCACCGGCCATGGGGGCATCTATCTGGTGGAAAAACCCGCAGATGTCGCCGGACTCAACCCACCGCCCCGGCAAGGGATCGCCTATGTCACCCAGACCACTCTTTCCATGGATGATACGGCGCTCATCATTGCAGCCCTGAAGGCGCGTTTTCCCGATATTCAGGGGCCAAAGCAAAACGATATCTGCTACGCCACCCAAAACCGTCAGGATGCCATCAAGCAACTGGCCCAGCGCTGCGATCTGGTACTGGTGGTGGGATCGCCCAACAGCTCCAACTCCAACCGACTGCGGGAGATTGCCGAGCATCAGGGCACGCCCGCCTATCTGGTTGATGGGCCAGCAGATTTGCAGCAGGTGTGGTTCAACGATCAAAGCTGCATCGGCATCACAGCAGGCGCTTCGGCCCCCGAGGTGTTGGTGCAGGATATCATTCAACAACTCCAAGACTGGGGCGCGACAGCCCCCACCGAGCTGGGTGGGGTAGCAGAAAATGTGCGCTTCGTCCTACCAGAGGCATTACGTTCAGCATGATTCCATCCAGCGATATCATCCTCATTGGCGGTGGCATCATCGGCCTGCTCACCGCCCGCGAACTGCGCCAGGCCGGTGCCACCGTTACCGTTATCGATCGCCAGGCGGCCGGTCGTGAGTCCACCTGGGCCGGCGGCGGCATCGTCTGTCCCCTCAACCCCTGGCGTTACCCCGATGCGGTAACCCGGTTGGCCAGCTGGGGCCAGCCGAAATATGCCGAACTCTGCGAGGAGCTGACGGAACTCAGCGGCATCTCCCCCCAATGGATTCAGAACGGCCTGCTGATTCTTAACTCAGACGAAACCCAAACGGCCCTCAACTGGGCTGAGCGCCACCAGATCAACCTGAAAGTTATCGACCGCCAGGAAATCCAGGCCCTGGAGCCCCATTTGGCCAATGTGCCCGATCAGGCGCTCTGGATGCCAGACATCGCCCAAGTGCGCAATCCACGAATTGCCCAGTCGATGCGGGGTGCCGTTGAGCGCATGGGCGTGCAGTGTCGGGAGGATCGGCCGGTAGAATCCCTCTGGATCGATCAGGGCCGTGTGCGTGGAGTTCACACCGCCCAGGGCAAAATCAGCGCTGATAAGGTGATCGTATGCGCCGGTGCCTGGAGCCCGCTGCTGCTCGACACACTGCCCCATCCACCAGCCATTCGACCCGTCCGGGGCCAGATGATCCTGTTCCAGGGCGAGCCGGGCCATCTGGAACGCATCACCCTTTTTGGCGACCGCTACAGCATTCCCCGAGAGGATGGCCGTATCCTCATCGGCAGCACCCTGGAAGAGACTGGCTATACCAAAGAGACCACCGCCGAGGCCCGCGAATCTCTAAGGGAAATTGCCCTCTCCTGGTTCCCCAGTCTGGCCCAATACCCCCTGGAAAAACACTGGGCGGGCCTGCGCCCCGGTTCGCCCTCGGGCATCCCTTATATTGGCGAGCATCCGGAAATCTCCGGCCTCTTCGTTAATAGCGGCCACTATCGCAACGGCGTCGTTCTTGGCCCGGCCTCGGCCCGCTTAGCGGCCGATCTGATCCTGGCGCGTCTGCCCATTCTCGATCCTGCACCTTATGGGCTTTTGGCCGAGCACTGATGGGGATTGCGCTGTTGCAGAGAGCAACTTATGTCCAATAAAAAAGCCCGCGAGCGTTTAGGCTGCACGGGCTTTTTGCGTATGGTGGCTATGCCGAGATTCGAACTTGGGACCCCATCATTATGAGTGATGTGCTCTAACCAGCTGAGCTACATAGCCGTTGAGATAAGAGGCGGAATTCTAATACAGGCTTTTCTAAGGGTCAATATGGGCGATCTGCTCGTGGCCACGACACTTCGAAAACGGTACCACGATCATTTGCACCCGTCTCAAGCCGTATCGTCCCACCCAAATTACCGACCGCTTGGTAAACGATTGCCAAACCAAGGCCGGAGCCACGAGTAGTGACATCACGCCCACGATAGAAGCGCTCGAATAGCCTCGACCTCTCCTCCGGCGCAATGCCGGGCCCATCGTCGGACACGCGCAAATGGATATACCCGCCTTTTTCACTCAACTCAACCAGCACTTGCGCACCGTCCTGGCAGTGCGCCGTAGCATTGGCAAGCAGGTTTTCCAGTATCGAGTGAAAGGCAGCTGCATCCAGGGAAGTGTCGATACGATCGGGTGAGTCGAGGGCGATCTCGATCTGCTTCGCCGCTGCAACCGGGGTGATGGCGATGAGCAGATCGCGGCTCAGGGCCACCAGATCAACATTCCGGTGCAGTGTTTTGACCCCTCCCTCCAGGCTTGCCAGAGTCAGCAGCTGTCCCACCAGACGGGACGCGCGCGCCACAGCCTGTTCCAGAGCGACCTCAGCCTGACGTCGTTGCACGTCATCATCAGCTCTGGCCAGCAAATGCGTCTGCGCAGTGATTACCGCCAAGGGTGTACGCAACTCATGGGCGGCATCCTGGACAAATGTGCGCTCGCGGGCAATGCCCTGGCGCACCCTTGCCAGCAACGCATCGAAGGCCTTACCCAGAGGTTGCAGCTCGGCATACTTCAAATCTTCATCGAAGGGCTGAAAGTCACCGGTTGGTCGTGCCTCGATCTGGGCTGCGAAGCAACGTAATGGTGCCAGACCACGCTGCACCGCCAGCCACATGGGCACTAGCACCAACGGGAAAGCGATAATCAGATAGGGCAACAGATCACCACCCAGGATAGCCAACAACGCCCGATCTCTAACCACAGGTTCCAGCAGTTGCATGCGCCAGCCTCGGGCTGCGTCAACCACAAACCAGTAATCTCGCCCGTCTAGACGCATGCGACCCCGCCCACTGCCACCTCGAGAAATCCGCTGTTCTCGTAGCGGTCGGGAGGCATAGATGGGGACGCCATCCGCTGTCTCCAGAAGCAGCAGCATATCGCCCGAATCCGGCAACGGGCCTAAGCGGCGCGAAGCATTGACCAATCGCTCGGTAGCGTCAGCCACGATGCGAGCACGCGTCACATCATCGAAGTCGAGCGCGGCAGCCAACGACTTCGATGCCTTACTGAGACTTTCGAAATGCCAGCTCTCATCGGTGAAATTCAGATAGTCACGCACCAGAAGCACCGCCCAGACCAGCAGGAATGCCATCAGCAACGCCAGCACCAAGCGGCCCGCCAGGGAGGGGCGCGGCCAGAACTTCATGACTCAGACTGTCCGAGCAGTTGATACCCAACGCCGCGTACAGTACGGATACGTTCGGCCCCAATCTTGCGGCGCAGATTGGAGAGGTGGACCTCAATGGTGGCGCTATCGAGCGGATCCCCCAGTGGCTCCATCCGCAGCCCAAGCACGCTCTTCGAGACCACCTGATCCGGGTTCTTTGCCAGCTCCACAAGCAGACGGAACTCCCTAGGCGACAGCTCCAGCGGGGTATCGCCGAGCCAGGCCCGATGACCGCGCGGCTCCACCACCAGGTCGCCGAAGCGCCACTGTTCGCTGGCCTGGCGAGCGTAGCGTCGCGTTACCGCGCCGAGGCGGGATAACAATTCGGCCATGACGAATGGCTTGACCAGAAAATCATCAGCACCGCCATCGAGGCCGGCCAGACGCTCCTCCAGACCGGTGCGTGCGGTGATAACGATGACCGGCAGCACAATGCCACGAGCGCGCCAGTCGCGCAGCAACGCCAGCCCCTCGCCATCCGGTAATCCGAGATCCAGCAGCACGGCATCAGGCGGTTCCACAACAAGACCTGGAACGGCAGCGGCTTTGCGTACCCACACAGCGCTCATCCCCGCCTGCTTCAGAGCGGCGAGGATGGCCTGGCCCAGGTCGATGTCGTCCTCAATGATCAGGATGTGCATGACTGCATTGTAGGCGAGCGACCTTTGGGTTTGCCAAAGGTTCCACCCCATAGAATGCCCGGGACAAATGACAATGGGAGATTCCAATGACCGACCGCCGTACCCTGCTCAAGGCCATTGCCAGCTGCCTGACGCTTCCCCTGCTGGGTGCCTGCCGCGAGGCACAGACGCGCCCCGAAACTGTCGGCGGTAGCGATTCCCCGGCCATGGCCGACTATTTGCGCAAACTCGCCCACCATGAAATGGACAAGGCCGGTGTGGTCGGCCTGAGCATCGCGGTATTGGATGAGCGTGATCGGTGCTGGGCCGATGGCTTCGGCTACGCCGATCTGGCGGCCCGGATGCCTGCCACAGCCGACACCCGCTACCGGGCGGGCTCCATCTCCAAGCTATTCACCTCAGTGGCAGCCATGCAGCTGGCCGCGACAGGTCGACTGGACATCGACGCTCCCTTGCAGCGGGCGCTGCCGGATTTCTCGATCAAGACGCGCACCCCGCACGCCGGCCCGGTCACCCCGCGCACGCTCATGACTCACCATTCCGGGCTGCCGGAGGATCGCATCGATGGCATGTGGTGCGCGGCGCCACGTCGTTTCACCTCTCTGGTGGCGGAGATGCGCGACGAATACCTCGCCGCTCCGCCCGGCCTCATCCATGCCTATTCCAATCTGGGTTTCAGTTTGCTGGGCGCTGCTGTCGAGCAGGTGGCCCGCGTGCCATTCGAGCAATATATGCACGATCACCTGTTGCTGCCGCTGGGTATGAAGAGCGCTCAATTCGATATTCTGCCGTCATCCGAGACCTGCGCCTACGATGATCGGGGCCGACTGGGGCAGGAACCGGCCCTGCGCGACGTGCCTGCAGGTGGATTGAACACCAGCGTGCGTGAGCTGATACAGTTCGCGCGCATGGTGTTTGCGGGCGGCAAGCTGGATGGCAGGCGGGTGCTGGATCCCGCCAGCCTCGCCGAGATGATGCGACCGCAGAATGGAGAGTGCGCACTGGACTTCGATCTGCAGGTGGGCTTGGGCTGGCATTTCGACCCGGATGCTGTGCAGGGGGGCGGGCCGGTGCTGTACCACAACGGCGGTACCATCCACCACCGCAGCCTGCTCATGCTGTTGCCCGAACACCGTTTGGCCGTCGCTGTTCAGTCGAACTCGGCGAATGCCATGCCGGTGGTCGAGAAGCTTGCGCAGGAGGCGCTCGGGCTGCTGCTGGCGACGAAAACCGGCGTTCACCAACCGGCGCCTGTCGCGACCAAGCCAGCGGATCCCCGTCACCCCGTGGCGCCAATAAAGGATTTTCCCGGGTATTACGACACCCTATTGGGATTTGCCACCATCACAGGCCAGGAACAGCTTCGCATCGGCGTGGGGGGAGAACGTCTTAGCGTAAACCTGCATGGCAACGGCTATCTGGGTCTCGAATACCGCCTGCTGGGCCTGATTCCCTGGAACATCGGCCCGCTCGGTGATTACGAGTTTACACTCTCCGATACCTCACAACGGCGGCTGCTGATCGCCCGCAAAGGCATCGGCTTCCATCTCGCAGGGGAGCGCCTGCAGCCCGTGCCCATACCTGCAGTCTGGCACGCCAGACTCGGTTCCTATCGTTATGTGGGAGACGATGAGTTCGTCGCGAAACAGCTTGGCATCACAACACTCAAGATTGAGCAGGGCTTCCTGTTGGCGGAGAGCCAAGTTCCGGGAGGTATCTCGCGGATTGCCCTGCAACCCGCCGGGGACGATCAGGCGATCGTCCGGGGGCTGGGCCGGGGCCGTGGGGGTACTTTGCAGGTGTTGCACACAGACGGTCGGGAGCGTCTCCAGTATGCCGGGTTGCCGCTCGAACGCGTGGCTGAGGAGCGCACATGATGCCGCGCATCACTCTGTGTCTGTTGCTCCTGTTGGCCGGATGCGCCTCGACGCCGCCATCGCCAGACGCTGCATACGCCCTTACCGGAATCGGCACGCCCGCCCTGGTGTTCGAAGCGGGGCTGGGCGATGACAGGAAGACCTGGGATCGGGTAGCCCCCGCGCTGGCCGGTGACTTCACCCTGTTCGTCCATGACCGCCCCGGCATGGGATCGAACCCGGCTGTCTCCGGACCGCGCGATCCCTGCACCATCGCACGAGAGGAGCATGCGTTGTTGCACGCCGCCGGGATTCGGCCACCCTATCTGCTGGTTGGCCACTCCCTGGGTGGGTTGTACCAATACGCTTTCGCCAAACTCTATCCGTCCGAGGTGGCCGGATTCGTCCTGCTGGATCCCACCCACCCGAACAACTGGCAGACGGTGCAGGAGACCATCCCCGAAGCCGCCACCCTGATCAAAACGATGAAGGCGGTGACCTGGAGTGCGACCCAGAAAAGGGAATTCGACGACCAGACGCGCTGTCTGGACACGTTGGAAATGGGGACGCCGCTCACGCAGCCGGGCGAGGTACTCGTCAGCGCCCATCCAGACAAACTGTCCAACGCGCGATATGAGCAAAAGCGGAAGGCATTCGGCCGCGACTGGGCACGCATGACCGGCGTCAAACGGGTCAAGACAATCTGGAGTTCGGGCCACTACATCCAAAGGGAGGACCCCGGCGCGGTTGTTGCCGCCATTCGCCGAATCGCTCGACCGAACGAACCGCAGGAGCCCAAGGTGACCACCTCACGCAGGGTATCGATGCACGGCAAACCGTTGACGCTCATCCCCGGCGAGACCTCGGCCAACGCGGTGGCGAATGTCTGGGGTCGCCCCGACGAACAACACCGTAACGGTGTCGGGATGGTCTGGATCTACAGCGATAAGTCGCTGGAGCCACCGCTCGTAATCAGCCTGATGCCCATCATCGGTGATATCGCCGACGCTGTAGACTGGATCGACAAAGCGCAGGGCCGGCATGAATTGACCCTGCAATTTGATCGACGCGACTTCCTCAGCGGATATACCCTGCGCGAGATCAAACAAGACATCGCCGAGAGATAAGAGTGTGATGATGCCAGCGGGAATGGGTTGAAGCTAGTCACCCATCTCCGAGGCCATTTTAGCAATGGTTTTGACATAGACCTCAGCCTTGTTCCACTCGCGCAGAACGGCCCAATTATGGCTACCCGGTCGCAAGACACCACCTCGCTTCCAGCCTTTGGCCCGCAGGTAATTGGCGGTGGACCCGAGCACATCTGCCTTACTATTGATGAGATCGCGGCGACCATTGCCGTCGAAATCCACGGCGTACTTCACATAGGACGAAGCCATAAACTGAGTCTGACCGATTTCACCCGCCCAGGCTCCGCGCATTTGGGAGGGGCGCATGTCACCCCGCTGAACAATCTTCAAAGCGCTCATCAGTTCATTACTGAAGAATTCGGTGCGACGGCAGTCATAGGCGAGGGTAGCCAATGAGGGAAAAACGGGCATCTTGCCTGAGTTGCGTCCATAACCAGTCTCCAATCCCCAGATAGCAACCACCACTGCTGGCGGTACCCCAAAACGTTTTTCGATTCGCGACAGCGTCCTGGCATGGGTTTCCATCAGGCTTCGCCCTTTGTTGATCATTCTTTGATCTACACGGCGCCGATAGAACTCGTTAAAACTCAGCTTGAAGGATTTCTGGTTACGATCCAGAGAGATCACCTTATGTTGATAGCTGGCATCATCCAATGCATCACTCAGGGTTTTTTCTGAGAGACCTTTTTTCTTCGCCTCTTTACGAAAAGCCTTTAACCAGGAGGAAAAGCCCACGGAACCATGTCCGCATTCAGCGGCTTGAACGGTGATTGGCAACCAACCCATCAGCACCCATATCGTCAGAATCGAGGTAATTAACCGCTGTTGTTTCGGCATTTGTAGGCCCCCGCTTACCGTGGTCGAATAGGAGGGGAGAGTAGCCAGACTGGACTGGGTGGGTCAATCGATAAATTTGCGATAATCCATTTTCCAAAAAGAAAGGCCCCAACGCTTGCACGAAGGGGCCAATGTTAAGCAACTCTCTCTCGGGAACAGTGTGGCCTAAAAGGTCTACCATCCACACCTTAATTAAAGCCTATCTACGGGCCCCGTGCTGAGTTTTTTACCCAAACGATAGGTCACCGCTTCCGTTACCACCCTTTGTGGAGAAATATCCCAAGAGCGACGCCGTATGCGAACAATCCGCTGACATTCGTAAGCAACACCGATAAGGTTGGGTCGGGATTTGCGCCACAGACGTACAGAGGCGAAAGTGCGGTCATAGTAACCCCCCCCCATACCCAGCCGATGACAACGGGCATCAAAGCCAACCAGAGGCAGAATGACCGCATCTATATCTCCAAGGGGCAGGGGTGGATGCTGCTCTAAGTCAGGCTCAAGAATGCCAAAGCGATTCAGGATCAGCTGGTCACCACTTTGATATGGCGCGAATAGCAATCGCCGCTCTCCATTGAAATAGAGCACGGGCAATAGCACCTGGGTCCCGCACCGTTGTAGTTTTGCCATCCACAGACTGAGATCCACCTCGCCATCGTTGGCCAGATAGAGCGCCACCCGCTTGGCTCTTAATAGCTGGGGAAGTGCGGATAAACGCTGCTGGATTTCTCGGTTGAGCTGGCGACGCAGGGCAGAAGGAATCACTCTGCGCGACTGGCGCAAACGGCGACGAAGTTGTCGTAGTTGCTGGAGAGGCATGAGCAAAGAGGAGGAGAGGGCGCGCCCACCGAGCCGTTATCGATTTCGTTCTCGAACCGGTTGGCTCAAGTGGGAACCAGGGCGACGCTTCAGGCTTTCCACAAGGATGTGGACATGCACAACGGCATCAACGTTTGGCCCCCAGGGTACAATTTAAGGCTCAAGAAAATACCCCATCGAAACACGCACACGGCAGGAGCACCTGAATTAACCTTACGCTCTTTTCGCTTAAACTTCCAGCTGGGCATTCTGGTTCAGAGCGATCTCAATCTTCTCCTGCATGTGGCGCAATCGCGTATCTACCTGATTCTGTTGGCCATCGCGATCACAACCCTGTTGCAAAAAATCATGGGCGAGATTCAGAGCCGTCATCACAGCGATGCGTTCCACGCCGACCACCTTACCTTTGCCACGAATATCCCGCATACGCCCATCCAGATATCGGGCTGCACGCAGCAGGCCATCCTGCTCGTCTGGGCCACAGGTTACGCGGTATTCCCGCTCCAGGATTCTGACGGTGAAAAGATTATCGCTCACGAACCGGATTCCAATGCTTTCAGACGGGTAATCATGGCCTCTACCCGACTGCGCGCCAACTCGGTTTTTTCGATCAAGGCCGCCCGTTCGGCCACCAGTTTTTCCTGCTGGGCCTTGAGGGAACGATTCTCCTGACCCAGGTGGGTGCAGGTCTCGATCAATTCATCGACGCGTTTTTCCAGCTTTTGCAAATCAAATTCGGCGTTTTTATCGGATTTTTCCATGGACAAGGGTCTTTGGTTTTGGCCGTATAGCACTCATGCCAGTGTTTACGACAGGATCTAACACTATAAAAGCAAACTTATAGCGCAGATTTGCCTTCGCAACCAGCTCGCTGCGACATGATACCATCCTTAATGAAACCTTCAGATAGGCTCTTTTCACATTCATGAATACAACGCACTCTCAGTTGCAGCACTGGCTCTCCACCTGCAACGCCCCGGTAGGCCCTTCCGAAGCCCACGGTTTGCTGTGCGGACTGCTTTGTGGGGCCAGTCCCGAGCCCGGCCCGCAATGGCTAAGCGAGCTCTTGGTCATGGCCGAATCCGATCATCTACTTATCGGCGAAGCACGATACGGCCTGGAAGGCTTTTATGAAGACAGCCTCAAAGCCTGGAATGACTCGCAGCTCAGTCTTGAATTACTGCTGCCTGATGATGACGAAGCCCCTCTGAAAGAGCGTGCTGAAGGTTTGGTTACCTGGTGCCAGGGTTTTCTTTATGGCCTGGGCCTGGCCGGCGCCCAGCTGGATAAACTGTCCAAAGAGGCACGGGAAGGGCTGAACGATCTGAGCGAAATCACCCGCCTTAACCTGGCCAGTATTGAAGAAGGGGAGGCGGAAGAGGGCCAATGGATGGAAATCTATGAATTTACCCGAATGGTGGCGATGCTCTTGCGTGATGAATTGCTCCCCATTGAGAGTGCGGCCGAGTGAAGGCCACGGAATTTCGCCGCCGCCGCCGTGAACTGATGCGGCGTATGGGCAAAAACAGCATCGCCATCATTCCCAGCGCCCGCCCACAAACCCGAAACCGGGATAACCATTTCCCCTTTCGCCAGGATAGTGACTTTCATTACCTCACCGGCTTTCCTGAACCCGAAGCTGCAGCTGTTCTGGCGCCGAACAGCGATACGCCTTTTACCCTCTTTTGCCAGCCCAGCAACTCGGACAAGACCCGCTGGGAAGGGGCTCTGCAGGGACTTGAGGGCGCACAGAAGTACTTTGGTGCCGATCTGGCCCTGCCCATTGAGGAGTTGGACAGCCATCTGCCAAAACTCATTGGTGAGGCCACCACCCTGTACTACCGATTTGGCAGTCATCCTCATTTAGACAGGAATCTACCCCGCTGGGTGGGCGAGATGCGCCTACGTCATCGCGGTGGCGATCAGGCCCCGCGCAGCATCCATGCCCTGGATCACCTGCTGCATGAGATGCGTCTGATCAAATCGCCCGCAGAAATCGCAATCATGCGCCAATCCACCCAGATCGCCGCTGCAGCCCACCGACAGTTGATGAGCCACTGCCGCCCAGGCATGTGGGAATATCAACTGGAGGCAGAGTTCGCCCATGCTTGTACCTATCAGGGTGCCCGTGAGCTGGCCTATCCCAGCATTGTCGGTGGAGGGGCCAATGCCTGTGTGCTTCATTACCTGAACAATAGCGATCAACTCAAGGACGGCGATCTGGTGCTGATCGATGCCGGATGCGAGCTGAATTGCTATGCAGCAGACATTACCCGCACTTTTCCGGTCAATGGCCGTTTCAGCCCACCTCAGCGAGCCCTGTACGAACTGGTTTTGGCAGCCCAAGAGGCTGCCATTGAGCAGGTGAGACCCGGGGCATCCTGGAATGCCCCCCATGAAGCAGCGGTGAAAACCCTGGCCAAAGGCCTGGTCAAGTTGGGCCTGCTTAAGGGAACAGTTTCACAGCAACTCAAGCAGAGCGGGTTTGAGCGCTACTACATGCACCGCACCGGCCACTGGCTGGGGCTGGATGTCCATGATGTCGGCTATTACAAAAAAAGGGGTGACTGGCGCCCGTTAGAACCCGGCATGGTCTTGACCATCGAGCCTGGGCTCTACATCAATCCGGATGATAGGCGCGTGGACAAGAAATGGCGTGGCATTGGTATCCGTATCGAAGACGACGTGCTGGTCACTCAGGATGGCCATGAGGTATTGACCCAGAATGCGCCTAAGCAGCCTGATGATATCGAGGCCTTGATGAATCCCTGAGCGAACAGGCTAGCCACACACCTCTTCATCAGTCATGTTCTGTTGTAACAGAGCTTTATAGCCAGACTCAAAAAAGAACTGCTCCTCACTAAAAGCTGGCTTGAGCTCATTCAGCCAGGTTGCTTGTTCATCATAGCGGGCAAAAAAGGGCCGATGCACCCAGTCCGCATCGCGTCCCTGTAAAAAACGCAGCACAAAGACCTTTTCTCCCTTCACCTGGGTCAGTCCTTGCACTTCTATCTTGCCAGGACCTGCGCTCATGCTAGGGCCTCGAACGGTACGCGCCAAACCAGAGACCTGCTGGATCGCATCCCGATAGATTTCCCAGGCGCGAATAATTGGCACCTCGAAGTAGTGGCGTGCGCCTGTATCGCGTTCCATGAACATGTAGTAGGGGATGATGCCGAGCTTCACCTGGGTGTTCCAGAGGCGGGCCCAGGTATCACCATGGTCATTGATATGCTGTAGCAAGGGGCCTTGGCTGCGAATCTGTGCCCCGGTATCACGCACGCGACGAATGGCCTCTCGGGCAATGGCTGGCTCCAGTTCACGCCAGTGATTGTAGTGGGCCATGACGGAGAGGTGTTTTCCGGCCTTGACCAATCGCTCGATCATCCGAAGCAGCTCATCAGCATCCTCGTCCATGACAAAACGCTGGGGCCAGAAGCTAAGGGATTTGGTACCGATGCGAATGCTCTGGACATGATCGAAATCCGGGTGCAATAACGGCTCAAGATAGCCCGCCAGGATCTTGGTCTTCATCACCATGGGATCGCCACCGGTCATAAGCAGATCGGTTACTTCAGGGTGGGAACGCAAATAGGTCTGTAGCTCACCAGCCTCGGTAGAGGCCATGCGCAGAGATTTGTCACCGACGAATTGAGCCCAGCGAAAACAGAAGGTGCAATAACTGTGGCAGGTCTGCCCCTGACTGGGGAAAAAGAGTACGGTTTGGCGGTATTTATGCTGGAGGCCCGAAATAGGATTGCCAGCCTCATCCCGAGGTACATTGAGCCGCAACTGTCCGGCAGGGTGGGGATTCAGTTCTGCCCGTAGCTCTCTCGCTAATTCACGAATGGCGCAGGGATCTGCTTCCTGGCGGTGCAGAGTGGCCATGCGCTCATACATTTCGTCGGTCAACATGCCGCGCTGGGGAAAGGTCAGCTGAAACAGAGGATCTTGCGGTGCCTGATCCCAGTCGATAAGTTCCCGAATCACATATTCGTTAACACGAAACGGTAGCACACTGGCCACCACCCGCATTTGAAAACGGTGCTCCGGATCCAAGGCCTCCAAGGCCTTGATACGTTCGATATCCCTTTCTGTATGCACCCGAAACCGTTCGGGCGCAGGAGAAAATCCGACAGAATTCCCTCCCCTATTTCCTAGGGTTACAGATTTCATCATAGCGACAGTTTTCTAGAGGGGGAGGGAAACCATATCACGGGCGCCGACCCAGACCAAATTCCGTCCTCGAGATGTCTGCATTTTGTGAAGACCTAAGCCATGGAATTATCAGAAAAAGGCCCAGACACAGAATCGGTTTTTCAATTAGCGGAGATGGGCCACATACTTGGCGGTTCCCTCCATCACCAACCGAACAGCACTCCCTTCAACAGCCAGAAGATCACCAGATGCCAATTTGAGTTTGCAATAAGCTCGGCCCTGAGATGCCAGTGGTATAGGAATCATGTCTCGATAGGTATAGACATTTTCACCCACATCACCACCATCACAGATGGCCGGTAATGCGGGCAGGGGGCTCACCAAGTTCGCTTGCTCAAAGATCAGTTCTCCCTCTTGAGTCCACTGGGTTCTTTCAACGGAACCGGTCATGGTCTTGATGAGTCGAGCCGGGGCAAAGAGGATTCGGACTTCATCCCCCCGCACCTCAACACGCTGAATACTGCTGCCTGGTAATTCGATGCTGCTACTGTCCACGTTGGTTGCAATTCCTGATTATCACTCGTTTCTTTGAGATATGGGTTCAAATCAGATGATTCAAGCCCTACCTCTTCTTTCCGTTTCAATCACTATCTGTGATACCCAGTTCTTTCAGCTTTCGTGTCAGGGTGTTTCGACCCCAACCCAAAAGTTTTGCGGCCTCCAGCTTACGTCCACCAGTATATTCCAGCGCTGTTTCCAACAGTGCCCGCTCAAAACTGGGAGCAGCCTCGCTTAACAGATCTTCCCGACCATCATGCAGAGCACGGCGGGTCCATTGACGTAATCCCTGGCACCAATCCCCCGCTAAAGCAGCATCTGATCCGGCCATACCACCGGACTGGCTCAATTCAGGCGGTAAATCTTCAGCATGGATTTCTTGGCCAGAGGCCATGACCATCAGCCAACGCGCTGTATTTTCCAGTTGGCGCACATTACCAGGCCAGGAAAATTGGCATAATCGCTCCTCCGCTTCGGGTAGAAGGCGCTTCGGAGCACACCCTAATTCACTGGCTGCCAGCTGTAGAAAATGGTTCATCAACAGGGGAATATCCTCCCGCCGCTCGGCCAATGCGGGAAGATGAATACGAATCACATTGAGACGATGAAAGAGGTCTTCACGAAAGGTTCGCTGGGCAACCAAATCTTCCAGGTTTTGGTGGGTCGCGGCTACGATGCGAACGTCGACAGAGACGGGCTCATGGCCACCCACACGATAAAATTCACCGGTAGCCAATACCCGTAACAAACGGGTTTGAAGCTCTGACGGCATATCCCCGATCTCATCCAGAAAGAGCGTGCCACCATTGGCCTGCTCGAAGCGGCCCTCACGCCGTCCTTGAGCTCCGGTAAAAGCACCTTTTTCGTGACCAAAGAGCTCAGATTCCAGCAATTCGCGTGGAATCGCCGCCATATTCAGTGCAATAAAGGGTCTCTCTGCCCGCGGGCTATGTCGATGCAAAGCATGGGCAACCAGCTCTTTGCCTGTCCCGGATTCTCCATTGATGAGAACGGTTATATGCGATTTTGACAACCGACCAATGGCGCGAAACACCTCTTGCATGGCAGGCGCTTCCCCGATGATCTCTGCCATACGCTCCATCTTTTCGTGGCTGGAAGGTTTGGATTGACGCCGAAAACGCACGGCCTTGCGCACCTGTTCCAGCACCTCATCCAGGTCAAAAGGCTTAGGTAGATATTCGAAAGCACCACCGTCATAAGCCTGCACCGCGCTATCCAGATCAGAATGTGCCGTCATAATGATCACTGGGATCTCAGGATAGCCCGCTTTCATGGCCTCGAGAAAGCGCAGACCATCCATACCCGCCATGCGAACGTCTGAGAGGATTGCGTCTGGTTTCTCCTCTCTCAGTTCCACTAAGGCATCATTGGCATTGGAAAAACTCTTCGTCAGCATCTCCGCTTTTTTCAGCGCTTTTTCCAACACCCATCGGATTGAACGATCATCATCGATGATCCAAACCTTATTCATCCACGGTCTCCAAAGGCAAAAGGATGGTAAAGCAGGTTTCCCCCGGCTTGCTGTTGCATTCAATCAATCCTCCATGTTGATTGATCAGGGATTGGGCAATCGATAGACCCAGACCCGCCCCTCCTTCGGTACCGCTCACCATGGGGAAAAAGATTTTGTCCTGTAGCTCATCAGGAATGCCAGGACCATTGTCAAAAATATCGATTTGTAAGACCAAGCGATAACGGGTAATGCCAATGGTGAACTGGCGCTGGATTCGGGTACGGAGCTGAATAATGCCATCATCACCGACCACTCGAGCAGCGTTTCTGGCGATGTTCAATACCGCTTGGATCAGCAAATCGGGCTCGGCACGAAACTCAGGGATACTGGGGTCGTAGTCCCGGATCAATTCAATCCCGTGGGCCGTTTCTGCCAGTATCAGACGCCGCACCCGCTCCAGGATCTGATGGATATTGACCTGTATGAAACTGGGCACCTTGTTGGGGCCGAGCAATCGATTAACCAAGCCCTGCAAACGATCCGCCTCGGCGATAATGATCTGGGTGTACTCCCGTTGTTCCGGATCGTCCAATTCACTTTGTAAGAGTTGCGCCGCTCCTCGCAGACCGCCCAGAGGATTCTTAATTTCATGAGCCAGATTTCTTAAGACACTGGATGCTGTCTTCTGTTGGGCAATGAGATTCTCTTCCTTACTAATGCGCAACTGCCGGTCAACATGCTGCACCTCCACCACGACATTGCGTTGACCCTGGCGATCCAGCACTGGAATCACCGTACAATCCAGCGTCACCTCATGGGCGCCAACCAGATTCATCACCATGCCGCGCTCTGTAAAGCCCTGGCCACTATCGAGAGCAGCGGCAAAATGTATTGACGGTGGTCCTTTTGGGCAGGGGAGTAACTGATCCGCATGGCGCCCTAACAGCGTCCTCGCGCTCATGGCAAACAATACCTCGCCAGCAGGATTGATATAGCGAAGCCGAAGCTCCTCATCAAACAAAAGCGCAATGGTGGTGAGGTTATCGAGAATGGATGTGGTGAATTTGTCCGTAATCATAGCTGGCCTAATCTCATCAGCTCTCCAGAGCAAGATCCAAACCAAGTTTTACTGTCCGGTTAGAATTTTCTATGTCGTCCCAACTTATAGGCTATTTTCCCTTGAAAATTAATGAGCTAGGGTAAAGAAAAAATATCCTGGCTTTGGATTTATTAATGTGGTGTTAACAGATCATGACGGGCATTTGAAAAGGATACGCCAGAACGCACCATATTAGTGCGTAACTGTCACGGAAGGGAGGGTGATTTCTAGCTCAAGTGCAGCGTGAGTGCTAGTGCTTCTTCTTTCTCTTTGGTGAATTTACACTGGGTTGACGCAGAAAGAAGGTCACGCCCTGACTTTCCGCCAGAGCCTGTCCATTCTCCCCGACCATGACTGCACGCACTTGGTGGGAGCCACGCTCCACGCCACTTAGACGGAGATTGAGACTACTACCGGCACCATCAACTAACTGTCCATCAAAATAGACCTTATAGCTGACCTCGTCTGTCGGTACGGGGGATACGGTAAGGCTGACATTCACGATGCCCTCGGCACTGCGAATGGTCTCTTGCGCTACAGGAGAGGCAATAGCCAACTGATAGGCAACATTATCAGCCTGGGGAACATTGCTTTTATTTTTGACTGGAATCGCCTGAGGTACCGCAATGACCGGCGGTTGAATTTTAACTTTTTCAGAACCCTTAACCGGCTTGTCACCGAAATGGACGTTACCCTGTTCATCGGTCCACTTATAAACCCCGGCCATAGAAACCAGGGAGCTGGATAAGAGCATAGCGATCAAAGCAATCCGTTTCATGGCCTAAGCATATACCAGGCTGAACAAGCTGGCTAGTAAAGAATGTTGAAGTTGATTCTGCGATATGGCAACAACGCAAAAAGCTCACTTAACAATGATCTTTCTTCGCAGTCCGACCTCTGATCGCTGAAACTTTCAAAGACAAAACGCCCCCGAAGGGGCGTTTCTCTCATTACTACCGTCAAATAAATTTAGAGGCTGTAGTACATGTCGAATTCCACCGGATGGGTGGTCATACGAATGCGGGTAACCTCTTCCATCTTCAGCGCAATGTATCCGTCGATCAGATCATCAGTGAAGACGCTACCAGCAGTGAGGAAGGAGCGATCGGCATCCAGTGCATCCAGTGCCATATCCAGGCTGTGGCAGACGGTGGGGATCGCTTTGGCCTCTTCAGCAGGCAGATCATAGAGATCCTTGTCCATGGCATCGCCCGGGTGGATCTTGTTCTGGATACCATCCAGACCCGCCATCATCATGGCAGAAAAGGCCAGATAGGGGTTGGCGGTCGGGTCGGGGAAGCGCACTTCGATACGACGGGCTTTAGGGTTGGTGACGTAAGGAATACGGATGGAAGCAGAACGGTTACGGGCAGAGTAGGCCAGCATGACAGGGGCTTCGAAACCGGGAACCAGACGCTTGTAGGAGTTGGTGGAGGCGTTGGTAAAGGCGTTCAGGGCACGGGCGTGCTTGATGATGCCGCCGATGTAGAACAGGGCCATTTCTGACAAGCCGCCATAGAGGTTTCCAGTAAAGAGGTTTTCACCATTTTTTCCCAGAGACTGGTGCACGTGCATACCGGAACCATTGTCCCCAACCAAGGGCTTGGGCATGAAGGTTGCCGTCTTGCCGTAGGCGTGGGCAACATTATGCACACAATATTTGAGGATCTGGTTCATGTCGGCGCGACGTACCAGGGTATCGAACTTGGTACCAATTTCACACTGACCGGCGGTGGCCACTTCGTGGTGGTGCACCTCGGTCTCAACGCCCATCTCTTCCATAGCCTGACACATGGCTGCACGGATGTCGTTCAGCGAATCAACCGGTGGTACGGGGAAATAACCACCCTTAACACCAGGGCGGTGTCCCATGTTGCCATCAGGATAGACCCGACCTGAGTTCCACTCGGACTCTTCGGAGTCCACCTTATAGAAGGCGCCGCTCATATCAGCCCCCCAACGAACGTCATCCAGAATGAAGAATTCGGGTTCAGGACCAAAGAAAGCGGTATCCGCGATACCAGTGGACTTCAGATACTCTTCAGCGCGCTTGGCCACAGAGCGGGGGTCACGCTCATAGCCTTGCATGGTGGTCGGTTCCAGAATATCGCAGCGAATATTGAGGGTAGTCTCGTCGGTAAAGGGATCGATGATAGCGGTGCTGTCATCAGGCATGAGGATCATGTCGGATTCGTTGATGCCTTTCCAACCGGCAATGGAGGAACCGTCAAACATTTTGCCGTCGGTCATGACTTCTTCATCAACGGTATGGGAGGGAACAGAAACGTGCTGCTCCTTGCCATGGGTATCGGTAAAGCGAAAATCAACAAAAGAAACTTCATGTTCCTTGATCATGTCGAGGACTTTTGACATCAGTGTTTCTCCAAAGGCTAGAGGTGAGAAAGGGAAACGAAATACCAGGTGTCGATGGCATTATCTGTGCCAGCTAGAGGATAATAGGCATCAATTTTGCCAATTAAAACTCCCACTTCGACCAGGCGCATAAAATTAGCCTTTATAAACAGACGGCTATCTTCAGCCCCCGAAGCATGTGAAACGCAAACTGTTCTGGTGCCCGTATCTTGCACCAGTTTGCAATCAAAATTCCAGTGGATTTATTACCTAGCTACGCCCATATATGGTGCTTTCGCCACAGAATGCGCACCATTTATGTGCAAATTGCCTCCAGCAAGCGAATCTGCCGAATGGGGTAGTCCTTTGGAAGCCGTCCTTTCAACTCATCGATACTCAGTCCGCTCCCTTTTGGAAGAATCAGGTCGACATCAATACTGTTGTTCAAATAATGGATCAGAAGATTATTTTCATCAAAGTTATCCCATAGCCCGCGCCAACTTTTTCTGAGTTGTTCTTCCAACTCGAAACGCTGAGGCATATTGGGATTTTGTGGCCCGACTTCGTCATCTTCCGGATCAATATGCACTATGACATCTTCTATTTCATCAATATCTTGCTTGAGTTTTTGTTCCACCCGCACGCTGATCATATGGGCCTCGGAAACACTGATTCGAGGTGCCACCAAAACATGCACATCTGCTGAGGCATGGCCTCCCAAACTGCGCGTTCTTAGCATGTGTAAATCTTTGACGCCCTGAATTTCCAGAATGCTGGCTTTGATCTCTTCCTGACGCCCTTCATCGAGACCTCGGTCAGCCAAATCCTGCATGGCATCCCATGCCAGGCCCCAGCCAATGCGGGCAATCATCATGGCCACGACGACAGCAGCCAGAGCATCCAAGTAGAAAAAGCCGGCATAGGTACCAGCCAGGCCAATAAGAACGATGACAGAACTAATGGCATCTGTGCGATGGTGCCAGGCATTGGCGCGCAACAGGCTGGAGTTGACATTTTTGGCTACCGCCAGATTGTAATGGTAAAGAATCTCCTTACTCAGAATAGAAACCACTGCGGCGTAGATAGCCATCATGCCCGGCATAACTGGCGCGTCATTGGCCATAAGGTGGGTCAGCGCATTCCAAGCAATACCAACAGCGACCAGTAATAGCAAGGCTCCCAACACCATAGTAGCGAGAATCTCAAAACGTCCGTGGCCATAGGGATGGTCTTTGTCTGGCCCTTCCGCAGCATGATGGGCTGCGAACCATACCAGAACATCAGAGAGCAGATCTGAAAGTGAATGAAGTCCATCAGCCAACAGTGATTGGGAATGGGTCAAAATACCGATCACTATCTTGACGGCTGATAGCACCAAATTCACCACTGCCCCAACCAGTGTGGCCTGTTTTACAGCTGAGGCACGTTCCTTTATTTCTTTGGTTTGAACCATGCTCAGACCCCCACTTCGATCAGCAATTCTGTTTCATCCTGCTGATCAGTCTGTGAAATCAGATGATGGCCCTGTAGGCGACACCAAGTCTTGAGATCCCTAACAGCGCTTTTGGCATCACATCGCACCCTGATCTGTTGTCCGGGTTGCTGTTCCTCCACGCAAGACTGCATCCGAACCACCGGCAATGGGCAGAGTAAACGACGGACATCCAGTTCAATAGGTTCTATACCAGCCATGGATCAATCTGCCCCTTTTCCATTGGAGCGACCTGCAGTTCCTGCTGTGCTCCCGACGCCTTTTGATAGACCAATGTCACTTGCTCGGCATTGCGTCCTTGACTATACCGAGCTGCTATTTGGGCGCTCAGCTCGAGATCCTGGTTTTTTAGTTCTCCATCGATCAATACCAGTGCCCCTGCATGACTGGTGGGTTGTAAAGAGGCATAGGTTTTTTTATAGCCTGTCAAAAAACGTACTTCTCCTTCATCCCGGGCGATGATCAATTTCAAATAGGGCCTTGGTCTAATGTGACGACCCACTTTCAACAGAATGATGTCATCCAATTCGTAAGTTCTTTCACCGCGAGCCTGCCAGAGATCAACCAACCGTTTGCTGTAGGATTCATCAGTTAAAAAACAGCAGCCACCAGCTGGTTGTGCATAGTCTCGAATGCCCAGCTTTTCTGCCAGGGCAATTTGGGGTTTGCGCGAACGGCCACTGAAATCAAACAGTGCCTCACGATCAACCCAGCCCTCTCTTTCCGGTAGGGTAGGTGGAAGATTCTTCGCGCTGAGCGGACGGAGCAAAATATCCTCTACTCCTGCTTTAGCGACGATAATAGGCATCAAATCCTTGCGTTGGGACATGGGCCGCTGCCCAACGACTTCTCCCGTAATCAGAAATTGAAAACTCTGTTTCTCAATCCACTCCTTAGCCTTTCTCACCATGAAAATCTTGCAGTCCAAGCAGGGATTCATGTTCGCCCCATAGCCATACTGGGGATGAATCAGGACATCTTTGTACTCCTCAGCAACATCCAGCATGTGAAGCTTGATACCAATAGTCTCAGCCGTTTTCAGGGCTCCGTGCAGGCGTGGCTTTTCTCCATGACGAATACTTTTGGTATGTTGCTCTACACAAAACCCTGTAAAGAAATTCACCCCCTCGACATGTATACCCAGGTCTTTGACGACTTTGGCTGCCAACATGGAATCCAATCCCCCTGAGATCAGGGCCAAGGCTTTGATATCACTCATCTGCTATCCAACTCTAAAGAGGTTTACGGGTATACTAGGCAATCTCTTTCACTTTGAGATTGCGGGTTAATGCTGTCCTTTCAGGAAATTATTTTCAAGCTACAAGACTACTGGTCTTCTGTCGGTTGCGTTATTTTACAACCCTACGATATGGAGGTAGGTGCAGGCACTTTCCATACCGCCACCTTTTTACGGGCTATTGGCCCTGAACCCTGGCGTGCTGCCTATGTACAACCCTCCCGTCGGCCTACCGATGGCCGCTATGGCGATAACCCCAATCGCTTGCAGCATTATTACCAGTTTCAGGTCGTTCTGAAACCCTCGCCTTTGAATATCCAGGCTCTTTATATCGATTCTCTGAAGATGCTGGGTCTGGACCCACTGAAAAACGATATTCGTTTTGTCGAAGATAACTGGGAATCCCCTACCTTAGGCGCCTGGGGACTGGGTTGGGAGGTCTGGCTGAATGGTATGGAGGTGACCCAATTTACCTATTTCCAACAGGTCGGTGGTCTAGAGTGCCGTCCTGTAACCGGTGAGATTACCTACGGCTTAGAGCGTATTGCCATGTACCTTCAAGGCGTCGACAGTGTTTATGATCTACGCTGGAACGCCGAAGGATTTGATCAAGTCAGCTATGGCGATGTTTTTCACCAAAATGAGGTCGAGCAATCTGCTTACAATTTTAACCATTCCAATGTTGATTTTCATTTTTCCGCTTTTGACCACTATGAAAGTCAAGCCAATCTGTTAATTGAGCAGAATCTTCCGCTACCTGCTTATGAGCAAGTCCTTAAGGCCTCTCATACCTTTAACCTGCTGGATGCACGCAGTGCCATCTCTGTAACCGAGCGTCAGCGCTACATCTTGCGCGTTCGTGCCCTGGCCAGAGCTGTGGCACAGTCCTATTATGAAAAGCGCGAAGAACTGGGCTTTCCACTCCTTAATTCATAAGAACCTACATGATGCACGCAACCACCGATATCCTCTTTGAAATCGGCACAGAGGAACTGCCTCCTAAATCCCTTTTTCGCTTGATTTCTGCTTTAAAACACGCTTTTGAAAAGGGATTGGCTGAGCAAAAGTTAACTTTTGATCGCATTGACAGTTTTGCCACACCTCGCCGCTTGGCAGTTTTGATCAAAAATTGCCTTAAGCAACAGCCTGACTACCTAAATCAGCGTAAGGGCCCTGCTTTAAAAGCCGCCTTTGATGCGGAAGGTAATCCCTCTAAAGCAGCATTGGGCTTTGCCCAATCCTGCGGCGTTGCAGTCGAAGCCTTAAAGCAAATCAGTGGCGATCAAGGTGTCAGGCTATTTTTTGAAGAAACCATTCAAGGTCAGTCCGCTTTCGAACTTCTACCTGAGATCGCTAATATGGCACTTGACAGCCTACCTATCGCAAAACGCATGCGCTGGGGAGATCTGTCTGACGCCTTTATTCGTCCTGTACATTGGATTCTCTTTATCGATACTGATCAGCTCATCCCATTTACCCGTTTTGGCATTAATTCTGACCGCACGACTCAGGGCCACCCCTATCACCATCCAGCATCTATAGAAATCCCAAGTCCGATCGAATATCAACGCCTTTTGAAAGAAGAAGGGCATGTATTAGCTGATTATCAACAGCGCAAAGATCTTATCCAACAATCGCTCATATCCATTGCCCAGAAGCAAGAATTAACTGTAGACCTGGATGAGGATCTGCTGGATGAGGTCACCTCTATCACTGAATGGCCTGTGGCTCAAGTTTGCCATTTCGAAGACACCTTTTTAGCCCTACCAGCTGAAATTTTAGTGATGAGCATGAAGGATCATCAAAAATATTTCCCTTTTTATACAACGCCTAATCAACTTAGCAATACTTTTGTTACCTTCTCCAATATCAAATCATCTGGTGATGAAATCATCAAAGGCAATGAACGAGTAGTGAGACCCAGACTATCCGATGCCCAATTTTTCTGGACTCAGGATCTCTCTGAAGATCTCAGAAGCCGCTACACACTGCTAAAAGACGTTATCTTCCATAAAGATCTGGGCTCATATTTCGATAAGACAGAACGTCTTAAGGCGCTAGCTCATCTCTTATCAGCTCATTTCCCTGTAAATTTAGAGTTATTGGACCAAGCAGCTGAAATGAGCCGTTGTGATCTTTTGTCCAAGACCGTTTATGAATTCCCTGATCTTCAGGGCACGGTAGGTAAATATTTAGCCAATACTCAAGGCGCTGCACCAGAAATTATTGCAGCTTTGGATGAGTTCTATCTTCCACGCTTTGCAGGTGATCGGCTCCCGCAATCAGATTTAGGTAAGCTCTTATCACTCAGTGACAGAGTAGACTCCCTGGTAGGTATTTTACTATCAGGACATAAGCCATCTGGAGACAAAGATCCTTTTGGCCTAAGACGCCTTGCCATTGGAGTGATTCGAATCTTAAGAGAACTGGATCAACCAATTTTTTTAACTCGGCTTTTGCAGAATTCAGCCTCCTGTTTTTCTCAGTTTGAACAAAATAATGAGGAGATCCTGACTTATATTTATGAGTTCATCTTGAGTAGAGCTAAGTTTCTGGCTTTGGAAGAGGGCTATAGTTTTAGCATCGTCGATGGCGTTTTACAGACAAAGCCTCAAGATATCGCAGATGCCTTTATCCGTTTTCAGGCTATCCAGGATTTTCTCAAGACTGAGGACGCAAGCCCACTGATAGCACTGAATAAACGAATTTCTAACATCCTAAATAAAAGCTCAGTAGAAAAGCACGAATATTGTCACAGCTTGCTTTCTGATATCACCGAACTGAACCTTGCAAAGGCGCTTGAGGAAATTTCAGCTGCTATTCAACAAACTAATCTTGATAAAAATTACACCCAGACATTACGCCTTCTTTTCCAGCTAGAAACCGCTATTGCTAACTTCTTTGATCATGTTATGGTGAACTGTGAAGACCAGAAGGTTCGTGAAAATCGGCATCATCTTCTTTATGCTGTTCATGATCTCTTTCTCGGTGTTTGCGACTTCAGCCTTTTAGCCCCAAATTAAAACATCCTTAGTCTACGCACGTGTTTTTAAAACTGAGAAGCTCGTTTTTTTTTCTTTGCCTTGGCATTAACACTTTAATTTTTGCCATCGTAGTCGTTCTTCTGAGCTATTTGCAGATGCCCAAATCAGCCAACCGAATGGCTAATCTATGGAGCAAAGGGAATGCATTTCTATTGCAATGGAGCTGTCGTGTACGCTTGATTTTAGAGGGTTTTGATAATATTCCCGCTGATGGTCGATTCATTGTGGTTGCGAATCACCAATCTGTTCTCGAAACATTATTACTTAGAGGACTTTTTTTCTCCTATCAGCAATCCTGGGTATTGAAAGAAGAACTTTTACGTATCCCATTTTTTGGTTATGCCTTGAGAAGGACAGGCCAAATCGCTATCAATCGTAAAGCTACAAAATCAGCATTTAACCTATTGATAAAACAAGGGAAAAAATCATTAGAGCAAGGGAAAGTTGTCTTTATCTTTCCTGAAGGAACACGTTCCAAATCCCAAGAACTGCAAAAACTCAATATTGGCGCTGCTGCCTTGGCCAAAGCAGCTGAATTGCCACTGCTGCCTGTTAGTCATAATTCAGGCTTAATCTGGCCTAACAAAGATAATTCAATTCGAAGTGGAGATCTCCTTTTTTATGCAGGTCAGCTCATTTATCCCAATAATGAGCAGAGCCTTCCAGAAATCAATGCAATAATCCGTACTAGTTTAGAAGATGGATTAGAAACAATAAAAGAGCATTCTAATAATTTAAAAGCAAAATGATGACTTCCTTGTCAATCATGCTCATTGTTAAATATCAATATTCGATACGTAGGCAGCATTTGTCTCAATAAAGTCCTTTCTTGGCTCAACAATTTCACCCATAAGCATAGTAAACATCTCATCAGCTGAAATCAGATCTTCAATCTCTACACGAGATAAACGTCGATTTTCAGGATTCATCGTGGTTTCCCAGAGCTGATCAGGGTTCATTTCACCTAAACCTTTATATCTCTGAATATGAAATTCACCTTTCATATCCTCGAGAAGCGAATCAATTAATTCAATTCCTTTGGTAGCATCATACTGATATTCTGCATTTTTCTTTTTGATAGTGATCAACGTATTGCCGAGGATACTCTGCATTTCATGAAGAGCATGAATATATTCCTGATAATCATGATGTTTAAACGCATTTAATGAAATCATAGTAGATGTACAAATACCATGGTCCATTTTTTCAACATTAATTCCTGAGATCAAATTTTCATGTGAGTTAATGCTCGCATTGACCACATTGTCTTGCTGGCTAATGATGCTAGTCAACTGTTCAATCTTCCTTCTTAAAACAGATTGATTGAGTAAATCTTCCTGATATATTGGATCGATATGAGTAATGGCTAATACAAATTCATGTAAATATTTTTTAGAAAGTTTTCCTTTTAACCTTTTAATTTTATTGTATAAATCAATCATTATCTGCATTTCTTCTGCAGACACTAAAGTCTTATCATTTCTGACTAATTCCATATCTTCAAATGCAAGCTGTAAAAGAAAATCACTAAGATTTTTATCGTCCTTGATATAACTCTCTTTTTTCCCCTTCTTCACTTTATACAAAGGCGGCTGAGCAATATAAATATAACCATTTTCTATTAACTCAGGAAACTGGCGATAAAAGAAAGTCAACAATAACGTTCTAATATGAGCACCGTCAACATCGGCATCAGTCATAATAATAATGCGATGATAGCGCAGTTTCTCAATGTTATATTCCTTCTCACCGATACCACAACCCAATGCAGTGATCAGTGTTCCAACTTCAGCTGAAGCTAGCATTTTATCAAATCGAGATTTTTCAACATTTAAGATCTTACCTTTGAGTGGCAATATAGCCTGAGTTCTCCTATTTCGCCCTTGCTTAGCAGATCCACCTGCTGAATCGCCTTCCACTAAATAGAGTTCAGAAAGGGAAGGATCCTTTTCCTGACAATCAGCCAATTTTCCAGGAAGACCAGCAATATCCATAACGCTTTTCCGTCTTGTTATTTCGCGCGCCTTTCTTGCTGCTTCACGTGCCCTTGCTGACTCAACAATTTTTGCAAGCAAAGTCTTTCTTAACTGAGGATTTTCTAATAAATAGTCATCAAATTGTTCACAAAATATATTTTCTACGGCACTTTTAACCTCAGAAGAGACTAATTTTTCTTTTGTTTGTGAAGAAAATTTAGGATCAGGCACTTTTACAGAAATAACGGCAGTCAGGCCTTC
This sequence comes from Sedimenticolaceae bacterium, assembly GCA_050292235.1. Taxonomy (GTDB): domain Bacteria; phylum Pseudomonadota; class Gammaproteobacteria; order Chromatiales; family Chromatiaceae; genus JBNKLG01. Next base: position 30,137 of record JBNKLG010000006.1, on the reverse strand, counting down.
CCTGGTATCGTCACCAGTTATTGTCATACTATCTTTCTTATTAATATTTTCTTTTTCTATCAATTGATTTACTGTTCTTGTCAAACCAGCCTTAAATCCAGACAAATGGGTACCTCCATCACCCTGAGAAATATTATTTGTATAGCAATAAACATTTTCTTGATAACTTTCATTCCACTGTAAAGCCATCTCAACTGATATATTATTTTTCTCACCTGATAGCAGCAGGACTTGTGAATGAAGCGGTTTTTTATTGATATTTAAGTGCTCGACAAAGGCTTGGATGCCACCTTGATAGAGAAAAGTATCAGACCGATCAGTTCTCTCATCATGCAATTTAATACGTATGCCTGAATTTAGAAAGGAAAGTTCTCTTAGCCGCTTGGCTAAAATATCATAGTGATACTCTGTTTCGGAAAAAATGACTTTACTTGGCTTAAAAGTAATCTCTGTTCCAGTACGAGATGTCTCATCTAATTCTTTCAAGGGGTACAAAGCGACACCATCTTGATATTCTTGGAAGTGTATTTTCTTATCTCGATAAATTGTTAATGTAAGTTTCTCTGATAAAGCGTTAACTACTGAGACACCGACTCCATGCAATCCTCCTGATACTTTGTAAGTATTATCATCAAACTTACCTCCAGCATGTAGCACTGTCATTATAACCTCAGCTGCTGAAATTCCCTCTTCAGCATGAAGACCAGTCGGAATTCCTCGACCATTGTCAACAACAGTAATTGAGTTATCTGAATTAATTGTCACCTCGATACGATCACAGTAACCTGCAAGCGCTTCATCTATGGCATTATCAACAACCTCAAAAACCATATGGTGGAGTCCAGTTCCATCATCAGTATCCCCAATATACATGCCAGGCCGTTTCTTTACCGCATCTAAGCCCTTCAATACTTTAATATTATCTTCGTTATAGCTCATAATTTTCTTCAATGTTTCACGTGGAACAAATTAGAGACGCATGGGCATGACTACATACCGGCAAGACTCATCGTTATTTGCATAGATCACAATGCTAGAATTTTCATTCTCAAATTCAATGGTTATATCAGAAGATGAAAGGTTTTGGAGAATTTCAATGAGATAAGAGACATTAAAACCAATACAAATTTCATGATAAGAATAATCTAACTCAAGAAGTTCTTCGGCTCTTTCTTGATCAGGATTGTGAGATGAAAGAGTAAGTCTATTTTCTGTAAAGCTAAACTTTACCCCTTTATATTTCTCATTTGATAGTACAGAAATTCGTAATAAGCTAGATAACAGATCTTCCCTGGCAATTTGAATACTTTTAGATAATTCATGAGGAATAACTCTTTCATAATCAGGAAAACGACCATCAATAAGCTTAGAAGTGAGACTAAGGTTTTCAAAAAAGAAACGTATGTGATTTGCAGTAATTTCAAGACCAACAATATCATCTTTAGCAGTAAGTAAACGATTAACTTCTAGGACTGTCTTACGAGGAATGATGATTTGAAAATTAGTGACTTCAGATTGTGACTCTAAAGGCCATATATCTATGGCCAATCTATGGCCATCAGTGCAAACAACTTTAAAGTCAGAATTGCATTTCTCAAAAAGCATTCCATTTAGATAATATCTTACATCCTGATTTGCCATACAAAAAGCAGTCTTTGCAATTAGTGATTTTAAAGCTTTTATTTCCATCGAAAGTGTTTGCAAGGATATTGATGGTGAAATGATTGGATAAGTATCTGCAGGCAAAGATAGTAAACGAAATTCGGATTGACCAGATTTAATAATAATATTTTCGTTGATTTGCTCAATATAAACATTTGCATCATCATCAAGATATTTAACAATATCAAAAAATTTTCTAGCTGGTACTGTAAAAGCGCCTCTACTATCAATTTTAATTGATAATGTTGCTGTTATTTCGAGTTCCATATCAGTTCCAGATATTGAAATCATGTTTTCTGAAACTTGAAATAGGAAATAGGAAAGGATAGGTAAAGTTTGTCGTCTTTCTACGACATTGATGACTTGTTGTAACACACTTAATAGATCTAATTTATTTATTTGTATATTCATGATTACTTTTAGTCTTAAATAGACTGTTAATAAGTTAGAAAAAATATTTAATTTCAGTAACTTGGAATAAAAAAAGTACGTGAGAAAATGGCAAAATTCCGGTTAATTATAGTGGAAACCATGTTAATAATTTTCCATTAGACTTAAGCGGTAAGACTTCTTAACAGGTTATAATAGTCTTCCTCAAGTTTACTGTTTGAATTCTTTAATTCTTCAATTTTTCGGACAGCATAGAGCACTGTGGTATGATCTTTACCACCGAATGCACGTCCAATTTCAGGCAAGCTATTGTTCGTTAATTCTTTAGCTAAGGCCATGGCAATTTGTCTTGGTCGAACGATATTACGACTCCTTGTCGCAGAAAAAAGATCAGAAGTACGAATATTAAAATATTCAGCCACGGTTTTCTGAATATTATCAACAGTGACTAATTTATCTTGTACAGCAAGCATATCGCGTAGTGATTCTCTTGCTGAATCAATACAAATGGGTTTTCCAGTAAATCGATTACTAGCAAACACTCTTCTCAATGCACCCTCAAGCTCACGAATATTTGAATGAAAACGTTTAGCAATAAAGAAAGCAACATCATTTGGAAGACTTAAACTAAATAATTGTAATGCTTTTTTATGAAGAATGGCGACACGCGTTTCCAAATCAGGGGGCTCGATACGAACAATAAGTCCCCAACCAAAACGAGATCGAAGTCGTTCTTCAAGATTAATTTCCTTTGGATATTTATCACTGGTTAGAACAATTTGCTGTTGAGATTCGAAAAGAGCATTAAAGGTATGAAAAAATTCTTCCTGGGTCTTTTCTTTACCAGCAAAAAACTGTACGTCATCGATAAGAAGGGTATTAATTGATCGGTATTCCGCTTTAAACGCATCAATCTTGCCGTGTTGCAGAGCCTTTACCATGTCGTTGATAAAAGTATTTGCGTATAAATACCGAACTTTCATTTGTGGGTTATTTTTTAAAATGCTATTTCCAATGGCGTGCATAAGGTGGGTTTTACCAAGCCCTACACCTCCGTAGATAAATAATGGGTTGTAAGCATTACCGGGATTTTCAGCAACTTGCATGGATGCAGCACAAGCAAGCTCATTTGCTTTGCCCTGAACAAAATATTCAAAAGATAACTCACTATTAAGATTTGAATTTTCAAGGAAATCATTTGACAGCTTGTTAAGCTCAACAGAGCTTGAAATTGGTTTTTTCTGGATATGACCAGGGTTGTTTTTTTGTACTTTAACCGCCCGGCTTGAATGGCTGCCTAGAGATAAAATTAATTTAGGTGCTGGGTCAGGAGATAAAGTTTCCAGTTGATCAATAATAAGATCACGATAATGACGATTGACCCAATCCAAAACAAAACGATTTGGCGCATAAAGACGAATGCATTGCTGATCTGAAGCAAATTCCAACGGCAATATCCAGGTATTAAATTGATGTTCACTTAATTCCTGCTTAAGTTGTGAAATGCATTGTGACCAAAGTGAATCGTACATAAAAGTATATTGAACTAATTTTAAAAAAGGGTTATGATACGCGGCTAAATTTTAAAACAGGGCTCCAACATGAAAAGAACGTTCCAACCCAGTAATCTCAAGCGTACAAGAACTCATGGTTTTCGGCAGAGAATGGCAACGAAGAATGGTCGTAAAGTTCTTAATGCAAGAAGAAGTAAAGGCAGATACAGTTTATCAAAATAGATTGAAGATAGCTAAAAAAGATAAAAGATTATTAAATAAAATTGATTATGATAGGGTCTACAGTGACCCTATTATTTTGAGAGAAAAGAATCTTTATATCTTATTTAGGAAAAATGAGATTGAAACTGCACGGTTGGGGATTGCCCTAAAGAAAAAAATCATCAATAGAGCAGTGGAAAGAAATCGGCTAAAACGCATTATGAGATTGGTTTTTGACGAATATATTCGCCATTTACCAAATGTTGATTTAGTTATTGGTTTTAGTCGTGGCATTATTCCAAATAATGACAATCTTCGAGTTTTATTAATTAAAAGTTTTAATTCTCTTATCAAGAATCATGGAAAACTATAGAATTATCCTCTCTTTAACATTAATTGTTCTTGCTAGTATTATCTATACAAAATGGCAAGAGTATAGCCTTCCAGTGACTAAGGAGGCATTAGCTACTGAACAGCATCAGCCAGCTACTAATAAAACAGTTTCTGATAATGTTAATGATGTTCCAGAGGTAGTCAATAAGCCAGAGATTATTACTTCGAATAATATCGAGGTCGATGAAACAATTGTTTCTGCAGAAACAGACGAATTTAAAATAAGATTTAGCAACATTGGTGGGACTGTTGTTGCTACCCTGCTGAAGGAATATTATAAATCAGAAAAAAATAAAAATGATAAATATCAATTGATTGGAGGTGATTCTGGGCTGAAAAAAGTGCAAAGTGGCCTTTTAGGTAGTATGTCTAATCTACCAAATCATAAATCTAAATTTAGATTTGAAAAAGTTTCTTATCTGTTGTCAGAAAAAGATAGTTTGGAGGTTCCCTTTATTTGGGAAGATGAAGATATCAGGGTCTTAAAAAAATACATTTTACATAAGGGTAGCTATACGATAGATCTTGTTTATAGTATTGAAAATAAAAAAGATAAAGAGATTAATGTAAAAACGTATTGGCAAGTTTTACATCATGAAATAAATAATAACAGTGCATTTATGAATGCCTATTCTGGTGGAGCCTATTTTTCAGAAGATCTAAAATATAATGAAGTTACCTATGACGAATTGAATAAGAATCAACTTAATATTTCTACTGGAGTGGGTTGGTTCAGTTATGTAACACATTATTTTATTGGTGGTGTGATTCCTGAATCAAAAAATAATTTTTATGCCAAAAAAATCACGAGTAAGAGCTATTTAATAGGTAGCCATACGCCAGATATAATCATTGCCCCGAAAAGTATTCAGGAGGTAAAAGCAAAGCTTTGGCTTGGCCCAAAACTTCAAAATCAATTAGAGACAGTTGCACCTGGCCTGGAGTTGACGGCTGATTATGGGCGGCTCACCTTTATTGCAAAGCCAATTTTTTGGCTATTGAATAATATTCATATGGTAGTAGGAAATTGGGGCTGGGCAATTGTTTTGTTGACACTATTGATTAAATTAGCATTCTATAGACTTTCTGCTGCCAGTTATCGCTCAATGGCCAATATGAGAAAGCTGGCACCTCAAATGCAGGCGCTCAAAGAACGCTATGGTGAAGATAAGGAAAAATTTAATAAAGCCATGATGGAGTTTTATCAAAAGGAGAAGATAAATCCTTTGGGTGGATGTCTACCCATAGCGGTGCAAATACCAGTCTTCATCTCCTTGTATTGGGTGTTAATGGAAACGGTTGAATTGCGCGGAGCACCCTTTATATTCTGGATTAATAATCTTTCTGCTGAAGATCCCTATTTTGTTTTACCCGTGATCATGGGTATTAGTATGTTTGTACAGCAGAAATTAAATCCCCAGCCTACTGATCCTATGCAGGCAAAAATAATGCAGGCATTGCCTTTTGTATTTACAGCTTTTTTCCTCTTTTTCCCGGCCGGTTTAGTGCTATATTGGGTGGTCAATAATATTCTTTCTATTTTGCAGCAGTGGCGTATTACTTCTGTCATTGAAAAGTCAAAGATTTAGGATATTGCTTTGGCCGTTTGATTCTTGAGTTCTAGACAAATTCATCGGTTAATTGACGAATGGATACCATTGCTGCTGTTGCTACGTCTTATGGCAAAAGCAGTGTGGGTATTATTCGCATTTCAGGTCCAGAAGCCTTATTAATGGCTGAGAGGTTACTGAGAAGGTCTTTACAGTACGTCTCTTCTCATACAGCTTTCGTTTCAAGTCTGGTCGATTCTGATGATCAACCTATTGATGAACCCCTTGTCGTGTTATTTCGGGCTCCAAAGAGCTTTACCGGTGAAGATGTTGTTGAACTTCAGATGCATGGCAATCCGTTGTTATTGGATTGGACATTGGAACAGCTGGTTGAACATGGTGTTCGTTTGGCTGAGCCGGGAGAATTTAGTCAGAGAGCCTATCTCAATGGAAAGTTGGATTTGGTCCAAGCCGAGGCCATAGCTGACCTGATAGAAGCCAGTTCTCTTGAATATGCGCGGTTGGCCTATCGAAGTTTTGATGGAGAATTGTCTCGACCATCCATTCAACTCAAAGAACAACTTGTTCAGCTTAGAGTGTTGTGTGAGGCCAACATTGACTTTGTAGATGAGGAGGTTGATCTCATTTCTAATGATGAGATTTCTCAGCGAATACAGCCCATTTTTGAAGAATTAACCAATTTTCGCGCTAAAGTTGAGCAAGGAAAGCGTTTTCAAGGTGGATTGCAGGTGGTGATTGCCGGTTTCCCGAATGCAGGAAAATCGACTTTGTTGAATGCCATATCTGGTGAAGAGGCAGCGATTGTGACTTCAATTCCAGGCACTACCAGGGATTTGATTAAAGAACGAATACATCTACGAGGCGTTCCGATTACTTTGGTTGATACGGCAGGTATTCGAGAAACTTCAGACCCTGTCGAAATTGAGGGCATTCTACGGTCTAGAACAGCAATTGAAAAAGCGGATCATCTGCTGTGGCTGAGTGATTTGACAGATACTGAACATGAAATTCCGGCTTTCATTCGAGCTCTGGATCGGATACCCGTTACCATCGTGCAGACAAAAGCCGATCTTGTCGATGAATCAATGGGTACCAAAGATGGTGAGATACGGGTTTCTGCAAAGAGTGGATTTGGCCTGGATCTCCTTAAGAACCGATTACTGGAAGAAGCGGGTTTAAGCCAGAAGGCGGAGTGCCAATTTTTGGCCAATCAACGCCATCTGGATTGTTTGAATGCGGCTTATGATGAACTGGAACAAACCCAAACACTGCTTGAATCAGAGGCAACTCTAGAGTTAATCGCTGAAAGCTTACGTTGTACGCATAATCATTTAGGTCAGCTGCTTGGTGATTATGGAACGGAAGATCTTTTGGGCGATATCTTTTCACGCTTTTGCATAGGCAAATAACAACAGCATGACCATGCCAACACAATACGATGTCGTGGTAGTTGGCGGAGGCCATGCTGGTACAGAAGCTGCCTTGGCGGCTGCCCGAGTGGGTGCTAAAACCTTATTGATCAGCCATAACATTGAGACCCTGGGTCAAATGAGTTGTAACCCAGCAATCGGAGGTATCGGAAAGGGACATTTGGTCAAGGAAATCGATGCGCTTGGAGGCATCATGGCTCAGGCCGCTGATCATGCTGGTATTCATTTTCGAACCTTAAATTCACGTAAAGGCCCAGCAGTGCGTGCTACTCGCGCCCAGGCAGATCGCAAACGCTATAAAAATAAGGTCCGCATCATTTTAGAGAATCAAGAAAATCTGAGTCTTTTTCAGCAAGAGGTGGTGGATATCGGGTTAAGTGGTCAAAGCATCTGCTCTGTGACCACAAAGATGGGCTGGATATTTGAGACGCCGACGGTGGTGTTGACAGCTGGAACCTTTTTGGCTGGAAAGATTCACATTGGCCTCAATCACTATAGTGGTGGTCGGGCTGGCGATCCAGCAGCTATTCCATTGGCTGAAAAAATGCGCGAAATGGGGTTCAGGGTGGAACGCCTGAAAACGGGTACGCCTCCCCGTATCGACCGTCGTAGTATTGATTTTAGCCAGCTTGATGAACAACCCGGCGACGATCCCCGTCCCATTTTCTCTTTTTTGGGTTCCCACAGCGATCATCCCACACAGATTTCTTGTCACATTGCCAAGACCAATGAAAAGACCCATGACCTCATTCGAGGGAGCCTGTCTCGTTCGCCTTTATATGCAGGTGTGATCGAAGGGGTGGGGCCGCGCTATTGTCCCTCTATCGAAGATAAAGTAGTGCGCTTTGCTGATAAGAGCGCCCACCAGATCTTTATCGAACCTGAGGGTCTGGATACCAATGAAATTTATCCAAATGGCATCTCCACCAGCTTACCGTTTGACGTGCAATATGCCCTGGTGCAATCCATGACAGGTTTTGAACAGGCCGTTATCACCCGGCCAGGTTATGCCATCGAGTACGATTTTTTCGATCCCAGAGACCTGAAGCTTTCATTGGAATCTAAACAGATCCAGGGTCTGTATTTTGCCGGTCAAATCAACGGTACTACTGGGTATGAAGAAGCGGCTGCCCAAGGGTTGTTGGCTGGCCTCAATGCTGCTCGTCAGGTTCAAGGGAAAGCCCCTTGGTGTCCTCGGCGAGATGCCTCGTACATTGGCGTGATGGTCGATGATCTGGTAACGCGTGGTACCAGGGAACCTTATCGCATGTTTACCAGTCGAGCGGAATATCGGTTGATGCTGCGGGAAGATAATGCCGATCTGCGCCTGACTGAAACCGGTCGGGAATTGGGCTTGGTGGACGACCTTCGCTGGCAGCGATTCTGCGAAAAACGCGAGGCGATAGCCCAAGAAACCGAGCGACTGCGAGGACTTCGTCTACAATCGGGGCAGATGCAAAACCTTGAAAACCAAGAGCTGGCAGGGATGTTGAGTCCCGGTGCCAGCGCGCTCGAACTGCTAAAGCGTCCCAATGTCACCTATCGAGGTCTGATGAGCCTGTCAGATTGGGGCCCCGGTGTCGACAACGACCAAGTTGGCGAGCAGGTCGAAATCCAAACCAAATATGCGGGCTACATTCAGCGTCAGCAGTTGGAGATCAAGCGTCATCGTCACAATGAACAGATCGCCTTGCCCTTGGATCTGGATTACGCCCAGGTTCGCGGTCTATCAGCAGAGATACAGGAAAAACTCACCGTTAGCCGACCTGAAACCCTGGGGGTGGCCAGCCGAATACCAGGGGTAACGCCAGCGGCCATCAGTGTCCTCATGATCCACCTGAAAAAGATCGGATGTCTCTAGATCAAGCGCTGGAACAGCGGCTGACCCAGGGCCTTTCCACCATGGAGTTGGTGCTGGAATCCCAGCAACAACAGCAGTTGCTGGCCTATCTCCGGTTGCTGAGCCGCTGGAATCAGGCGTTCAATCTCACCGCCATACGAGACCCCCTGGAGATGCTGTCCCATCATCTGCTGGATAGCCTCAGCCTTTTGCCCCATCTGGAAGACGGGCCATTGCTGGATGTGGGTACGGGCGCGGGCCTGCCCGGCATCCCTCTGGCCATTGCCCGTCCAAAATGGTCGGTATCCCTGCTGGATGCCAACGGCAAAAAGGTGCGATTTCTGCGCCAAGTCCAGTTGGAACTGGGCCTGACCCAGCTACATCCCTATCAAAATCGCTTGGAAAAGTGGCAGAGTGACACCCTGTTTCATACTATTACAGCCAGAGCCTTCACGAATTTGGCGAGCTTGGCCGAGATGACCCTGCCCCATCTTGCAGAGGGCGGCAAGATTCTCGCCATGAAAGGCACCGAGGAGAGCATGGAGGCGGAGATTCAGGCCTTGCCCCAAAATCTGTCTGTGACAACATTAGGGCTGAACATCCCTTTTATCGAAGAGAAAGCAAGGCATCTGGTTATGATTCAAAGGGTTCCTGCATGAATGATAGCGGTAACAACCAACAGATGCTTCATCGCTGTCCGGTTGGTGCTGCTCATTGTGAACACCTGGAAGATTTAGCGAGTTTGAGAATCCAGGTAGAGAGACTGGAGTCCAAGACCCGAACCGATCCCCTGACCGGCCTGTTCAACTATCGCCATTTTGCCGAAAGTCTGGACAATGAGATGGAACGCACCAGACGGACCGGCCAGCCGACAGCATTGGTGATGGTAGATCTGGACCATTTCAAGCAGATCAATGACAGCTGGGGTCACGAGACAGGTAACCGGGTTTTGAAGGGGACAGCCCAGCAGATCATGACCAACTTGCGTAAGTTGGATATTGGTTGTCGATATGGTGGCGAAGAGTTTGCCATCATTCTGCCCAATACCCTGGTGGCAAAGGCCAAGTCGGTGGCAGAGCGATTGCGAAAATTGCGCCGGGCGATTCCGGAGACCGCCGTGTCTGGGGAGCGCATTCAGGTAACAGCCAGCTATGGCATCAGCATCTATAGTGGTCAGATTTTTCTCAGCTCCCAGGCCTTTATCGCTGATGCCGATCAGTACCTCTACCAAGCCAAGGCTAAGGGACGTGACCAAGTCTGTGCTCCAGTACAAAAAGTACCCACTACATCGGAAGTTTCTATGGATGAGAAACGGGCACTGCTAGAATAGGGCGCCTGCCAAATCTTTCTTGGAGTTCCCGCTGTGGGACAAGTCATTGCTGTTGCAAATCAAAAGGGTGGGGTTGGGAAGACCACCACTGCCATCAACCTGGCGGCAACTTTGGCCTATCTGAAAAAGAAGGTCCTATTGCTTGACCTGGATCCACAAGGCAACGCCACCATGGGCTCCGGCGTGAATAAGCATAAACTGACAGTCTCGTCCTGTGAGGTACTGTTGGGAGAAAAGAGCTTTCAAGAGGCCGTATTAAAACCAGAAAAAGTTGGTTATCACTTGGTAGCAGCCAACGCCGATCTTACCGCGGCAGAGGTGCAACTGATGGAAGCGCCGCTACGAGAGCAGCGGCTCAAACTGGCCATGGAGGATTTTCGCCAGATTTACGACGTGGTCCTGATTGATTGTCCACCCTCGTTGAACATGCTAACTCTCAATGCCTTGGTGGCCAGCGATCAAGTGCTGATCCCGTTGCAAACGGAATACTATGCTCTGGAGGGGCTTTCTGCCTTAGTGTCCACTGTCAAACAAGTTCGGACCGGTATTAATCCCGAGCTGAAAATTGCTGGAATTCTGCGCACGATGCACGATCCCCGTAACAATTTGGCCAACGACGTTTCGGCCCAATTGGAGAAACATTTTAAGAAGAAGCTCTTTCAAACCATCATTCCACGCAATGTGACAGTTGCGGAAGCCCCCAGTTACGGACTTCCCGTTATACTGTACGATGCCAAGTCCCGGGGGGCACGGGCATATTTGGCGTTAGGCAAGGAAGTGCTGGCGTTGTTGGATTAAGGCAATTCAAATCGAACGGGCATTTTGTGACCGAGGAAACACGTTTCAGAAAGCAGAATTTAACAGCTCAGTAGGTAATGAAAACGATGGCAGGAAAAAAACGGGGATTAGGTCGCGGGTTGGATGCGCTGCTGGGAGGCGGCGATCAGGAGAGTACCGAGGCACCCATTGCAGAAGTGATGCGGTTACCTGTAGAACGCATTCAACGTGGACGCTTTCAACCGAGACGTGAGTTTGATCAGGCAGCACTACAAGAGCTGGCCGATTCCATCAAGGCTCAAGGTGTGGTTCAACCCATCGTGGTACGCCCTGTGGATAACGGCATGCACGAGATCATTGCCGGTGAGCGGCGTTGGCGTGCTGCCCAACTGGCCGATCAGACGGAAGTTCCGGTTGTCATCCGCGATGTTGATGACAGGGCTGCTATGGCTATGGGCGTTATCGAAAATATCCAGCGGGAAAATCTCAATGCGGTAGAAGAGGCCGGTGCCCTGCATCGTTTATTGAATGAATTTGGCCTTACCCATCAACAAGTAGCAGAAGCCGTAGGAAAATCCCGTTCTGCTGTCAGCAATAGCATGCGGTTGCTGGATCTGAATGAAGATGTGATTGCATTGCTCAATGCCCGCGAATTGGAAATGGGACACGGTCGGGCACTGTTAGCGCTCAAGGGGACGTTGCAAAGCACGACCGCCCAACAAGTGGCGAAGAAAAAACTTTCTGTGCGAGCAACCGAAGCACTGGTGAAACGTTTACTAAATGCAGAGCAGACAGAAGATGGCGAAACCAAAGCCGCAACCCAGGTGAAGTCTGATCCAGATGTGGAACGCCTAGTGACAAAATTGAGTGAAAAACTGGGAGCTCAGGTCAAGTTGCAACAGGCCCGAAACGGCAAAGGCAAGCTGGTGATCAGCTACAACAGTCTGGACGAGCTGGATGGCATTCTGGACCATATCCGATAGCGTTGAGCAGGGATCCGTGTGTCTTTTATATCCCGCTATAGTTTGACCTTATATGGGCACCCGCTTATACTTGCCGGGCTTTTGGCGTGGCCGTAATGGGGTTATGCCTTTTGCGGGGGCAGTTACAGCGACAATTACCAGTAATGTTACTACTGTTGGGTTTGGCGCTGATCTGGGGAACTGGGACGTTTTTCGGGATGTTGACAGGATGCTTGATCGCTTTGGTGGCCAGCACCTACCCCCTGTTGCGTTTTTTTCGACCCTACCGGGCACAACAGCCAGGTGCGGTTTTGGCTAACATGGTGATGGCTGAAGTGTCGAAACTGATATTGGTGGGCGCGCTTTTTGCCTTGGCATTTAAGGGAATACCCTGGCTACCACCTTTGCCGACCTTCCTCGGCTTTATCGTAATTTATTTCTTGGCCTTTGTGGGCTCAGGATCAACCAGAAAGCAGGCGACAAACCAGAGCTGACACTATGGCTGCGGAAGAAGCACTTACCTCATCGGGGTACATCAAACATCATCTCACCAACCTGACCTTTGGCTATGTGCCCGAGGAGGGTTGGGGTATCGCCCATAATGCTGAAGAAGCAGCCTCGATGGGCTTCTGGGCATTCCATCTGGATTCCCTGTTTTGGTCCATTTTGCTGGGCGCTGTTTTCGTTTATTTTTTCCATAAAGCAGCAAAGACGGCTACCGCTGGTGTTCCCGATGGACTGCAAAATTTTGTTGAGACCATCATCGAATTTATCGATGATTCCGTTCGCGGTTCTTTTTCAGGACGTAATCCTCTGATCGCCCCACTGGCGCTGACCATCTTTGTCTGGGTCTTTCTGATGAACCTGATGGATCTGATTCCCGTTGATTGGATCCCCTTCTTAATGGGTGACCACGCCCTGGGACTGCTGCATTACCAGAAGGTAGTGCCCTCCACCGATCCCAACATCACTTTTGGTTTGGCCTTTGGTGTCTTTGTTCTTATTCTCTATTACAGCGTCAAAATCAAAGGGATTGGCGGCTTTACCGCAGAGCTGACCCTGCAGCCACTGGGCAAATGGTTCTTGCCTGCCAACTTGATTCTTGAAGGCGTGGCCCTGATCGCCAAACCGGTTTCTCTCTCTCTGCGACTCTTTGGCAACATGTACGCAGGGGAAATGATCTTTATCCTGATCGCCTTGATGTATGGCGCCTCTCTGGCTACTGGTGCCTTCGCGGCAGTATTACAGGTTGCTTGGGCGATTTTCCATATCCTGGTGATTACCCTGCAGGCCTTTATTTTCATGACGCTGACCATTGTCTATCTGGACATGGCGCATCAGGAACACCATTAACCTTTTCATTATTTAACTAACTCAACGGGAGATAATCATGGAACAAGCAATTTTGTTCATCGCAGCAGCTGTCATGATGGGATTTGGTGCCCTTGGCGCTGCCGTCGGTATCGGTATCCTGGGCAGTAAGTTTCTGGATGGCGCGGCACGCCAACCGGAACTTATTCCTGTGCTGCGTACCCAGTTCTTCGTCGTCATGGGTCTGGTTGACGCCGTGCCCATGATCGCAGTGGGTCTGGCCATGTATGTGATGTTTGCCGTTGCCTGATTGCGGAACACTTCCTCATTAAGATCATATTTCGTCATGGGTTGAGGTGATCCAATGAACATTAATGCGACATTGCTGGGGCAAACCCTGGCCTTTGTCTTCTTCGTCTGGTTTACCATGCGCTTTGTCTGGCCGCCGATCATGAAGGCGCTGGAAGATCGCAAGGCCAAGATTGCCGAGGGGCTGGCTGCGGCCGAGCGTGGCAAGCATGAACAGGCGTTGGCCCAGGAACGCGCCAAAGAGGTGATTCATGAGGCCAAGCAACAGGCGAGTGACATTCTTTCTCAGGCACAAAAACGAGCCAGTGAGATCGTCGATGAGGCCAAAGAGAGTGCCCATCAAGAGGGTGAACGCCTAATCACGGCGGCTAACGCTGAGATTCAGCAGGAGGCCAATCGGGCGCGTGAACAGCTGCGCGAACAGCTGGGTGCTTTGGTGGTTCAAGGGGTAGAGAAGATCTTGGAAAAAGAGATCAATGCCCAGTCACACCAAACGCTTATCGATAAGCTGGCGACAGAAATCTAGGCCGACCTATGTCTGTTGAAAACATTACCATTGCCCGACCCTATGCAGAGGCGGCCTATGCCTTTGCCAAGGATCAGCGGCGGCTGGATTTTTGGTCGAGCAGCCTGGCCCTGTTGAAGGCGCTGACCACTGATTCGCAGCTCGATGCCTTTCTTGATAGCCCCGCCACGAGCAAGGCCCAACGGGTGGATCTTTTGATCGACCTGATGGGGAAACAGGCGGATGAGCCGGTTCAGAACCTGATTCGTATTCTGGTCGAGAATGGGCGTCTTGGCCTGGTGTCTGAGATTGCCTCGGCCTTCGAAGATCGCAAACAGGCGGAAGAGGGCCGTATTGACGTGCATATTCAGTCAGCTTACGCCGTCGATGAAAAACAAACCAAACAACTGGCCGAATTACTCAAGGCCAAGTTGGGCAAGGAAGTGAACATCACCGCTGAAAAAGACCCTGCACTGATTGGCGGGGTACGTATTCGCGCTGGAGACCTCATCATTGATGGCTCCCTGCGCAACAAACTCAACCGCCTTGCCTCCGAATTTCGACTTTAAGTGAGAAGCCAGCATGCAACTCAACCCTTCAGAAATCAGTGAACTGATTAAAAACCGGATCGAAAAGTTCGATCTCAAAACAGAGGCCCAGACCGAGGGCACCATTGTTAGTCTGACCGATGGTATCTGCCGCATTCACGGACTGGAGTCTGCCATGTCCTATGAGATGCTGGAGTTTCCCGACGATACCTACGGCTTGGCTCTGAACCTGGAACGCGACTCGGTTGGTGCCGTTATTCTGGGTGAATATAAACATCTGTCCGAAGGGGACTCGGTGAAGTGCACCGGTCGCCTGTTGGAAGTACCGGTTGGCGAGGGCCTGCTGGGCCGTGTGGTCGATGCTTTGGGTAATCCCCTGGATGGCAAAGGACCGATCAAGGCAGAGGCCACCTCTCCCATTGAAAAAGTGGCCCCAGGGGTCATCAGCCGTAAGTCGGTAGACCAGCCGCTGCAGACTGGCATTAAGGCCATCGACGCCATGGTGCCGATTGGTCGGGGTCAGCGTGAGCTGATCATCGGTGACCGCCAAACTGGCAAGAGCGCAGTGGCTATCGATACCATCATCAATCAGAAAGGCACTGGTATTAAGTGTATCTATGTCGCTGTGGGGCAAAAGAACTCCACTGTCAGCCAGGTCATGCGCAAATTGGAAGAGCATGGCGCTATGGAGCACACCATTATCGTGTCCGCCGGCGCTTCTGACTCTGCGGCTATGCAGTTTCTGGCCCCCTATGCTGGCTGCACCATGGGCGAATACTTCCGCGATAAGGGTGAAGACGCCCTCATCATTTACGATGATCTGACCAAACAGGCCTGGGCCTATCGTCAGGTCTCTCTGTTGCTGCGTCGTCCGCCGGGCCGTGAGGCCTATCCGGGTGATGTGTTCTACCTGCATTCACGTCTGTTGGAACGCGCGGCCCGCATCAACGAAGAGCATGTGGAAAAGCTGACTGGTGGCAAAGTCAAAGGTAAAACCGGTTCACTCACCGCTCTGCCCATTATTGAAACTCAGGCCGGTGATGTCTCTGCTTTCGTACCAACCAATGTGATTTCCATCACCGATGGTCAGATTTTCCTAGAAACCAGTCTCTTCAATGCCGGTATTCGCCCGGCCATCAACGCTGGTCTCTCGGTTTCGCGTGTGGGTGGTTCGGCCCAGACCAAAGTCATCAAGAAACTGGGTGGCGGTGTACGTCTGGCTCTGGCTCAATATCGCGAATTGGCGGCTTTCTCTCAGTTTGCTTCCGATCTGGATGAGGCGACTCGCAACCAGTTGGAACGCGGTCAGCGCGTCACCGAACTGATGAAGCAGGCTCAGTTTGCACCCATGAGTGTGGCTGAGATGGCCTTTTCGCTGTTTACCGCCAACGAAGGTTATCTGGATGATGTGGATACCAACAAGGTGGTGGATTTCGAGGCTGCACTGCAGGCCTATGTGAAGAGCAATAATGCCGATCTGTTGGATCAGATCAATGAGACCGGCGCACTGACTGACGAGACCATCAATGCCATGCATGAGGCGGTCAAGTCTTTTAAATCCAACAGTACTTGGTAAGTTCTAGGAATCGCAGATGGCTGGCGCAAAAGAGATACGTACCCAGATCGCGTCGATCAAGAATACGCAAAAGATCACCAGTGCCATGCAAATGGTGGCGGCTTCAAAGATGCGTAAAGCTGAAGATCGCATGCGCGATTCCCGTCCCTACGACGATAAGATTCGCGCGGTGATTGGGCATTTGTCCCAGGCGCATCCAGAGTATGTGCATGCCTTTATGAAGGCGCGCGAGCCACGTCGGATCGGCTATATCGTGGTCTCTTCAGATCGTGGGCTTTGTGGTGGCTTAAACAGTAATCTGTTCCGTGCCCTGGTGAAGGATGTTGGCGAAAAACATGGTCAGGGGCTGGAGGTGGATTTCTGTACCATCGGTTCCAAGGCGTTGAATTTCTTCCAACGTTTCGGCGGTAATGTTGTTTCCCACATTTGTCAGTTAGGTGATCGCCCACAAATCAGCGAGCTGATTGGCACCATCAAGGTCTTTTTGGATACCTATAAGGAAGAGAAGCTGGATGCCATCTATCTCGCCCATAACGAATTTGTTAACACCATGACGCAAAAGCCGGTGATTCACCAGCTGTTGCCGTTGAAGGCTGAGAAAGACGATGAGCTCCGCCATCACTGGGATTACCTCTATGAGCCTGAGGCCAGCGATATCCTGGAAGAGTTACTGGTGCGCTATATCGAGGCCCAGGTCTATCAGGGTGTGGTGGAAAATGCAGCTTGTGAACAGTCTGCGCGTATGGTTGCCATGAAGTCCGCAACCGATAATGCGGGTAGTCTAATCAAAGAATTGCAGTTGATTTACAACAAGGCCAGACAGGCAGCCATTACTCAGGAAATCGCTGAAATTGTCGGCGGTGCAGCTGCTGTCTGAGGCTAAAGAATTACTTTTAACGAGAGAAGCAACAATGAGCTCCGGTAAAATTGTCGAAGTCATCGGCGCCGTGGTCGACGTCGAATTCCCCCGCGATCAGATTCCCAAGGTCTATGATGCGCTTAATGTCGAAGAAGTCGATTTGGTGCTGGAAGTTCAGCAGCAACTGGGTGACGGCGTAGTACGTAGCATCGCCATGGGTTCCACCGATGGGCTCAAGCGCGGCCTGTCCGTCGCCAATAGTGGAGAGCCGATCAAAGTACCTGTTGGGCAAAAGACCCTGGGGCGCATCATGGACGTTCTAGGACGACCCGTCGATGAAAAGGGCGAGATTGGGGCAGAAATCCAACTGCCGATCCATCGTACACCGCCGAGTTTTGAAGAACAGGCTGCTACGACTGAGATCCTGGAAACCGGCATCAAGGTTATTGACCTGATCATGCCCATCGCCAAGGGCGGTAAGATTGGTCTCTTCGGTGGCGCTGGTGTGGGTAAGACAGTAACCCTGATGGAACTGATTCGAAACATCGCTGTGGAGCATTCCGGGTTCTCTGTGTTTGCTGGTGTGGGTGAACGTACCCGTGAAGGTAACGACTTCTACCACGAAATGAAGGAAGGTGGCGTACTCGATAAGGTGGCCCTGGTTTATGGTCAGATGAATGAGCCTCCTGGCAACCGTCTCCGTGTTGCTTTGACTGGGTTGACCATGGCGGAGCATTTCCGAGATGAGGGTCGCGACGTCCTCATGTTTGTGGATAACATCTACCGTTACACCCTGGCGGGAACTGAGGTATCAGCCCTGCTGGGCCGTATGCCATCTGCTGTGGGTTATCAGCCGACGCTGGCAGAAGAGATGGGTGTGCTTCAAGAACGTATCACCTCCACCAAGACCGGCTCTATCACCTCGTTCCAGGCCGTTTATGTGCCTGCGGATGACTTGACCGACCCTTCTCCGGCGACCACCTTTGCCCACTTGGATGCGACCTTGGTGCTTTCGCGTCAAATCGCAGAACTGGGTATCTATCCGGCGGTAGATCCTCTGGACTCCACCTCCCGAATCCTCGACCCACATGTGGTCGGACAAGAGCACTATAGTGTGGCCCGTGGCGTGCAGGGCGTACTGCAACGCTATAAGGAACTCAAGGACATCATCGCCATCCTGGGTATGGATGAGCTGTCCGAAGAAGACAAACTGACAGTGGCCCGTGCTCGTAAGATCCAGCGCTTCCTGTCCCAGCCCTTCTTTGTGGCTGAGGTGTTCACTGGCGCTGCCGGTAAATATGTCAGTCTCAAAGAGACCATCGCTGGCTTTAAGGCCATCCTGGAAGGCGAATACGACCACCTCCCCGAGCAGGCTTTCTACATGGCTGGTAGCATCGAGGACGTGGCTAAACGAGCCTCTTAAGGAGTCAGCATCATGGCAATGACCCTACATGTGGATATCGTCAGCGCTGAAGGCGCTATTCACTCTGGCCGTGCAGAGATGGTTTTCGCCCCCGCTGAAATGGGTGAAGTCGGTATCGCTCCACGCCATGCCCCTCTTATTGCGCGGCTCAAGGCCGGGGATGTGCGGGTTCAGAATGGCGATGAGATCGAACATATTTTTGTCTCCGGTGGCATGCTTGAAGTTCAGCCACACACCGTTACCGTGCTGGCGGATACTGCGATCCGTGCCCCGGACCTGGATGAAAGTGCAGCATTAGCTGCTAAACAGCGGGCGGAGAAAATGTTGGCGGATCGTTCTGACAAGTTTGAACATGCCAAGGCCCAGGCCGAATTGGCTGAAGCAGCAGCGCAACTGCAGATTCTGCAGAAATTGCGCAAAAGGAATCGATAAACCAGTCTGATCGTTGTTTGATTTAGCTCAATCTGATATGCGGCGGGCCTTGACCCGCCGTTTTTTTAGCGAGGAATTCCATGGCCGAGACAATTCAACCAGGTAAATACGTCACTCTGACTTATGCCATTCGTGATCTTCAGGGCAATCTGTTGGAGCAGAATGATCTGCCAGTCAGCTATATCTATGGTGGAGACATGGTTCTCATTGGTGGTATGGATGCGGCTATTCGAGGCAAAAATGCTGGTGATGAAGTTGAATTTGATGTCTCAGTTGAAGAGGGTTTCGGCGCATGGGACCCCAACCTGACTTTCACTGATGATCTGGATAACGTTCCACCTGAGTTCCGGCAATTGGGGGCAGAAATTCAGATGCAAAATGAAGCAGGTGATGTCAAAAGTTTCTATGTCACCAAAATCGAAAATGGACAACTCACCGTGGATGGCAATCATCCCTTGGCTGGAAAGGCGCTGAGGGTACGGGTCAACATCCATGAGGTGCGGGACGCGACGCCCAATGATGCGATGGTTGATGATGGCCAGCACCGATTGAATTGAGACTCATTCGTAAAAATAACTTCTTGCTTCACAAGGACTTGCCAAAAGCTGATTACTGGCTTATTCTCCACTGATGCCACAATATCTAGTGGTTGTTGTTTATTGATGCACCATATCTAGTGGAGATGGCCCAGACGCTGATGACAGCAGGAGACCCCAATGATTGCCACTGATAACAAGCGAGACCATCATCGGATGGCGGTACAGGCGGAAGGAAAATACCGCCGACCAGCTGAGCACAGCTTTTCCGAATGTACCGTGTGTGATCTCAGCGCAACAGGCATGTTGCTTCAGGTTGCTGAAGCCATTGGCACTGGCGAAATCCTGGATATCACCATCGAACCCAAAAATACCATTACACCAGCTTTGCATGCTGAGGCAGAGGCAGTTCGGTGTGAGAAGAACGAAGACCACTATGACGTGGCCTGTAAAATCACCAAAATTTTATAACGCCAATCACAGAGCCTTCATCTAAGGCAACCGATGAACATGATGCGCCAAGCCAAGGTTTGGGAATTACCTGTTCGCCTGTTCCATTGGCTTCTGGTTTTCTGTGTAATCTCGCTGTGGCTAACCGCAGAGTGGGGTCTGGCAGATCGCCATGCGCAGTTAGGATATGCCTTACTGATATTGGTGATTTTTCGACTCATCTGGGGGCTTGTAGGGGGGAGCTATAGCCGGTTCTCCAGCTTCGTCACAGGCCCTGGCCAGGTCATCCTGTATTTCAAGGGCTTGTGGCGAGGAGAGCACAACACCTATGTCGGCCATAACCCAGCGGGTGGCTGGATGGTCATGATCCTTTTGCTGGATTTGTTGACGCAAGGATTGTTGGGATTTGGCAGTTCTCATGAAGTACTGTTTGAAGGTCCCTGGTTCGATCTGGTTGGAGAAGAAACCAGCCAACTGATGACGGCTCTTCACGAGGCCAATTTCAATATCCTCATGGTCCTGGTGGGGCTTCACCTCAGTGCCGTCCTCTATTATCAGCTGGTCAAGAAAGAGAATTTGGTACTGCCTATGCTCCATGGCAAGAAAGTGCTGACAGAGGAGCAGGCTGCAGGCATCCATAATCGCTCTATCTGGGCCATCCCCGTCTTTGGACTGGCAGTAGCGATCGTTTGGGGACTCTTGAGTCTGGGCTAGGCCAGCAGGAGATCCTTTCCGCTGACCTGTCCGGTGAGTGGTTACTTTTTCTTTGCCTTGAATTCCTTATGGCAGGATTTACAGGTCTCGGCGGTTTTGCCAAATTGGGGCTTGATGGCCTCCAGGTCGCCAGCGGCTGCAACCTTGGCCAGTTCGGCGGCTTGGGTTTGGAAATCCTGCATATCCTTTTTAAATTCGTCCCAGTTTAGCCAGATTTCCGGAAGCGCTTTACTCTCGTCACTCTCAGAATCTGCGGGATAGCCGGACAAATGATCTAAAGCTGCCGCAGCTGCTAAATCCTGGGCGTGCCGACTGAAAACGGCTTGATCGTAAGGGGTTTTACCCTTGACCATGGCAGCCATGGGTTTAAGATTCCAGCCCAGAATATTCATGGCACCTTGGCGATATTCAACAGCAGCATGGATTGGGTCTTCCGCCAAGGCAGTTCCAGTAAGGCTGAGTAGACAGGACGTTAGGACGAGACGTTTCATGATAAGACCTCCAGAAGTCAATTACAGTTAACAATGTCGATGAAATATGATAGGAATACTGCCGTACTATGAGGGTTTGATAATCCCTCCATTTAGTGGGCCGCCAAAACCAAAGGTTCCCCGTGGAATTGTGATTTGCCTGGCAAGTTAGCCCTGGCAGCCTGTTAAAATACACACTTTCCCGCTCTCAGACCGGCCCAATGACGCAGTCAGCTTCCGCAAGGATCCGTGAAATCCCTTATAACTATACCTCTCATTCCGATCGAGAGATTGTGATTCGTTATCTGGGTGATGAAGGTTGGCGTCTGATCGAAAATTTACGCGACTCCCGTCGTACCGGACGTTCAGCGCGCATGCTGTTCGAGATCCTGGGGGATATCTGGGTTATCGATCGCAATCCCTACTTGCAGGATGACATGCTGGAGAACCCCAAACGCCGTTCTGCGCTGATTGGGGCTTTGCGCCATCGATTGGAGCAATTCGCCCAGCGGACCAATGGCAATGTGCAGGCAATCCGTTTACAGGCGCTGGCGACCGATTCAGTGGATGCCTTTGAGACCGCCCTGAATCAGCAGACCGAGAGGCGCCAGCAGGTATTGCGGGCCTTACTCCGGGTGACCCGCCGCGACAATATAGCCTTTGGTGGTATGGCGCGGGTTGCTCATGCCACGGATGCGACCGACTGGCGTGTCGAGCTGCCCTTTGTGGTGCTGACACCGGATACCGAGGTCGAGGTTGCCCTGCTGGTGCGTACCTGTATTTCGCTAGGCTTGACCATCATCCCTCGCGGTGGTGGCACCGGATATACGGGTTCAGCCGTGCCTTTGGATCCCCTCTCCGCCGTTATCAATACCGAAAAACTGGATCAGATCGGTGAGGTTGAACACTGTACCCTGCCGGGCCGGGATGACAGCACGGCGGTGGTGGCTGTGGGGTCTGGTGTGGTCACCCGGCGGGTCTCAGAACTGGCTGAGGCCCATGGATTGGCCTTTGCCGTAGATCCAACTTCCCAGGACGCCTCCACCATCGGCGGTAACATCGCCATGAACGCCGGTGGCAAGAAGGCGGTGCTTTGGGGCACCACTCTGGATAATCTGGCCTCCTGGCGCATGGTGATGCCGGACGGGCGCTGGTTGCAGATCGAACGACTCCGCCACAACCTGAGCAAGATTCACGAACAGGATGAGGTGCGTTTTCGCTATCGCTGGCTTAAAGACGATGGCCAGACCCAGGATGGGAAAGCGGAAGAACAGACATTCCCCGGCAGCCTGTTCCGCAAAAAGGGTCTGGGTAAGGACGTAACCGATAAGGTCCTGGCGGGACTGCCCGGCGCGCAGAAAGAGGGTTGCGATGGTCTCATCACCTCAGCCCGTTTTGTCCTTCACCCGATCCCGGCTCACACCCAGACCCTCTGTCTGGAATTCTTCGGTGAGGACCTGGCGGCAGCAGTACCTGCCATTGTCGAGGTCAAACAGCAGGTTGAAGCGAGTGACCAGGTCAGGCTGTTGGGGCTGGAACATCTGGACGAGCGCTATCTCAAGGCGGTCAAGTACGCCACCAAATCCTCCCGTCAGCAGCGCCCTAAAATGCTATTGCTGGCCGACCTTATCAGCGACGATGCCTCTGCCCTGGATCGAATGAGCGAGGCTCTGATCACCCTGGTGCAGGCACGGGGCGCGGAGGGTTTCATCGCCCGTAGCGCTGAGGCACGCAAACGCTTCTGGCTGGATCGCTCCCGCACCGCTGCCATCTCCGCCCATACCAACGCCTTCAAGATCAATGAAGACGTGGTTATTCCTCTGGAACGTCTGGCGGAATACAGCCGGGGTATCGAACGCCTCAATATCGAACAGTCCATCCGCAACAAACTGGCCATCATGGTGGCCATAACAGACTATCTGGGCGGGAACCTCAAAGAGATTGATGGGGGCGAGGAGTTCGAGCTGTCCATTGAGAATCGGTCCATCATCGAAGACAAGAGGGCCAAAGCGCAGGATTTGGTGCAGAAGGCTGCTGACCGTTGGCGGCAGATACTGGATCGGTTGGATGGTCCGGCCAGCGATTTCCCCGAGTTGCTGGCGGAGCAAAACCTGACTGAGGCGATGGATCGGGAGGCCAGCCTCATCGATCTGTTACTGCGACGTCGTTTGGTGCACTCTTATCGATGTGAAGTGGGACAGCCCTTGGATCAGATTTTCAGTGGCGCCATGATGGCCCCGTTGCGCCAACGTCTGCTGGCGATCCATCAGCGGGTACGCTCATCACGTCTCTTTGTCGCCCTACACATGCACGCAGGCGATGGCAATGTCCATACCAACATCCCGGTACACTCCCAGAATTACGCCATGATGCGCGAGGCCGATCATCTGGTGGATCGCATCATGGCCCTGGCCGAGTCCCTGGATGGCGCCATTTCGGGCGAACACGGCATTGGCATCACCAAACTGCAATACCTGGCCCCGGAACGGGTCTCTGCCTTTGCAGAATACAAAAAGAAGATCGATCCCCAGGGCCATTTCAATCGCAACAAATTGTTGGCGGGCTCGGATCTGAGCCGGGCCTATACCCCCTCACTGCAACTGGTGGAGCAGGAAGCCCTGATTCTCAAAGAGAGCGAGCTGGGCGATCTCAACGATGAGATCAAACACTGTCTGCGCTGTGGTAAATGCAAACCGGTCTGCATGACCCATGTACCCCGGGCTAATCTGCTCTATTCGCCCCGCAATAAAATCCTGGCGACCGGACTGATACTTGAGGCCTTCCTCTACGAGGAACAAACCCGACGGGGCCTCTCCTTACGCCATTTCAGTGAAATGAATGACGTGGCTGATCACTGCACCGTTTGCCACAAGTGCTTCACCCCCTGTCCGGTGAATATCGATTTTGGCGAGGTGACCGCCCGGATGCGCAAGATCCTGGTGGACCGGGGCAAAAAGCGCTTTGTCCCGGCGGCCTGGGCGGCACTCTCCTTCCTCAACCTGAATCATCCCCGAGGGGTGCGGCTGTTGCGGCTGTTGCTGGCTCGCTGGGGATTCGCGGGCATTAACCTGGGCCATGGCCTGTTCAAACGACTGGGCCTGCTACAGGGCCGGGGAGAGATTCCCCATGCCACCAGCGGCAAGCCCTCGGTGGTGCCGGACATCCTGCAGCGACCGATCCGGGTCGCCGTACCCGCAGTCACCCTGCGCTCAGCTCTGGAGATCGAAGATCGCACCACAGTGCCTATCCTGACCTGGCCCGGCCGGATTCAGGACGAGGCACCCAGCCTCTTCTACTTTCCCGGCTGCGGCTCAGAGCGCCTCTTCAGCGAGATCGGCATGGCGAGTCTGGCCATGCTGACCTACAGTGGTGCCCGGGTGGTATTGCCGCCGGGCTACCTCTGCTGCGGCTATCCCCAGTACTCTGCCGGACAGGCCCATCGCGGTCGTCGTATCGCCACTGAGAATCGGGTGCTCTTTCATCGCATCGCCAATACGCTGAATTACCTGGATATCCAGAGCGTAGTGGCTTCTTGCGGCACCTGTATGGATCAGTTGCTGGACTATGAATTCGACAACATCTTCCCCGGTTGTCGTTTGCTGGATGTACACGAATATCTGTTGGAACAGGGGCTGTCAACGACAGCACCAGAGGGGCGGGGCTATCTCTATCACGATCCCTGTCATACCCCGATCAAACACCAGTCTCCCCTCAAAGTGGCCCAGCAACTCCTGGGGGGGCCGACTGTGTTGACCGAACGCTGCTGTGGGGAAGCCGGTACCTTGGGCACTGCGCGTCCCGATATCGCTGCCCAATTGCGCTTCAACAAACTGGAGCAGCTAGAAAAGGCCAGGGCGCAACTGGATACCCAGGCCGCTATCAGCCTGGTCACCACCTGTCCCGCCTGTCAACAGGGGCTGGCTCGCTACACCGATGATACCGGGCTGACACCCCGCTATGTGGTGGTGGAGCTGGTAGAGCGGCTCTTGGGGGCCAATTGGCAAGAAGAATTTCGTCTCCAAGCTCTGAGTGGGGGGGGTATTGAACGGGTATTGCTTTAAATGGGTTAGCAAAGAGCAGCGTGGCACATTTTCTTAGATGTGTTACGCCTTAACTGACAAAGCCTTTGCGGTGTGATTCCAAGATAAGAAGCAATATAGTAGTGGGGAATCCTGTCAAATAATACAGCATGGTCCCGCTCAAAATCCTCGAGTCTTCCCTGCGCAGATTTTGTCAATAGAGATTGCAAACGCAGATTAGTTTCATGGTAAGCGCCGATGGCCAATCGTTTTTCAAGCAAAAGAAGTTCCGGAAGATTTAAGAAAACATCCACAAGGTCGTGATAATTAATGTAGGCTACTTTGCAGTTACTCAATGCCTGGAACCCATAGGTTGATGGCATTTGCAGGTTGAAGCTTGGGTAGTCGATCAGGAGAAATTCTTTAACTGAGCTTTTGTTGCTATTGTAGTGAAAGAACCAGGTGAAGTCTCGACCATCTGATTTTTGTAGATAAGATCGTGCAACGCCTTCAAGGAGAAGGCATAGTTTCTTACTAGGCTCATGCAAAGGCTGAATGATATCTCCGGTTTTATAGTGATGCAGTTTCAGTCGCTTTTTGAAATACAGCCACCCTTTATCACTTACTGGTAAGTAAGATCTGAAATAATTGATAATCTGTTCCATCGTCTGGTAATCCTCCCAGATATTTCTACGAATAACCGTAAATAAACCACGGCCACAAGCAGTCTAAATTAGCTGAACTATCGGCTGTAGTGATATTTATCACAATTTCGCACTATGAAATCTTACAGGACTTGAAATGAGGTTTGTAAGGCTGGAGATTAAGGAAATACAGCTATGCTACCTTTTGAGCAAATAATTGTGTTACTCGTGGGCAAATGAAAATAGTTGAATGACAGGGCCCAATTATCCGTGCTCGAATCCCTCTAGATCAAGAAAATGGAAAAGTGGGCCTGGCTTTTGATTGACGGCCATCATTTGCTTGATTCTCGCTGCAGTGGAGCCATTTTAAAAAATGGGCTCGACCATTATTATGCTTGGCAATACTAACAAAGATGATAGGGAGTCATAAAGATATGCAAAGTAATCATAGAATTTTCAATCCAAAATTAGCAATAAGGTTAGGGGCCTTTGCTTTTTTTCTGGCATCCAGTACAACAGCTCAGTCAGGGATAGTGCTAGATTCACTCCCCTACACACAGAATTTCAACGATTCCTCCTATGAGAGTTCCATCGAAGATCAGAATTTGGTGTGGGTAAATGCAGGTGCAACCCATACTTGGGTGGAATCTGGTGGCTGGGGAGGTGGCGGAGCGGCAAAATTTACACCACCTATACTAGATGAAGGTTATTCCGGGCTCGGCCAGATCCATTTTCGCCCCGATGCAAATGGGGATTATCCTACCCATGTCAATGTTCGTTTCTTGATTTACCATGGGTCATCCTGGGTGGAATATGCGAACAATAATAAGGTCATTATTATGAATCGTCCTCCTTATCAAAGGGATGTGGACCGGCTAAGTGATTCACTACTAGACAGAATTTTAACGGATTTTGCGCCATCAACCGGGAAGCGCCATACATTTACCTCTCGAGAAGATCTTGCGCGAAACAGTGGTGATGATGCCGGTGATGTGTTTATGCGATCGATGATTATCTCCCATCAGCATGATGATCATGTCGCCTATGGTAACTGTGATAACATAGTTTGTATGTATAATGTTAATCACGACAATCCAGAGCCATGGTGGCCAGATGGTAATGATCAGTTTCGTATAGGTGATCCTGCAATAGGCGTCAACGCTAATGGTCAGGATTGGGAGCAAATAGAAGAACAATGGGTGAGTGTAGAGTTTGAAGTGGATACGGTAGAGGGGTACATTCGCACCTATGTTTACACCCAAAGTGGCCGAATTGCTGGTGAAATACTGACAAGACAAATGGCTTATCCGGGCAGCTCTTTCAAGTATATCGATATCCTTGGTGGCTATATGCAAAGAGCCGTGCAGGCCGATCCTGATAATTACTTCATGATCAGTCATCTGGTTATTGATGATTCCTATATCGGGCCTCCGGCAGGCTTTGTTGGCGGCACGAATCCCACGCCGACCCCAACGCCGGACCCTGATCCGACCCCAGAGCCGCTGCCAAGGAATAGTTACACCATTCTTAACCCTGGGTTGGTATCAGGTGGTGTTATCAGTCTGGTGGACAACAATACGATCACAGCGGGCGATAGAACGCTTCATCTAGATCGTTATGAAACTGGCACCTTTTGGTCAGGAAGTGGCATACGACAGGGTGATGTCGTAAGCGGAACAGGACCCTTTGAGTTTGGCAGTGATGCCGACGCAACCGATATGCCAGCCCATCTTTCACTGGCAGGGACGCAGTTTGCCGTGCCACATAACCGTTATGGACATCAGTACTACATGGTTGCTCAAGAAGGGGATGCCAATGTAACGGTCAGTCTCGACGGGGTTCCCAATCAGGTCCATCTGCAACGAGGTGTTCCTGAGTACTTCGATGGCGGTATCAATAACCATATCTCAGCGGTGATTACCTCTGCTGACACGCCAATCATGGTCACTCATAGAGGAGATCCCCAGGATAAATCCTGGTACTCGGACGCTTACCCTGTTCCACCAGCGGCTAGAGAGCTGTGGGGATTCCGTTCAGCTAACGCTGTGTTTGCTGCAGTAGAGGATAATACTTTCGTCCAAATGTATGCCAGTGATGGGAGCGTTGGCTACGCAACGCTAAATGCCGGTGAGAAGGGTTATGTGCATATCGGTAACAGGAGCGGACAGGGTCAAGGTGCTGCGATCCACCTGGTGGCAAACAGGCCCATTAACGCGGTGCAATATGCTGATAGTGATGGCAGCGAACAGACAGCGTTTTACCCCACTGCGCTACTCAAAAGACGTTATGGATTGCCGCGAGCAGCGCAGTATGTAGCGGTTGCCTGTCCGGAGCCGGGTACCACCGTTACCCTGCACAATGGCAGTGCTCCGCCAGTGGAAAAAAACTGTAATGCCAACGGCAACCGTCCTGGAAAGGCCTATTTCGGCTCAAGCAGTAACGGTGTGCACATTCAGTTTGGGGCCTATCTGGAAAGCAATAACCCCATCCATGTCATCTATGAAAGTGCCAAAAGCAATGATGAGCATAATCTGATTGGTGCTAATGGGGGTACTTCCGCATCACCATTATTCTCCGCGGATATGGAGGGTGCATCACCGGCAAGAGACTGGATGGATGCACACACAGTAGGAGCTGATGGTTCGACCATAACCTTTCCCTCCGATGGCGATTCACAGGTAGCTCAATTCAACTACCAAGCGGGTGCTCTTAATGACGTCTGGTTAAGGCATAACTTTGGCTCACATGCCACAGTCAACGGATCGCCAGTCGATGAGCTCTGGATTAACTTTGAATATCTGGTCAGCGATCTGTCGATATTCAATCCCAATCCTGGCCGTGAGAGTAAGATATTGCTGGTCAATTGGGGCAATCCGGATACGGGGAGGCGGGTTTTCCAGGTTATCTTGGGCGCGGTACAAGATGCCGGTAGCCACAAGTTTTCCTTGGAATGGACAAAGCTCAACCGCAATGGTTCCTGGTCTGGTGTTTCCTCTTGGCTGACGGACTTTTCCTCGGTAGCCATCCCTGAAAATGAGAAGCTCTACTTACAGCTTCATATCCGCAACTCCACCAATGGGCAGGCTGACGGTGTCGTTCAGCTGTTCAACAACGGCGAGCTGATCATGGAACGTAGAAATGTGGCGCTGAATGATAGCTATGGTGACCATCCTGATCATTTCATACTGTCTCCCTATATTACTGATGCTAACGGTTTGGCTGATGGATATACACAGTATGATAATGTGTCGCTTTACGATACTGATCCTGGTCCGTTTACCAGACCCTAATCTTCTCAAATAGGCAAGTTGCGCTGGGTAGCTGCTGTATCCAGCAAAACTTGCCAGCCTCAAATGGTATCGCGTTGCTACGAGCGATGAGCTACTCAGAATGATTTAGATCATTCTGAGTAGCAGCCTCCCCGGCTCTGGCACTGAAAACCATCAGGGTGTTTCCTTCGTCGCCTCTGAATTAACCAGAACCTAATGAAATAGATCGTTGACCGCGCCGCTTTTCGCTAGCATGGTTTATGTCTTAACTGACAAAGCCTTTGCGGACTGATTTCCAGTGTAGTAGTGCGGGATCCAGTCGAACAGCATGACATGCTCTCTTTCAAAATCCCCAAGGCGCTCATGCGCAGATTTGGTCAATAGCGATTGCAAACGTAGATTGGTTTGTTGGTATGCGTTGACTATCAGCTGCTTTTCAAGCAAGAGCAGTTCTGGAAAATTAGTGAAAATATCCACTAAATCAAGATCGCTGATACAGGCTGACTCCACTGCTGTCCCACTTAGCGCGCAGATAAGAGTCCGGTTTCGTGAGCCTTTTGGTAAAATAGGTTTACCACAACTTATTGAAACCAAAAGCGAAACCGGACCATGGCCTATCATAATACAATCCTCTCCCAACTGCTCAATATTGTTCCGAGACTTGAATTCGAGAATCTCGCCAAACAGGTCGATGGCCGGCGCCGATCGGATGCCTTGTCTCGCTGGAGCCAGTTTGTTGCGCTTGTTTTTGGGCACCTGGGAGGTCGTCATAGCCTGCGTGATATTGAGTCGGCTTTCAGAGCACAACCTCAAGTGAGATATCACCTGGCCATGGGCTCAATCAGTAAGTCAGCGCTGTCCCGAGCCAATGAGAAATATGATCCGGCGTTTTATCAGGAGCTGTTCCGGCTGTTGTATCAGCGCTGTCAGCAATTGCCCGCTACGCCCGGTAAGTCTTTTCGTTTTCCCGGCAAACTGTTTTCCCTGGATGGTTCGTTGATT
>JBNKLG010000005.1:0-82244 GCA_050292235.1 Sedimenticolaceae bacterium | reverse complement strand
TACCCTCACACTGCACCCTTACTAATAAGTTTAGCTCTCAGAGACAACGTTGGCTGAATATAATGGGTAATCAGGAAATATTATGTGAGGAAAATAATACAGTATGTAGTTTTGGCATCATAACAAATGGCTATCTTTTGAGTGATGATGTTGTTGGTAGACTGAAAGCTGCAGAGATCCATGACCTGCAAATAACACTGGATGGGGCGCAAAAGAGCCACGATAAGAAAAGGAGGGTTAATAATAAAGAAGGTACCTATGATAGGATTATTGAAAACATACGGAAGCTTCCTGATTCGTTTCAAGTTACACTTAGAATTAATGTGGATAAGAAAAATATAGATACCATGGACCGGCTCTTGGATGATTTGGAAAAAGCCGGCATCAAAGAACGGGTCCTGTTGAATCTGGGGCGTATCGATGATGTTGGCACGTATGGTACACATATGCCAACCATACCGAATTGCTTGGGAATGGATATTTTTTCATCCGTGGAAATTGAATTTTGTAAAAAAGCGACAGAACGGGGATTTCAGGCGCCTCTGCCATTTTTGCCGATAGCGATGTATTGTGGGGCAGCCATATTGGATGCTTTTCTTGTGTTACCTGATGGCTCTTTGCAAAAGTGTTTTGCGCACCTGGGCAGTGGTACCGAAAATTTTTCCAATATTAAAAATCCAGAGTTATTTCACGAAAGAAACCTTCTATGGGCAAAAGAAGATCCGTTTCAAAATGCAATGTGTATGGCCTGTAAGGTACTGCCCTTATGCGAAGGCGGTTGTTTGATAGAGCAAAAAATGAATAAGAATGAACCCGTTTGTGTAAATTGGAAATACCAAATTGATCCCTTTTTTGAAAATATGGAAATACCTACTGTGTCAGACGCGCAGGAAGAGGACTTGCATTGGATTTTTGAGCCGAAAGGCTCGGGTGGAGATGAAAGAGGATGTTTTGCTATACGGTGCGGTTGTTTTGGAAGCCCGTGTGGGAGTTTTAAATTTCCGTGCCAAGTGCATTTCTAGGATAACTGATGAAATGTGAAGGTGCTGCCAGCGTGGGCGCTGTAGTTGCAATCCTGGTAGCCGGGAACAACTCTGGCGATGTACCAGATGGATGCCTACGTTGCTGGTGTCGTTGTCGATGATTTGCATTCGGTGGCTTAGATTGAATTTCCATAAAAAAACCGCCACAGCCTGATGGCTGGAGGCGGTTTGGAATTGCAATCAAAATGTAACAGGTTAGGTGAACGCTTAGCTTCTATATCGGGACAGCCTTTTGGGTTTAAACATCAAATATCCCGCAGCAGCTCGTTGATGCCGACTTTGGAGCGGGTCTTTTCATCCACCTGTTTGACGATAACGGCGCAGTAGAGGCTGTACTTGCCATCCTTGGAAGGCAGGTTACCCGATACCACCACCGATCCGGCGGGGATGCGACCATAGGTGATCTCTCCTGTATCCCGGTTGTAAATGCGGGTGGACTGGCCGATGTAGACGCCCATGGAGATCACCGAACCCTCCTCAACGATGACCCCTTCGACCACCTCGGAACGGGCGCCGATGAAGCAGTTGTCTTCGATGATGGTGGGTGCGGCCTGCAGGGGTTCCAGCACGCCGCCAATGCCGACGCCACCGGATAGATGGACGTTTTTGCCGATCTGGGCACAGGAACCGACGGTGGCCCAGGTATCGACCATGGTGCCGGAATCCACATAGGCACCGATGTTGATATAGCTGGGCATGAGCACGCAGCTGGGGGCGATGTAGGCCCCTTTCCGCGCGGTGGCCGGAGGAACGACACGCACGCCGCCCTCACGAAACTCCCTCGAGTTCATGTCGGCGTATTTGGAGGGCACCTTATCGTAGTAGTTGGTAAATCCACCCTTGATGAATTCGTTATCCTGGATGCGGAAAGAGAGGAGTACCGCTTTTTTTACCCAGTCGTTGACCACCCAGTCGCCATCCTTCTTCTCAGCGACGCGGATTTCACCGCAGTTCAGCTGCTCAATGGCTTCGTTAACGGCATCACGCACCGAGGTATCCACGCTACGGGGGGTGATGTCGGCGCGGTGTTCAAAGGCGTCGATGATGAGGGCTTGGATGTCGCTCATGGGCTTACTCCTAAAGGTCGTTAGAGACTGTCAATAAAGGTTTTGAGGCGTTGGGCAGCGTCGATACATTCGGCCAGTGGGGCCACTAGGGCCATGCGAATCCGGTTGGCACCAGGATTTCGGCCATCGGCTTGGCGGGAGAGAAAGCTGCCTGGCAGAACGCTGAGGTGCTGTTCGGCGTAGAGACGGCGGGCAAAGTCCGTATCGGCCATGGGGGTTTTGGCCCAGAGATAGAAGCTGGCATCCGGGCGCTTCAGGGCCAAAGGCTTGCCAAGGATCGCCAGCACGGCATCAAATTTTTCCCGATAGCGGGCGCGGTTCTCTTCGACATGCTGTTCATCATTCCATGCGGCAACACTGGCCACCTGGTGTTGTAGCGGCATGGCGCAGCCGTGGTAGGTGCGATAGGCAAAGAAGGTCTCGATGACCGAGGCATCACCGGCCACGAAGCCAGAGCGCAGGCCAGGGACATTGGAGCGCTTGGAGAGGCTGTGGAAGACCAGGCAGCGGCGAAAGCCCTCATTGCCCATGGCCTGGGCGGCTTGCAACAGACCGGGTGGCTGTTGGGTAGAGTCACCGTAGATCTCCGAATAGCACTCATCCGAGGCAATGAGAAAATCGTGGCGTTCGGCCAGCTCCAGAATCTGTTGCAACTGCGATAGATTCAGCACCGCGCCGGTGGGGTTGCCGGGGCTGCACAGATAGAGCAGCTGGCAATGATCCCAGTCAGCTGGGCTGATGCGATCGAAGTCCGGCAGACCGCTCTCTTCGTCACAATGGATAAAGCGAGGTTCAGCTCCGGCCAAAAGGGCTGCGCCCTCATAGATCTGATAAAAAGGGTTGGGCAGCATCACCAGGGGGCGATGTGCCCGCCGGTCAACGGTCGCCTGGGCGATGGCGAAGAGCGCCTCCCGGGTACCGTTGACTGGCAGGATGTGGCGATCCGGATCGACTCCTTTTAGATCAAAACGCTGCTCCAGCCAAGTGGCAATCGTCTGACGCAATATGGGCAACCCCCGGGTCGTCGGATAGTCCGACAGCTGATGCAGATGGCTCTGTATCGCCTCACCGATAAAAGCGGGCGCTGGATGTTTGGGTTCGCCAATGGTCAGGCTGATGGGGCTGTGCGCTGCTGATGGCTGGATCGGCTGAAACAGCTGGTTCAGCTTTTGAAAAGGGTAGGGCTGGAGCCTGTCGAGGTCGGGGTTCATGGGGGCTGGCGGGCGAGAAAACAAAAAATTATAGGCCAAGGGGCAGGCTGGCGGCAAAGGCTTGGCCCTGATTATTTTAAAATATTAGCGAGCTCTGATAGCATGACCGCTCACCTTTTATCCTCAGGAGCTGCTGTGGCCGTCATCGAACTGACCAAAGATAATTTTGAGCAGGTTGTTACCGACAATCCTTTCGTGCTGATCGATTTCTGGGCACCCTGGTGTGGTCCTTGTCGTTCGTTTGCTCCGGTTTACGAAAAGACCTCAGAGGATTTTCCCGATCTGGTGTTTGCCAAGCTGAACACCGAAGAGGAGCAGGAGATTGCAGCGCACTTTAATATTCGCTCCATTCCGACCCTGATGATTTTCCGTGAAAACATCATCATCTATAGCGAAGCTGGCGCACTGCCCGAACCCATGCTGCGTGAACTGGTTGGCAAGGCCCAGGAGTTGGATATGGCTGAGGTCAAGCGCCAGGTTGAGGCGGAACAGGCCAAAGCGTAAGGAAATACAGTGCTCTTTGTGGGGATATCTGCGCGGGCTATTCGGGATTGGCTCAGCCCAGGAAGGATAATTCTGGGATAATCCCCAGCCATGAGACGTCCCTACTATCCCTGGAGTTTGCGCAATCTGCTGGAAGGTCGGCCAACCCTGGGCAGTTTGCTGGATTTGTGTGAAGAGAACTATGGCCTGATGTTGCGCCTTGCCCCAGAGCTGGCTGCAATGAAAGGGCACCAGCTGTCACGGCGGGAAGAGCCGATGGATTTGCATATGGATGTCCTTGAACAGACCCCCTATACCACCCGGTTCCGCCTTACCTACCGGTTTTTCGAGGAGGGGCAGTGGCAGGCCGATCCGGATGCCCAGTTTCGGGCCTACCACGACTTGCGTCAGTTGGAGGTGCTGGAACTGCGCCAGCAGGTGCTGCCTCTAGGGGGGCGACCTGATCTTTGTAGTCTGCAACGCAAATGGCAGGCTAACCTCTTTGTCTCCAAATGGCTGGGCTACTGCTGTCGCCAGCAACATGGCTTCAGTCAGCAAAAGTCCATTCCCGCCCAGCCCGATGTCTCTCTGCTTTGTATATGAACGAGTTGCTGGAGATCATGGCCCGTCTGCGCGATCCCCAAACGGGTTGTCCCTGGGATCGGCAGCAGGATTTTGCCAGTGTTGCGCCCTATACCATCGAAGAGGCCTACGAGGTGGCCGAGGCGATTGCCGAGGGTGATCACGAAGAGCTGCGTCAGGAGCTGGGTGATCTGCTGTTTCAGGTGGTGTTTCATGCCCGTATGGCCGAGGAGCGGAAGCTGTTCGATTTTCAGGATGTGGTGGTGGCAGTGTGCGAAAAGATGATCCGTCGCCATCCTCATGTGTTTGCGGATGCCGAAATCGCCAGCGCGGAGGCTCAGTATCACGCCTGGGAGCGTCTGAAGCAGACCGAGCGGGGAGAGCGTGACCAGCACGGGGTTTTGGATGGCGTGGCTCAGGCGCTGCCTGCCCTGATGCGGGCGCAAAAGTTGCAAAAACGGGCTGCCAAGGTGGGTTTCGACTGGCAGCATCACCGGGATGTGCTCTCCAAGATTGACGAAGAGCTGGAGGAGTTGCGCCGGGAGATGGATGCTCCAATTCCAGATCCCGAGGCCATCGCTGATGAGTGCGGCGATCTGCTGTTCGCTTGTAGCAATCTGGTGCGACACGCCGGGGTGGATGCCGAGGAGGCCATGCGTCGTACCAATCGCAAATTCGAGCGTCGCTTTCGCCATGTCGAACTGCGTCTGGCAGAACAGGGTTGTACCCCTGATCAGGCCAGCCAGGCAGAGATGGAGGCGCTGTGGCGGGAGGCCAAAGCTCTGGAGCGTGTTTCGGCTGGAACTTGCCCCAAGGTTCCCGGGTCAGAGGACCATGACAGATGAGCGGCTATTTGCGCCATGTGGCGGCTTGCAATCAGCATCATCCCCAGGATTTTCTGCCCTTCGTCGTGGACGGCTGTTTGGTGGGACGCCTGCGGCACGCCTTTGCTGAGCGTCTGCGGGATTGGCCCCAGGTGTTTTCGCATCGAACGGGCTTTCTGAGTTTGCAGCCTCAGCTTCGAGGTTATGCCGAGTGTACCCGAGCCTTGGCAGAGGTGATGGCCGATTTGGTGGCTCATGGGGAACACCCCTATTTGATGGGGGAGCCCTATCCGGTGACGCCGGGGCAGCGGGAACAGGCCCTGTTTGAGCTGGATCGCACGGCAGCTTCCCTGTTTGGCCTGCGCACCTTTGGTCAACATCTGAACGGTGTGGTGCGGGATGGTGATCAGTGGTTCATGTGGGTGGCGGAGCGGGCCGAGGATAAGCCGACTTTTCCTGGTATGTTAGATCAGCTGGTGGCCGGAGGCCTACCCGTTGGTATAAGTTTGGCGCAAAATTTGTATAAAGAGTGTGGGGAAGAGGCGTCGATTTCTGTCAAAATGGCGGCTCAGGCCCGGTTTGTTGGTGCCATTACCTACAATATGGATAACACAAAAGGCTATAAGTACGACATAATCTACTGTTATGACTTGGAATTACCCCGGGATTTCGAGCCCCGGTGCCAGGATGGTGAGGTGGCTGCCTTCCACCTGATGCCCCTGGCGGCAGTTGCTGAGATGGTTCGTGACAGCGACCGCTTCAAGCCGAACTGTAATCTGGTTGTGATTGACTTTTTGTTGCGGCATGCTCTGATTGGGCCGCAACATCCTGACTATTTGGATTTGCTGATTGGACTGCGACCAGCGATGCAGATCCCGGAGTGGTGAAGATGCGTTCCTATTTAAATTTTGGCTGGACGATGACCTTGCTTCTATGGGCGTGGGCCGCTGTCGCCAGCGCAGCAGTCGCTCAGCACGAAATCCCGATTAAGTCCTTGCAGCCCAGCAAATTGCATCGGCAGACGGCGGTGATCATCACCCGGGTGGTGGATCGTTATCATTTCCGCAAGGTGGCGTTGGATGATCGCCTGTCGGCTGAGATCTTCAAGCGCTATCTGGAGGCACTGGATGCCAACAAGAGCTTCCTGACGCGTCAGGATATTCAGGATTTCTCCCGCTATAAAAACTATCTGGATAACGCTCTGAAGACCGCTGATCTGGATGCCGCCTTCGAGATCTTCCGTCGCTATCGCCAGCGGGTGACAGAGCGTGTCGCCCAAGCCAAGGCCTTATTGGACAATTCACTGGATTTCACCATTGACGAAAGCTATACCTTTGATCGTACTGATGCCGATTGGCTTAAAAATGATGCGGAATTGGCAGATCTTTGGCGCAGGCGGGTGAAGAACGACATTCTGACCCTCCGCATGCTGGGTAAGTCGGAAAAAGAGATTCACAAAGAGTTGGCAAAACGCTACGAAGGTATCGATAGTCGCGTTCGTCAGTTTACAGCGGATGATGTCTTCGAGACCTTCATGAATGCCTATACCACCAGTCTGGAGCCCCATACCAGTTATATGTCACCCCAGGCATCAGAAAACTTTGACATCAGCATGCGACTTTCTCTGGAAGGCATTGGCGCCGTACTGCGGACCAAGAACGAATTTACTGAGATCGTCAAAACCGTACCCGGCGGACCGGCAGATGCCAGCGGTCAGGTCTCCAAAGGGGATCGCATCATTGGTGTGGGCCAGGGTGAGAAAGGCGAGATAGAGAGCATTTTGGATTGGCGTTTGCAGGATGTGGTGGAGCGCATTCGTGGTCCCAAAGGTACCCTGGTGCGGCTGGAGATTCTGCCCAAAGGGGCAGAACCTGGCTCAGCGACCCGGGTGGTGAAGATTCAGCGCAATGAGATCAAACTGGAGGAACAGGCAGCGAAGCAGGAAATTATCCAAGGGCTGCCGGGCATGGGGGATCGCAAGATTGGCTCCATTGAGATTCCGGTGTTCTATCGTGATTTCCAGGCGCGCAGCGAAGGTGATAAAGACTTTCGGAGCACTACCCGTGACGTCAAACGCATTCTGCGTGATCTGATCAATGAAGGGGTGGACGGCATTGTCATCGATCTGCGCAATAACGGTGGCGGTTCTCTGTCCGAGGCCACCGAACTGACCGGCCTGTTTATCAAGAGCGGTCCGGTGGTGCAGGTGCTGGATTCCAATGGTCATCTGGATATCGAGGAGGATCAGGATCCCGAGGTGGTCTATAAAGGCCCTATGGCAGTGCTGGTGAACAGCGATAGTGCCTCTGCTTCTGAGATCTTTGCCGGCGCCATTCAGGATTATGGGCGTGGCATGATCATCGGTGAGCCTACTTTCGGCAAGGGCACTGTTCAGACGCTGATCGATCTGGGTCGCTTTATTCGGGGAGGGGATGATGACCTGGGGCGTTTGCGTCTGACCATGGCGCAGTTTTTTCGGATCAGTGGCAGCAGCACCCAGTTTCGTGGCGTGGTACCGGACGTTCAGTTTCCCTATGCGGGTATTGAGAAGGATCACGGTGAACGTTCGCTGGATAATGCCCTGCCCTGGAGTAGCATCGATCCGGCCCGTTCGGCCCATCGCAGCAAGCTGACCGGGGTAGACCGCATCATTTCCAACCACAAAAGCCGCATTGCCAAGGCGCCTGGCTTTCAGTTTCTTGAGGAAGAGCGCAAGTCGCTGCAAGAGTTGCGCGATCGCAAAAGTCTGAGCCTGATGGAGAGTAAACGTCGCGAAGACTGGATGAAAATGGAGCGGATTCGCCGGGTGAGTGAAAATCGTTTTCGTCGCAGTGTGGGCTTGAAAACCATTCCTGAGGACCCTGCTGTTGAGCGGGACGAGGATGATGAAGAGGGTGCCAAAGCGATTGGCCGGATTGGGCTGAACGAGGCGGTTATCCTGCTGTCCGATTACATCCAGCGGAAAACAAACCGGGCAACCACCGCTTCCTCGATGCTGGATTTCTAAGGCTGCAATACCGGGGGAGTCATGGATGGCTCGTTGGGGTTAAGCAAAGCAACTCACTGCGCCCAAAATAACCAGCGCATGCATGAGTGTTGCCTGGCTTGGGGCTACATAAATGAAGCGCGCAGGTTCTTCTTTGATTTTTTGCCACGATCTCATATCAATGTGGTTTTCAACGAAACGCCACCAATAAACCAGCGCTGGTCTTATGTTATTCCTCAGTAATATACCTAGTATTGATATCACCTGGATCTCGAATAGCATCAAGAATATGTCAAGCCCTATAGCGTCTATAAACAGCGCGAGATTGATGGCTTCCGGGTTGAGTATGATCAGTGCAACGACAAAAACCGTTGCGTATTTCCAAGCTTTGTTTTTCAGGTCCACATTCGATTCCAAATGAGTGCAGCTGAGTGTTTCCCTTCTGGTTTTGTGTGGGGGAGTATTGTATCCATGCAGCGTTCAGCACTAGCTTTTGGCTGTGGTCTCTTCGTGGGGAATGCCCAACAACCATTCCCGGATATGTTGGGAGTCCTCATAGGGTGTTGTCCGGTTTTTTCCCTTCAGCAGAATGATGGTCAGTGTCTTGCGGCCTGTTCTGGCCCGCATCACCAGGCACCGCCCCGCTTCTTTGATATACCCCGTCTTTGAGACCAGAACTTGCCAATTGGCGTCTTCATTTCGGATAAGACGATTGGTCACCTTGTAATGCAGGGTTTTCCCTTCGAAGGGATGGACCTGGGTGGCTTTCTGGGTGGATGCCCGGCGAATAAAGGGGTATTTCATGGCGGCCTGAACCAGCCGGGCCAGATCACGGGCAGTGGAAAGATTGCCGGGACTCAATCCGGTGGGATCGCGAAAGCGGGTGCTTTGCATGCCCAGCAATTGGGCTTTGGCATTCATGGCCCGGACAAAGGCCTTTTCGCCACCAGGGTAGTAGCGGGCGAGGGCGTGGGCGGCCCGGTTCTCAGACGACGATAGCGCGATGGTGAGCATTTCCCGACGGCTCAATATGGCACCAAAGGCCAAACGGGAATGGGAGTTTTTCAGATTGTCCTGGTCTTCAGCAGTGATCTCTATCTGCGCTGACATGGATTGTTTGGCATCTAGAATCACGATGGCTGTCATCAGTTTGGTGATGGAGGCGATGGCTGTCCGGCTGCCAGCATTTTTGGTGTAAAGCACGCGTCCATCCTGATCCAAAACCAGTGCGTAACGGGAAAGAATCTGGGGAGGGGCTGAGTCTGCCCAGGCAAGCAGGGGGGTGAGCAGCAAAAAAACAAGCGGTAAACAGAGGCGCATAAAGGGGTTCCAATCCTATCCACTCACCATTCTAGCAAAAACCTAAATGGCAGACAGATCTTGCACGGTGTCGAAATCAAAGGGTATTGGCACACTGTCTTTGGCGATATGGGATCAGGCAGGCTGTTATACTGCCCAGCCTGCCCCACTCTGAACCAACTGGGAACCCGAATCCTTGCTATCTGCTGTTGAAATCAATCTGCGGGCCATGGAGCGCGTGCACTCTCTGCACCTTTTGTCTGGAGGACTGCTGGGCCTGGAGAAAGAGAGTTTGCGGGTAGGATCTGGGGGCTGCCTCAGTCAACAGCCCCATCCTGCTCTCTTCGGTTCTGCACTGACCCATCCCCATATCACCACCGATTATTCCGAAGCTCTGCTGGAGTTCATTACGCCGCCCATGGCGGGTTCCCGGCAGGCACTGGACTATCTGGCCGACCTTCAGGCCTATGTACAGCAGCGGCTGGGTGAGGAGTTGCTGTGGGCGACCAGTATGCCCTGCGTGCAACGGAGAGATGATGAAGAGATGATTCCCATCGCCCGTTATGGCAGCTCAAATGCGGGCCGCATGAAGCATATCTATCGGGTTGGTCTGGCCAATCGCTATGGCCGCATGATGCAGATCATCGCCGGGGTGCATGTGAATATTTCGCTGGATCCCAAACTCTGGCCCTATTGGCAGGAGATAAGGGGCCGGAGGGATCTAAGCCTGCGGGCACTGATCGATGACGCCTATATGGGCATGTTGCGCAATCTCCAGCGTTTCGGCTGGTTGATTCCCTATCT
Organism: Sedimenticolaceae bacterium; assembly: GCA_050292235.1. GTDB lineage: Bacteria > Pseudomonadota > Gammaproteobacteria > Chromatiales > Chromatiaceae > JBNKLG01. Next base: position 71,945 of record JBNKLG010000005.1, on the reverse strand, counting down.
CTTTGGTGCTTCACCTGCGGTCTGCAAAGGCTTTTTCGAGTCCCAGCCGATGGGAAGTCTGCAAGTGCTGGATAAGGATACCTACTACGAGCCATTCGCCACCTCGCTCCGTCTGGGTGACATTGGCTACCAGAATCGACGCGAAGAGGGCGTTGGGGTCAAGGCCGATTACGATTCCCTCTCAGCCTATGTCGCCTCGCTGGCCCATGCCATCGACACCCCCGCTCTGTTGTGGGAGGAGATTGGGGTGCGGGTGGCAGGAGAGTATCGTCAGCTGAGTGCCAACATCCTTCAGATCGAGAATGAATATTACAGCTCGGTGCGTCCCAAACAGTTGCTTGATGGACTGGAAAAACCCATTCATGCTCTGAGTCGCAGAGGCATCCGCTACATCGAGTTGCGTTCGCTGGATGTGAATGTCTACCAACCCCTGGGCGTTGGCAAAGAAGAGGTCGTTTTCCTGCGTCTGCTGGCCATGCTGTCCCTGTTGGTGGACAGCCCATCCTTTTGCCGGCGAGAGCGCTGTGAGGTTGACCGGAATCTGCTGCAGGTGGCCCATCGCGGCCGGGAACCGGGCTTGAGGCTGTGCCGTGAGGGCCAGCAAGTGCCGCTACAGACCTGGGCGACAGAGATTCTGCAGGCCATGGTTCCACTTTGTGATGCTATGGGTGATGAGGCGGATCTTTGTCGTCAGGTATTGGATGCCCAAATGGAGAAAGTGCGCGATCCCGATGTCACCCCCTCGGCCAGAATGCTGGCCGAAATGAAGGCCCGGGGCGAGACCTTTCAGCAGTTTGCCCGTCGCCTTTCCCATCAACATGCCCGGGAGGCGCTGAATCACTTTGTACCCCCAGAGCGCGAGCGGGAATGGGATACCCTGGCTGGAGAATCCCTGCGACAGCAGCAGGCCATGGAAGCCAGCGATGAAATGGATTTTGACGTCTTTTTGGCAGCCTATTTGGCCCAGGATCCGGGCGAACCCTGTTAGTTCGACGGTTTTCGTACGATACCTGTTAGCCCATTCACCTCAATCAGGTCCCCCTCTTTGATCTGCTGCAATATGTCCGGCAGATTGACCACGGCAGGGATACCAAATTCGCGGGCGACGATGGCCCCATGGGAAAGATAGCCGCCGGTCTCCATGACCAGGCCGCCTGCCTTGAGGAAGAGTGGCGTCCAGGCAGGATCGGTGGAGGGGACGACCAGGATCTCACCGGGTTTGAGTCGCTCGCCTTCGGCAGGGGTGGTCAGCAGTCGTGCTACACCACAGGCCAGTCCGGTGCCGACCGCTATACCTCGAAAATCATCGCTTTGGCTGATGGCCTGGCCGATGCGTTCCTGTTGGGTAACACTGCCGTCAGCCTGCTGCAAAATGACATCCGGAGCCTCTTCGGCCATGTGGGCCTCGAACAGGATTTTGCGCTCCTCGACCCGGGGGGCCAGCCCGTCCCCTGCCAGCGTCCCGTCGAGCACCGCATAAATCTCCGGCTGCAGCAGAAAAAAGATCTCTTCGGGTGTCTGCAGCCACCCTTTTGCCATCCAGCGCTCACCGAGGGCCAGCAGAGTACGGCGGACAATCTCCAGCACCGAAACCAGAGCGCTGCGTGCTGCCTCGCGTTCGTTGCTGCCTGCCTTGGCATCGCGAATGAGTCCGGTCAGGATTGCCCGCTTCCACCAGGGTAGAGCTTGCCTAACCCTTTGCTGGGCAGAGAGGCTGTCGCCTCGGCGTTTGCTGGTCAGGGTGTCAGGGTCGGTTTTGGCCAGCTCCAACAGATTATCCAGCAGATAGTCGGGCTGTTCGCGCCAGCAGGGATTGCGGGCGTAGGTTTCGTATACTCCGCGGTGGCCATAGCGTTCGAGAAAGTCCGCAAAGGCGGTACGCAAGGGATTGCTTTCCGGCAAGGATTGCCACTCGGCTATCTGTCCGGCCCTGCGTTGTTGCAGCCAATCGCGACTGAAAGGATCTGCCACTGCCTGGCGGGCGACGCGAATCAGGTCAATTCCCTGCTGGGCGGTGATGCTGAGGGGATCCCCCGTCATCAGTGCCGCTGCCAGGGCATGGCCTTCGCCGGGAAGATGGGTGTTGATGGTGTCGACCAGAAAGCTGAGCGCACCGCCTGCCGAACCCTGCAGAAAATGCAGTCCGGTAGCATTGCGACTATAGACGGAGAGTTGGCGCAGGGTGGCGGCAAAATCGCTATCGGTTTCAGGTAGGGATGTCTGGCGCCAGCTAGCTGTTTGTGCCATGACTTCATCTACCTGTTTTCGCCCTTTTTTGCGCCAAGCTGGGGCCTTGACCAAATAACGTAGCAGATTGAGGGTATGGGAAAGTCGCAGTCGCCAGGTCGGCGTTGGCAGGCTGATTTCTGGCTGGTGGCCGCCGATGAGACGGTTCATTGCCTCCGGAGTGGCACCCATGGTGGCATAGCCTTCCCACTGCACCAGCGAAAGATTCAGATAGAGCCGCCCCTGGAACAGTCCGGCCCGTTGGGCACCGGGGTGGAGTTTCAGGCCCGACTGGGCAAAGCCAATTTCCAGGATGGCGTTGACCAGTCGGCGTGATGCACCCCAATCGATGGGTGAGAGCGGGTCGGGCACTACGTCACGGGTATTGCCCCTGCTCCAGATATCGGGTTGTGATTGCAGTTCAGGATAGATACAGCGATTGGTAGCGGTGATGGGGCGGGCCTGCAACAGCCAAAACGCTTTGCCATCCCAGGCCCACTCCAGATCGAAATCGGGCCGGGCGTAATCGAGGGCGAGGGCGGCAAGGCGCAGTTGTTCGCCCAGTTGCAGTGCTGCAGATTCGTTGAGCACTGGGGCGGGGTTGCTGGTCTGCTGCTCGATTGTGGTGCCACCACCTGGCGCCGGGTCAACACGCACCTGCTGTTTGCCATGGGAGAGACGCAGCAGATGGTAACTGTCATCGAGGTGATCTTCGGCCAGGATGATCTCATCACCACTGGTCTGACCGCTCACCAGGCTTTCGCCAAGTCCATGGACAGCGTGGATTACCAGGCGGTCATCACGTCCGCTGATGGGGTCGCGGGTGAAGGCGATGCCACTGGCCTCTGCCGCAATCAGAGGCATGATCAGGACGGCCATGGCGGCCTCTGAATGTGCCAGACTGATGTGCTCACGGTAGGCAATGGCCGTGGCGGTCCAGAGCGAGAGCCAGACAAGGCGAATGGCCTGTTCAACGGCTTCGGTGCCCTGTACGTTGAGGCAGGAGGTGTGAATTCCGGCGAAAGAGGCTTTGGCCGAGTCCTCCTCTGGTGCCGAGGAGCGCACGGCCAGCGGTCCTTTGGGCAGGGTAGAGAGATCCAGTCCGGTAGGGATATCAGCGAGTTTGGCGGTGAGGGCTGACAGCCTCTCTGGTTCATCAACTGCCGCCAACAGCGCTGACTCCAGGCCAGAATGGTCCAGCCATTGCCGATAGGATTCGGCAGGGATCACCTGTCCCTGCGGCACCTGGAAGCCATAGCGGGTCAGCCGCGCCAGGTTCCAGGCCTTGCCGCCGACCTGTGCCGCCCCAGCTTGTCGTATCGATTCCCAGTTGCACAGGATCATGGCTGCATCCCCCGAAGAAAAAGGTCGAGCATGGCCTTGAATTCGGCGTGCAGGTCGTCTTCGGCTCCGTTGAGCCAGCGCATCAGCGCGGCAAGGTAGAGGAACTCCAGATAGTGGGTAGCGGTATCAGTATCAAGATCGCTGCGGAATTCACCCGCCGCCTGTCCGTCTCGAATGAAGCCATTGAAGAGGCGCTCGATACCACTGCGGGTGGGGGCATCCAGGTCATAGGGTACGCCCATCTCGCCTATGCGGAGTCTCAGGTAGTGGCTGAGATAGTGGCGATGCTGTATCGACCAGTCGGCGCTCCTGCCGAAAAAGGCGTGCAATCTCTGGCTGGCCTTGGGCAGGGCCGACAGTTCTTGCAACAAGTCGGGGATGTCAGTGGCCAGCTCACGATGGAAGCGATGGCGCAGGAGAGCCTCTTTGACCGGAAAATATTTGTACAGTGTTCCTTTGGCCACGTCCGCCTCCTCTGCGATGGACGCCATGGTTACGCTTTCATATCCCTGTGACTCGAACATGGCCCAGGCGGTATCGGCAACATGGTCAAGGGTCTGTTGTCGCTTGCGTTCGCGGCGACTTGGTGAACTGTTCATGGCATGCCTTAAATAAGTGAACGATGATTTAATTTATACAACGTTCATTTATTTGGCAAGTGGGTGGCTGGTTCTCCAAAGTCTGACTAAGCTGAAAAGATTGGTGTTGCCGGAATCTGGCGCAAACAGCCGAGGGAATCATGAAAAAACTGCTCTTTATTGCGTTGCTGGTTGGCGTTATTTACAAGGGTTTTACCGCTCTCTCGCAAAAAAATGCCGGAGCCTTTGATGACCAGGGCAATGCCCAGGTGCTTCTTTTTACCGTATCCCGCTGTGGTGCCCCCTGTAGCGATGCGAAGAAATTACTGGAAAAACGAAAGGTCAATTTTGAGGAGGTCGTTGCCTCGAATGGAAAGGAAGAAGAGAAAAGGCTGAGGCAATATACCTCCTCGAACTATATGCCGTTGATGGTGATTGGTGATGAGAAAACCATTGGCTATAACAAATGGAACTACATTTCAGCGCTGGCAGTGGGTTTTCAGGAGAAATATCTCACTCGCTCTGAAGCCCGGATTTTGGGCAAAAATTTTACTTCGGACGGCCAGCCTAAGCTGGTGATGTACACCATGGATGGTTGCGGCTACTGCAAGCGGGCGATAGATCAGCTGAATAAGGATGGCATTGCGTTTGAAGAGCGTAATACCAGCAGAGACTCGAAGGCGAAAGGTGAGCTCAATAAGCTGGAGTCCGGCACCCCGCTGATCTATTATGGTTACCGGCGTTTTGATGGCTGGAGCAGCAAGGTCTACGCCGATTTGAAGAAGGTGCTTTAGCCTTCTGGCATAGTCGTTGCGATGGGCAGGTGCAGTCGGATCTGCAGGCCACCGAGGTCAGGGTCCTGCCCAAGCACTATCTGGCCATTGTAGAGGGTGACAATATCCTGGGCGATGGCCAGTCCCAGGCCGTGTCCCTCGGTTTGTTCGTCAATGCGTACCCCGCGTCCGGAAAGGGAGTAGCGTTGGGATTCATCGACGCCGGGACCGTCATCGGCTATCTGAACATGGAAGGCATCCGGCTTGGCTTCCAGCTTTATCCCAACCTGTTTGTTGGCCCATTTGCAGGCGTTGTCCAGCAGGTTGCCCAGCAGCTCCAGCATGTCTTCTCTGTCCAGAGGGAGGCTGGCGGTCGGGAGTTCGCTGGTGGTGAAGTGAAGAGATTTGCTGAGATACATGCTTCGCAGGGCCTGCAACAGATCCGGGATCTCTTCGGCGGGTTTGAAATGCTGACCGGGTGAGCCTTTTCCCGCCATGCTGGCGCGGCGCAGTTCACGTTGGGTCAGTTGATGAATGCGCTCCAGGCGCTGTTTCACACGCTGGCGGGTTTCTGCATCGAGATCAGCGGCTTCCAGATCCTGGCTGGCGAGGTTCAGCGGTGTTTTGAGGGCGTGGGCCAGATTACCCAGGGCGTGGCGGGAGCGGGTATGACGGGAATCCAGCAAGACCAGCAGGCGATTCAGCTCCTGCACCAGCGGATGGACTTCACTGGGCACGGACTCTTCCAACTGCTGCTGATGGCCCTTGGCGACTTCCTGTACCTCGTGACGCAGGGTCTCCATTGGCGTGAAACCCTGGCGAACCAGATATCGCAGCAGCAGGAGCAGCATGCCCACCAGCAAAAAAGCGGCGAGGATGAAATGTTGTCGATAGCGGGCAATGCGCGATTCAAGGCCAGCAATATCTTCCGCCACGCTGATAATCAGCGGCACGCCCCGATGCTCGTAGCCGATGGTGAGTTGCAACAGTTGCTGGTCGTTTGGCCCTGGGATCTGGCGGACATGCCGCTCTCCGGGAGCGGCTTCAGGCTGGGAGAGGGGGAAGTCCCAGAGGGAACGGGAGGTCTCGATCTCGCCCTGTCCCAGGCGTATCAGATAATAGTGGCCGGATTGGGGCTGTAAATAGACCGGTGTAATACGGTTTGGGCGAGTGTGGCGTTGTTCCCCTGGTGCCGGGCCATCGAGTCGAATGGCACCGAGCAGGGATTCGGCATCGTGCTCCATCCGGGTGAGCACATAATCGAGGCTCAATTTTCTGACTGCATAGCTACCCAGCAGGATGAAGATCAGGGTGAAAAGGGTGATGCTGAGTCCGATGCTCAGTTGCAGGCGGCGTTCAATGGAGATCGAGGGCATGTCAGTCTTTCGGTTGCTCAGGAAACAGATAGCCCTGACCCCGCTGGGTGCGAATCTGCGCTTTGCCCAGTTTCTCCCTCAGGCGTCGGACGTAGACCTCGATGAGGTTGCTGTCGCGGTCAAAGTCCTGGTCATAGACGTGTTCGGTCAGCCGGGTTTTGGAGAGCACCTTGTTGGGGTTGAGCATAAAATAGCGCAGCAGTCGGAACTCGGTGCCGGATAGGGTAAGCGTTTGGCCGTCTGCCCGGGTGACCTCCTGACGCTCTTCGTCCAGACTCAGTCCGGCGGTGCGAATCAGGGTGCCGGGGCGGTCGTTGCTGCGGCGGATGAGGGCCTTGAGCCGGGCCAGCAACTCCTCCACATGAAAGGGCTTGCCAAGGTAGTCATCGGCCCCGGCCTTGAAACCATCGACGCGCTCATGCCAGGCATCCCGGGCAGTGAGGATCAGCACCGGCACCTGGTTGCCCTGGTCGCGCCAGTGGCCAAGCACCTCAAGCCCCGGGCGCTGGGGCAGGCCCAGATCCAGAATGATGGCGTCATAGGGCTCCAGGTTGCCCATGTACTCCGCATCCAGGCCGTTGTCGGCCAGATCCAGGGCGAAGCCAGCCTGCAGGAGCGCCGGTTTCAAGTGAGAGACCAACTCGGCATCATCTTCCACCAGCAGCAGGCGCATTACTCTTTCTCGACTTCCAGCAGCTCGCCGGAGTGGGCGTTGAATTTGTATTCGCGGATCTGGCCATGTTCCTCCAGGCGTTCGATCTCGTAGATGATGAGCCCGTGCTTCTCTTTCAGCTCAACCTCCAGGATTCTGGCCCCTTTTAGCCTGGGCAAACGGGCGAGTATCTTTTCGAGGGCAAGGATCTCGCCGGTTGCGCGCAAATGGCGTATCCGATCAAGATCGGTAGCGTAAAGGACGCCTGCCAGGCAAAGGCCGGGCAGAAGCCATACCCAGCTACGTCGCCGTCTTAATCTTCCCATCGCCCCCATCCCGGAATCCTGACTGAATCTTCATCGTAGGATCCTTGACTGGCCGTGGTGTGGCAAGTGTTGCATTGACTGAAACTGCCCACCTTGGGGTTGTCCTTCACTGCCCGTAGCGGTATTTCATGATGCTTGCGTCGAAAGTAGGCGGTTTCCGTGATCCGCAGCGGCGTTGTATCTTGCAGAGAAACGGTAATGTGCGCGGAGCGCCCGCCATTGGCCTGGTCAGCGGCATTGTCGGTGAGATAGCCGAGCAGTTCCGTACGGGTGGTCGCATCCAGCTCCGCATTCTCGCCAAAATGATCGCTTAAACCAGCCATGATCCGCTGCCAAGAGGCCGTCGGTAACAAGCCGGGTTGATAGGCAAAATGGCAGGCACCGCACTCCTCCGCATACTTGGCATGTTGTACCGGGTTGATGTCGTGGCGAGCGCGGCCCCAGCCCCAGCCATGTTCGTCGGATTCATGCTCCCGTTCATGGTGGCCGCTGATGACAGCGCCTGCAGCGAGCATCAGCCCAGTGACGGTCAAACCAGCAATGATCCAGTCTCTTTTCATGATGATCTCCTCAGAATTGCTTTAAATATTCAATCAAGTCGCCCTTTTCCTGGGGCGTACAGGCGCGGCCCCAGGTCCATTGGCAGTTGCGTTTGAACCACTTCTCCACCTTGGCGAAGTCGCTGAATCGATCTGCCGTGACAGAGGGCGCCATCGGTTCGATGGTCTTATGGGTGCGCTGATGCTGGCCCGGCTGCCTGAGATCCTTTCCATGGCAGTTGTTGCATTGGCGATTCTGGTTGGGCTGGCTCTGCCATAGCTTTTCACCACGCGCAGACTTAAAGGGGACGGTGCCCGGAGTGCGATATTGGTCTTGCACTTCGGTAATGGAGACAGCTTGGGCGGTTGCGCTGATCAATAGCGCTGAAATAAGCAACCGATTTTTCATGGTAACTCCTTCTGTTTACGGCCAGTGATCATGCTGCGTATCAGGTTTTCACCATGTTGAAGGCTGGCCAGCAGAACGCCTGCCACATGCAGGGCGACCAAAAACAGGGTGAAATTGGCAAAAAACTCATGCACCTCTTTCAGCGTCTCGCCCGCCCATTCGGGTGCCGAGTGCATGGCGTCGGCAAGGGGGCCGGAAAACTCCTCGAAGCCGTATAACGCCATACCACTCAACGTTGTGGTCAGCAGACAGGTCAGCAGAGCCACGATCATGGCCCCGCCTGCCGGGTTATGGCCCAAATGACGCTCGGCGCGGGAGTGGATGACATCCTTCAGGTAAGCCAGTGTGGTGGCTGGAGAGCGCACAAAACTGCCAAAGCGTGCGTAGCGGGAGCCGACCAATCCCCAGATCAAACGAAACAGCACCAGGCCAAATACGGTGTATCCAGCCAGCACATGCAGGCTTTGCCAGTCGTCCTCAGTGATGTATGCCAGAAAAAAACCGATTACAAGCGACCAGTGAAACAGTCTGATCAATGGGTCCCAGACGCGAATAGAGTTGGGGTTGTTGGGCATGGTGATGTCTCCAGTGGGATGTTGGAGACAAGGCTAACGGCGCCAACTGAATTAAAACTGAATGCTGGCAGAACACTTTTTCTCGTCATTGGTATTGAGCGAGGAAATCCTCCAGCCGTCTGCCTCTCTGTAACGGATAACGCTCACCACTCTCGACCGGATGATCCATGCGGTCGAGGCGGAAGTGGCGAAAGGAATCTCTGAGTTCACACCAGGCCACCAGTGTCCAGGTTCTGCCCCAGTAAGCGAGGCCCAGTGGCCAGACGGTGCGGGTCGATTTTTGGCCATCGGCGCGTTGGTAGTGGAAACGTACCTTGCTCTGATTGCGGATTGCCTGACGCAACAGGTGCAGCGCATCGCCGACGGCTGCTTCCGGACCGAAAGGGGGCACCAGAATCGAGTTGCGCGACAGCTCCGGCAGCAGCCGTTCCGGTAACACCGCTTCAATACGAGCCACCGCCCGCTCTGCCGCGTTGGCCAGTAGTGGGTCACTCCAGACGCCGACCATCCGTATCCCCAACAGCAGTGCCTCCAGCTCCTCTTCGTCAAACATCAGGGGCGGCAGGCGGAACCCCTCCATCAGGCGATAACCCAACCCTGCTTCGGCGATGATGGGGATACCGGAGAGGGAAAGGTCCTGAATATCGCGGTAGATGGTGCGATCAGAGACTTCCAGCAGCTCGGCCAGGGCGTGTGCCGTCAGCCAGCGATCGCTGCGCAGCTCCTGGGTGATGCGAAAGAGACGGTCGGCACGGCGCACGGTTATTTCCGATTGCGTAGCGCGGTGCCGAGGGCGACGTCTACCCAGCGGCGCAGTTCATCTGGATCCTCTAGTGCATCGATGGGTACCAGCCAGAAATTCATTTTGCTTACCTTGCCCTTTGATTCGTAGCTGAACGGCTCGCTATTGCCATCGCGGTAGAAGGCTTCGCTCTCTTTGTCGGCTTTTAAGTAGAGGCCGTTGTCATCGGCGATGGCGAAAAACAGCTCGTCGCTGTAAAAGCCGGCACCGCCAAACATCTTTTTTGCGCGCAGCCTTGGCAACCATTCCAGCAGTTCTTTCAGGTATTCCAGCCAGTCGTCGCTGATGGCCATGGTTCGTCCTCCCCTGGGTTTGTGAAGTGGTTACCTTGTCACATAGCTACTGACAGCAGGGTGTCAGTAGCGTGGGAGTAGTCTGGCGTCATTCAATCAAGAGAACCTGAAGGAGATAACCATGAGTACTACCACACTGACCCCCAACCTGATGACTGAGGATGTTAACCAGAGTGTTGCATTCTACTGCGAGCGTCTCGGTTTCCGTTTTCTTGCCGGTATGTTGGCGTCAGGGAGTGAAACGCCGGTCAACGAATTTTCTGTCAATGTTCCCTTACAGTGGGCCATGCTGCAACGCGACAGTGCGATGGTCATGTTCCAATTGCGTTCATCCTTCGCGACAGAGTACGCGCCATTGGGTGATGCAGCAGTCGCTGCCAGCGCCTCTTTTTATCTTGAAGTGGATGATCTGGATGACCTGCTGGCTGATCTCGGGGATGGGATCGAAACCCTGTTGCCTGATCATAAAACCTTCTACGGCATGCGTGAGATATGGATCAGAGACAACAATGGTTACATTGTGACCCTGGCAGAGAAGGCCGGTTGATACAGCGCTACTGGATAGGCGTTGCTTCACGACAACATGTGTTGATCGGCAGGGAGGGTGGTTTTGCCCAGCTCTGCCATGGTAAAGCGCAACCACTGAAACGTATGGCGACGGGTGACTGGATTGTCTACTACTCACCGCGTGAAATATTGGGTGAGAAGGCGCTGTGCCAGCGTTTTACTGCGATTGGTGAGGTGGTGGGTGACGAAGTCTATCAGGTTGAGATGGCTCCGGGGTTTATACCGTTCCGACGTGATATCGAATTTTGTGCGTCAACCGAGACCCCTATTCATCCGCTGTTGGAGAGGCTTACCTTTGTGAAAGACATAAGCCGCTGGGGCTTTGCATTTCGCTATGGGCACCTGCAAATTCCACAGCGCGATTTTTTACTGATTGCCGATGCAATGTCCGTAAATACCGAGGAGATGAGAGATGATTATTGATCATATGGGTATTGGTGTATCCAATGCTGAAAAGAGTAAGGCGTTTTATGTCGATAGTTTGGCCCCGCTGGGTATCGAGGTGGTGATGGGGGTTGAAGGCTGGACAGGAATGGGGCGTAACGGCAAACCGGAGTTTTGGTTTGGCGAGGGCGGGCAGGCTCATGCGCCGATGCACATCGCCTTTGTGGCTGAGCGTCGGGCACAGGTGGATCAATTCTATCAGGCAGCACTGGCTGCTGGTGGCAAGGACAACGGAGCCCCCGGGATTCGGGCAATTTATCATCCCAAATTACTACGGTGCCTTTGTTCTCGATCCAGATGGGCACAATATTGAGGCTGTGTGTCATAAGCCTGATGAGGCGTAAGAGCATGTACGTAACCCGTTGCGCCTGGGTCGGCAAGGAGCCGATCTATCAGCACTATCACGATACCGAGTGGGGCGTACCTCTGCATGATGAGCGTGCCCTGTTCGAGTTCCTCATGCTCGAAGGGGCGCAGGCGGGCCTCTCCTGGCTGACCATCCTGAAAAAGCGCGAAGGCTATCGCAAGGCCTTCGACAATTTCGATGCCGAACGCATTGCCCGCTACACGCCCAAAAAGATCGAAAAACTGCTGCAGGATCCAGGGATTGTGCGCAACCGCCTGAAGGTGGCCGCTGCGGTGACCAACGCACAGGCCACGCTGGCGATACGCGAGGAGTTTGGCGGCCTGGATGACTATTTTTGGCGTTTTGTCGATGGAGAGCCAATCGTCAACCAGTGGCGCGATCTGTCACAAGTTCCGGCAAGTACAGCGCTTTCGGACACCATCAGCAAGGATTTGAAAAAACGGGGTTTCAAATTCGTTGGTTCCACCATTGTCTACGCCCACATGCAGGCGACCGGCATGGTCAATGATCATACTGTCGACTGTTTCCGTTATTGTGAGGTGATTTCGTCAACAGGGTAAAGAACGAAGCACAGCTGTTAATCGGATTGTTTTTTCATGAAAATACAATAAAAAACGGGCCGGGTTTCTCAAAGGTGAGTGTCCCAGGCCCGCTTCGTGTCGAACGCTACGCTGTGCGTATCGCTCTGGGTCTTGCTGTATGGTTTAGTTGATACCGTTACTATTCATTGTCGGGCCATAAGAGCGGTCAATGGTCGGAATGTGATGCTTCAGCCAGTCGCTCAGGAAGGTCGTGGTTTCCTGGGTTACCTCGGCATCCCCGGCATGGAAGCTCTTTTGCAGTTCAACACAGGTGCCGACGAGTTTGTCGTGCTCTTCCTTGTGTCTTGCCAGATCAGGATAATTGCTGGCAGCCATGTTTTTTTCTTCAGAACCAAAGTGTTCGGCAACGTAGCTGATCAGGGCGTCGAGCTGATTGCCGATCGCGCCACGGTCAGAACCGCTTGCTGTAGAGTGCAGACTGTTCAGCATGTCGAAGATAATTTGGTGTTCGTTATCGTGTGCTGAGACGTTGGTGCCGAATTGTTCTTTGGTCCAAGTGATAAGTGACATTGATACATTTCTCCATTTGTCGATTGTTTCATGATTGAAACTGCGCCCCATGGGGCGAAACGAAAATGGCCGTATCAATTGAAAGGACGTCCAGGTCGGTCTCGCTCCATGCACCTAATTTTGAAATTAGGTGTTTTCTGCTAATGGCGCAGCGATGCCGTTATCTCCTTCAGTTGTTTCGATCCCGACATCGGCGACGAGGTTATCGCGTGGGCTTGCAGGATGCAACTAAAACTTCATGTGACTATATGATCTATAGTATTTCAAATGGCCAAAACAGGAGCGGCTCTATGATCCGGAATCTGGTGGTTGCAAAAAGCTGAAAACAAGCGCAGAGGGTCATCCATGCGAAGAGCTACGGCCAATCACTTTGACAAGATAAGGAGACTGCTATGGAGCTGAATCAATCAGTAATTCAGTTATTTGATATTTGGTAACCCGGAAAACCTTACCGCATTGATGGTCCGATCTTCTTTAATCTTGCAGTGGTTGGGCTAAACCGAAGCATCATTATTCATTGGCACTATTGCTTAAATTTTGGTGGTAAATATGTTGATATTCAAGGATATATCTTTTATTTCCAAGTTGCGTGGCACGATTGTGTTGCTTTCTCTGCTGCTGCTGATCATCGCTTCTACCGGATGGAAAGGCATTCGTAATGTGGGGCATGAAGCCGGCGCTTTGGGGCATGTCTATATTCCGGCCATCAATAAACTGTTGCAGGCGGACAGAGATCTCTACCAAGCGGTCACCGCCCAGTGGTTGGCGATGGCTGTGCCCCAGAAGAGTTCGGAGTATCGTCAGGCGCTTGCGGATCGGCAGGAAAATATCGATCAGGCGCTAGACCGTGTGAACAAATTTTCACAGACCATGGTGATGACCCCGGAGATGAACGACAAAGTTGCTCGGTTCAACAAGTTCATTAAAGAGTGGTCCGATGCCAGCAAAGGCCTGCTTGACGATCTCGCCGTCAATAGTGATGAGGGTGCTCATGCGAAAGCGGTTGCTGGGTTTGCTGCCCTTGACGGTAAATTTCAACAGGCCCGAGATGAAATTGATGGCTTGACTGAGCTTACTGAAAAGGCCTCTAAAACTGCGGTGGATATGGCGGCGTCGATTGAGGCTAAGGCGGAGTGGGCGTTGGTTGCAGCCGCTGTCGTGGGCGTTGTGCTTTCTATTGTCGTTGCTGTCTGGTTTCCATTGTTGATTAGCCAGCCGTTGAAGCGAATCATGGACAGTTTGAAGCAGTTTGCTGATGGTGAAGGCGATTTGACACGCAGGCTGGAGGTGAGCGGTCGAGATGAATTCGGCCGCTTGAGTGAACTTTTCAATCGGTTCGTAGATAAGCTTCAGGAGATTATTCGTCAGGTATCGGAGGTGACTACCAGTCTGACCTCAACGTCGGAAGAGCTTTCGGCGATCACCCGCCAAACCAGTGAAAGTGTACAGTTGCAACATGCGGAGACTGAACAGGTTGCAACTGCGCTGAATCAGATGTCTGCTACTGCCTCGGAGGTGGCTCAAAACGCTACTCGCACGGCAACTGCAGCCCGTGAAACGGATGAGCAAGTGGCAAAAGGGCGAAATCAGGTCGCCACGACGACCGGTCAAATTGCGCAACTGGCTAGCGAAATAGAGGGGGCTGTCTCTGCCATCAATAAACTTGAGGGACACAGCCAGGAGATCGGGCAGGTGATCGATGTTATCCAGAGCATTGCCGAACAGACCAATCTGCTGGCTTTGAATGCGGCTATTGAGGCTGCCCGTGCTGGTGACCAGGGGCGCGGTTTTGCGGTGGTAGCCGATGAAGTTAGGACTTTGGCCAGCCGGACCCAGGCCTCGACCCAGGAGATACGGGAAATGATCGAACGGGTTCAGGAGGGCGCTACCCATGCGGCCCGATCCGTAGAATCAGGGAGAGACAAGGCCCAGGCTACGGTTAAGGAGGCTGAGATGACCAGCGAGATTCTAGAAGCCATTGTGCGTGAGGTCTCTCTGATAAGCGACAATACCACCCAGATTGCGAGTGCTGCGGAAGAACAACGTAAGGTGACAGAGGAGGTCAATCGCAATGTGTCGAATATCAGTGGGGTGGCATTACAGACTGCGGAGGGGGCAGAGCAAACCTCTGGGGCGAGCGAAGAGTTGAATAGGCTTGCCAATCAGCAGCAAAGTCTGGTTGGCCGTTTTCGCGTGTAGATGTCTAGATGCCAGGTATTCTGTTTGGTTTGGTCAACCTGATGAAGAGCCAAGTGGTGGTTGTTGATCTGAAGGAATGGAGCGTCCTGAACCAGCTAAAACGGCTGCTTCAGGATGAAGTAACTGAATTTATCAGCAGAAGAGAAGAGATTGAATAACGACACTCATCCGGAACCGGCCGCAGAATTGTGCCGAGCGGTTGCAAACAATAATCAGGAATTGGCGGCTGCCATCCTGGCAAAAGGCGGCGATCTCAATGAAAAGTGCGCTGACTCCGGTCTGACGCCTCTGATGATTGCCTGCGGATACGGTTATCTGGACTTGGCACAATGGCTACTGTGCATGGGCGCAGATCCGAATTGCGCCGACGATCAAGGTGGCGCTTTTCCCATCCACAAAGCCTGTCAGGGAGGCCATCTGCCCCTGGTCAAACTTGTGCTGGACCATGGCGCGCTGATCGACTGCCAGAGCGCCGCCACCGGCCATACCCCTTTGATGGAGGCCATTTGGTTCAAATTTACCGATATCGTCGAATACCTGCTACAACAAAATGCCCGGCTCACAATCCCCACACACTATGGTTTTACCTTGGAAGAGCATGTCGCTTATGAACTCAAGGTCAACAAAAAACCATCAGAACGGGCAAAAATCGAGGCCATTCAATCCGCATTGCAGCGTCGCCAGGCACAGGACCAGGTATTGATCAAAGACAATCCATTGATGGATGCCGTCATTAACAACAACCTGGAAACCCTCGGCATCCTCCTGAAACAGGGCTTCCCGGTAGACAAACGCAGCCCCCGCCTGGGCAACTTTAACGACGGCCACACCCCCCTGTTGGTGGCGGTCAGGGACGGACACCACGAAGCAGCCAAACAATTGCTTGCCGGGGGTGCCAACCCCAATGCGGTCGAACCCACCTTCCTCGCCGTCCCCTTGCACAAAGCCACCTATAACGGACGAGCAGACATGACGCAACTGTTGTTGCAACACCCTGACATCAACATCGACTACCAAGGCCCTACCAACGGCTATACCCCCCTCCACGATGCCCTGTGGCATGGTTTCGACAACTGCGCAAAACTGTTGATCGATGCCGGAGCTAATCTGGAACTCAGAGGACATGACGGCAAGCGCCCCATTGATTTGGCTATCGACGTGTTCGGCAGGGACTCAGAGATATCGGCTTACCTGATGCAGCGTTTGGGTTAATTAGTCCTCTGAACACACCATCATGGCCACCCGGTTTCTGCCATCTTCCTTGGCCTGATACAACGCCTGATCCGCCCTTAACAGCAAATGGGTCAAGCTGTCCTGGGAATGATAACAGGCCACGCCGAAACTACCGGTTTTACGACCCACCTCAGCAGGAAACGAGTGGTTTTCGACGATGGCGCGGATCTTCTCTGCCAACTGCATTGCCTGTTCGAGACTGGTCTTGGGCGTCAGAATCAGAAACTCTTCGCCACCCCAGCGGGCCACCACATCACTGGCCCGGGAGGTGTGAGTCAGAATCGATGCGATGTCCTGCAATACCAAATCACCGGCGTGATGGCCGTAGGTGTCATTGACCTCTTTGAAATCATCCAGATCCAACATAATCAATGACAGAGGCGTGTTATATCGTTCGCTCTGCTTACGCTCATGTTCGAACAGTTCTTCGAATTTGGCACGATTGTAGAGTTTGGTGAGTCGATCAGTTGAAGAGAGTTCCTGGAGTAACTCTTTATCCCTCTCAAGTTTGGCATTGGCATACTCTAATTCTGACTGCGCTGTTTTTAACGCCTCATAGGCATTGGAAAGCTCCACGAGCTTTTCATTGAGCTGTTCCGTACGCTCCGTCACACGATCCTCCAAACCCACATAAAGTTTTGCATTCTCGATCGATACAGCCATCTGGGAACTCAATAGACCGAGCAATTCCAGATGCTTAGAGGTAAATGCGTTGCTGATCGAATTGTTTTCCAGGTAAAGAATGGCACTGATGCGTCCCCGATGAGAAAGTGCTATGCAAAGAATCGATTTGGGAGCGTATTCAACGATGTAGGGATCCGTCGTAAACGGCCCCTCGTTGGCGGCATCCTGTAACACCAGCCGTTCGCCCGTCCTCGCGACAAATTGGACAATCGCTGTAGCGAGGTCTTTCCGCTTCTCCAGCGGCTCCGGTTCGAACACCTTTTTCGTCCGATATGTCAACTCGGCCTCAAGCATGACACTCGATCTTCCCTGGTCGTCGATACTGATGAGAAAGCCCCTCTGTGCACCTGCATTTTCCATCACCGTATTCATGACCTTATCGAGGAGACGATCCAACACGATCTCCTCGGCGATTGCTTGAGAAACCTTCAGCACCGAGGCCAGGTCAAGGTCGTGCATGGGGGTTTCACTGGAGTGTTTGAACCTGTCGTGCGATGGTGGTTCGGTATGGTTCGCCGTCAGTAATAACTCACCATACCGTTCTTGCAGATTATCTACCTTGGCTTTGGCTCCCCATCGATTATAGGCACCGAGCGCATCACGCAAATAAAGGCGGGCGATCTTGATACGCCCCTTCTTCAGGTAATAGTGCCCGGCCAGTTCATTGGCCAGGGCCTCGTCATGGATATAGCCGTTTTCGGAGGCGAGTTGGATCGCCTTGTCGTAGCTGGATTCGGCCTTTCCCGGATCCGCTAAAACCCGCCACCGTTCCGCCTCGACCAGCAGATACTTATGGGCATAATTCATAGGGGCATTGTCCGCCCAGCATTTGAATTCCTTCTGAGTGGAATCTACTGCCGCCAGCAACTCCCTGCGTCGCACGTCGTCTGCAGATTCGGCCAATGCAAGTCGAGTCAACGAAGCATAGAAACGGCACAAAGGTACGTGAATAATGCCCATGACACTGTGCAGATTCTCTTCCGCTTTCTGTGCGTAAACCAATGCTTGATCGTAATGTCCGAACAGGCAGTACAGAATCAATTTATTAAAGTGATAAAGAAAGCAATAGGTTTTATCGTTTGCTTCCCTAAGCTGTTGATGTATCCGCGTCTCGCTGAAGACCTCACCTTCTAGCATCAACGGATTACTGCAGCGTCCCATCAAATTCAATACCGTTTGATGAAAGATCTCAGTCCAATGTACAACCGCCTGCTGGTCAAGGCGTGAGATCGCTTTTCGGTAGGTGATGAACTCCTGGTCGGTCTCTGTCAAACAGCGGGCGCTGAACAGGGTATGGTGGCAGTAGACATGTGCGCTCAATGCCGCGAACAACAAATCACCGTGATCCAGCCCGCTCTGGTAGGCCTCCAATAGAGGCTTCAGGGTTTCCCGCAGAGGGTGTCTCCAGTGATGGACAAACAAATAGACATCGAGATAGATTTTGGCTTTTAAGTGATCCGCATTGAGACGTCGCATCAGATCGATGGCAAGACGTCCAAAGGCGTCGCCTTCCTCGTAACGACCCTCTGCAGCGCACTGAATCAATGCATAGACAGAGTAGGCAAAAGCGGAATCGGTGGCATTGCCGAGGTTCAGGGAAAGCGCCACCTGTTTCAGGACCAGAAGCGTGAAAAGTTCCGGTGAGGCGTTATATGCTGGACTGGCCAGCGTGGTGAGCAGGTCCATGACGACCAGTGCACCCGGATCGGTCATTTTCGGTAGTTGACACAAGCTTTCGATACTGCGCTCCTCCCGTATCGCCCGGATGTGCGCAAGACCGGCGCCGATTGTTTGGGGTTCCACCGTACGCGGGAAATGTATGCCGACCTTATCAAGGAACGCCAACCCGCTTTCCACCGCTTCCTTCAACTCTCCCCTGGCAGTAAGAGCCAGTATTCGGATTCGCCAGACCCTGACTCGCTGCAGATTGTCGCTAGCATGCGCCAGCACCCTGCTGATCATATTCTCCATCTCATCGTAATGCTGGCACAGATATGCAACCTCGGCGGCTTCCTCGTGGAGGGTGCGTGCCAATTCATGGAACTGATCCCAAGCCTTATCCGATAAGAGGTCAATGCCCTGTATCAGATAACTGTATGCGACCTGGTTGGCCGCTGAACGCTTTGCCTTTTGACCGGCCTGCAAATTGAGACGGGCAAGTGACCGGCGCTCCTGCATATCGGTGATGAGATTTACCCCGAGATTCAGGTGATTGACCAGTTTGAACGTCTGTTCATTGTTAAGTTCGGACCCAGTGCTTGCCAGCAGCAGCCGACCGATGCTCAGATGAACCGCCTGTTTGTGATTCTCCTCGATGAGTGAATAGGCCGCCTGGTGGACCCGGTCGTGCAGGAAACGGTAATCGGGTTTCCGGTGACCGGGCGCCATGTCATTCAAGCGGCTCTCGCTCACCGGATAGATGGAACCAGTCTGAATGGCTGGAGAAAGTGCCTCGATACAGGCCTTTACCGGTCGTTCGTAAACAATGGCCAGGGTTTCCAGATCAAAACGCTCGCCAATGCATGCCGCCAATTTAAGTACAGCCAGGGTCGATTGGGGAAGATGTTCCAGTTTGTCCACCATCAGATCCACAACCGAACCGGCAATCTCAGCACCGATGATCGATTCGATATCCCAGTGCCAGCGCCCACGTTCAGGATCGAAGCGGATAAACCCTTTGGCATGCAACGCATAAAGAAGCTGGGTTAGGAAAAACGGATTGCCCAGGGTCTTGTCCATACAGATCCTGGCCAGATCTTCCACCCGTGACGCATCGGTTTGCAAACTCTCAGCAATGAGCGTCCTGATGTGATTGAGCTTCAAGGGATGGAGGTTGATTTCACAAAGAGGGGCTCGGGCCTTTTCTATCTGGTTGATGGCCAGGCGCAGCGGATGAGCGGCATCGACTTCGTTGTCGCGATAGCTACCCACCATCAGAAAATAACCTGCTCCCTCGTCAAGCATGAGTTGCTGCAGCAAACTCAATGAGGCGCTATCGGCCCATTGCAGGTCATCCAAAAACAGGGTTAAAGGGTATTCCGCTCCGGATAGGGTGGCGATGAAACTCTGAAAGACCCGGTTGAAGCGATTCTGAGACTCCTGTGGCGGTAGTGGCTGGATCTGGGGCTGTGCACCGATAATGTGTGCCACTTCAGGGATCACCGACTCCACCACTCGGCCATTGGGCCCCAGCGCTTCGAGCAAACGCCTTCGCCACAGCTGGATCTGTGAATCGCTCTCCGACAGAAGGTGTTTAACCAGTTCCCGAAAGGCCTGAATAAAAACGTAGTAAGGAATGGAACGATTCAGCGGGTCACACTTGCCGGCTGCGAAATAGCCCTTTTTCCCTACCACAGGCCCTTGCAGTTCATTGACCAGCGTCGTTTTGCCGGCACCGGAGTAGCCGCCGACCAGCACTAGCTTTCGGCTACCCAGACTGGTTTGCTCGAAGGCATCGAGCAATGTACCAGTTTCCATTTCCCTGCCGTAGAGCTTCTGGGAAATGGTGAAGATACTTGAGACGTCATATTCCCCCGGAACAAAGGGCGTCTGTATGGATTCGGTACCCAGATGCTGCAAGCAAAATTCAAGATCTCGTCTCAACCCGTAGATGCTTTGATAGCGATCCTCGGCCACTTTCCCAAGCAACTTGAAGATCACATCGGAAAGTGACCGGGGCAGCGACGGTTCCAATTCATGAGGAGGGATTGGTTGTTTGGCGATATGCGCATAGACCAGTGCCATCGCGTCTTCACCCTCGAATGGCGGTCGCCCTGTCACGAGCTCATACAATGTTGCCCCGATCGAGTAGAGATCGCTTCGGTAATCCAGTTGCCGATTGATTCGCCCGGTCTGCTCAGGAGAGATATAAAGCAACGTGCCCTCAACCACTTCGGAGTTCAGGTGGGCGGTGCCAGCGACCTGGGCGGTCGATGCCAGACCAAAATCGATCAGCTTGACCTGTCCTGTATCCCGGTTCCAAAGAATATTCGAAGGATTGATGTCCCTGTGTACGTAGCCCTGCTGGTGCAAAGCGTCCAACCCATCGATAGCCTTGAGCATGATCCGCAAACAGGTCTCGATATCCAGACGTTCTTTTGTAAGGATACGATCCAGGGAAATGCCACCAAAATCCTCAAGTATCAGTGTGGCGGCGTCGCTGTGCTCGACATAGTCGAGGGTTTCGATGATATGCTCATTGGCAAATTGCCTGATATTTTCGTATTCCAGGCGAAGAGATCCGACCGTATCTTGGTCGAAAGCATCAAATCTCTCTATTTTAAGGATGACGGGAAAGTCGTCATCCAGCCGATGCGCACGATAAATACAGGTCAGGCCGGCTTGATGAAGTGCTTCACCAACCCGGTACCCATTGGGTATTGACACTTTAGGGCCCCCATTAGCGTAGTCACGGCCCTGTGTTTTATTATCTCATGGTCCATGATCTCTAAAGTCTAGCTCGAATATTGTGTATAACCACTTGGATATATATTTACCCCGGCGTCCTTCGGGTACAGACTAGGCCCCTTTCTTCACTTTCTTTGGATGGAGTGTGCGGTTCAGGCTTCGGAAAGTGATTTTCCGTCGTGAGTCATGCTCAATATACCGTTGGCCGTGAAGTTAAGGGAAATTCTGTCGTGGTGGCGGTTGGTGGAGAAAAGATCGTGGTATTTAGCGATAACGGCCTCGATCTGGGCTTGAGATGTGGCCGCTGCGTATTCACGTTGGAAGGGCATTGATTTGTTCATCTCAACCATATGCGATGTGAGGGCAAAGGTGGTGCTGATTGCCCGCGCCATCACCGGGTTATCCTCCAATGCCTGTCTGAATTTCGTAGCATAGGGGTAATCGGCGGGCAACTGAATTTGCCCCATGGTATCGTAAGTGATGCTTTCAGGTGGGGCAGGGATGCTGTTGTCTGCCAGAAACCCCGGCATGTGTGCCGAGATGTAGTTGGATAGGCCCTCAATATTTTTCTTGTTTGGAAGCATCAACGGCACGGAATTGAGATTCACATTCTGGTTGGCTGATGGCGCAAAATAGGCATCGATGTCGAGCTCCATCGGGCCTTTTGTGGTGTCGAATTTGGCTTTGGTGCTACTTTCGGTGGACGTGTTGATGCGTTGAGTTGCATCAGTGGCACAGAGGGTGCGTGCAGTTTTAGAAATGCTGACAGTTTCGGCAGTATTTGTCGACGATGCGGCCGAATATTGCCGAGCCGAAGGAGAACGTACCGGTGTGGAAGAGAAAAGAAGGGCAGAAGTGGATTGAACATTCATGGCATATCTCAGTTTTCAGATACCATGAATCAAGGCAATGGGCATGCTAACAACAGAAGAATAAATTGCTGGAAACAGTAACTGATGAGGTTTTAAAGGGCTTTGACGAATGTTAGATAATGCTACCATGCTATGGCTCCATTTTTTTTGGCGCAGATGTTGAAGGAGGACTAGTGGGTGACCCTATTGGTCTTTCTGTGGTTATTATGTATATGATAATACTAGAGATTTTTGCTGTATTGCCTATGGTCGTTATGTTGTAAATAACGGGGTGGGATTCTATTGTTGGCTTATTGCCTTTATTGGTAATGGTTTCCTGGTGCGCAAAAGAGTCGGCTACGCAAGTAAAGTTACCACAGTTTACTTTCCTGATTTCACTGTAAAAGTTTGTTGAATACACGGTCTTTTTGGAAGATATGATGGTGTCGAGAAAAGTGCTGAGATTCATATTTGTGTCACTATCTTCGGTTCTCCAAGTGATCACTACATCACGTGAGAGAATTTGGTCGATGTCGCTATGATCCAAATCGTTCACAAGGTGATCGAATTGTGCAATCAATACCTTGGCATCTTCTTCAATGGGGCTCGAATTGGCAGTAATCGGCATGAATAATAGGAGCAATGACAGCAGTTTGATAGGATTCAAAGTGTACCTCTCTTGTATTATCTGTAAGATTTGACATTAAGAATTGCACGATAACAAACATGGTTTTTTTTAGAACTGAATTTTATTGTTGCCATGGCGCCGACTTTTGGATTGGGTGAGCCCTACGATGACTCTCCTGCCAAATTTCTTGTGTGTGATGATATCGCACAAGTGTGTTGGGATAATTTTCTCGACATAGATTTCAATTGGTTTCGTTTTGTCCAACCTTATAGGTTTGGCTGCTTGTTTTCTGTCATTCCTGCAAAGCTGAAGTAATGTTTTCTCATGCTTATTTTTAAATATTTTTCTAAAAAACTTGTATTGATATCAGTATTAAGATTTATGTATAACAAACGACCAAATTTACATGACTAAAAATGCGCAGTGGTTTTTGGCCGGATGGAGTGATGAAATAACCCCCCCCCCTCCCGTTTTTATCGGCATCATAGTGCCAGCAATTACGGCGCCGGTTTACTAAATACGCCAAATTTTGTAGCTCAATCCTGTGGGAATCTATTTGCTACACAGAATAGCGCCGTATGCGTTCCCACGCAGGTGGTGGGAACGAGATAAAACCAAGCATACTCCAGTTCCTTGACTCTGGCGTAGGACAGCATCAAGGGTTTGGTTTGTCAGATTTTTCCATCCAACAACCCACTAACCTGCTCCCTCAATCGAGGCATAATGTCAGTCTCAAACCAGGGATGCTCCCGCAACCAGCGGTTGTTACGCGGGCTGGGGTGGGGCAGGGCGATGCACTGTGGCCAGTGCTCTTGCCAGTTTTGACAAAGGCTGCTGATGGATTGGTTCTTGCTCCCCAGGTGATGGTCGATGGCATAGCGCCCCAAGAGCACAGTGAGCTGAAGCTGGTTGAGCTGGGCCAGCAGGGCATTGCGCCAGGTGGCAGCGCATTCGGGGCGCGGGGGCAGATCGCCCGATTTGCCGGTGCCGGGGTAGCAGAATCCCATAGGCAGGAGGCTGAAGCAGGCCGGGTCGTAAAACTGGACGCGATTCACTCCAAGCCAGTTCCGAAGGCGGTCACCGCTGGGATCGTTGAAGGGCAAGCCGGTCTCATGCACCCGCCGTCCCGGTGCCTGTCCCACCAGCAGGATGGGGGCCTCAGGGCCAAACTGAAAAACAGGTCGGGGACCGAGGGGTAGCTGAGTCTCGCAGAGGCGACAGGCATGCACCTTTTCCAATAGCAGCTTGAGTTTGGTCTGTTGGTACACTGTTCGTCTCGTCATCTCCACAGGTTTCTCTAGGATAGCCGCTTTGAGTCTCATCGGTATTCACTCCAATCGTATGGAGGCTTTGCTGGCCCATCTGCTTCTGCGGCTGTCTGTTCCGCTGGACGATCCCCTGGCACCGGAGGTCATTCTGGTGCAGAACCCCGGCATGGCCCGCTGGTTGTCGCAGCGCATGGCGCTGGAGCAGGGGATTGCGGCCAATGTCGAGTTTCCCCTGCCGGCTACCTTTATCTGGCAGGTGCAGCAGGCCTGGCTGGGGGGGGAGTCCCAGACCGGAGCCTTTGATCGCCAGACCCTGCACTGGCGGCTCATGGGGCTGTTGCCCGATGCCCTGACTCAGGCCGAGTTGTCGCCACTGGCCAGGTATCTCTCTGCGGAGGGTGGGCGCGAGCTGCGTCAGTACCAACTCTGTGGTCGCTTGGCGGCGCTGTTTGATCAATATCTGGTCTATCGGCCTGAGATGCTGCTGGCCTGGGAGCAGGGCAAGCGGTTGGGCCTGGGCGATGACGAATCCTGGCAGGCCTGGCTGTGGCGGGCCTTGGTGGCATCGACCCAGGGCGAACATCGTGCCCAGCGTCTGGTGCGTTTTCTCGATCGCTGTTCGCAGCCGCCGAGTGGCCCCATCCCCAAGCGGGTGTCGCTGTTTGGGCTGTCGGCGCTGGCCCCGGTGCAGTTGCAGGTGCTCTCTGCCCTGTCGGTCCATGTCGAGGTCTGTCTCTATCTGCTCAACCCTTGTCAGGGGTATTGGGCGGATATTGAGGATGAGCGGGGTCAGGCGCGGCGTCGGGCACGCTGGCGTCTATCGGGGCAGACAGATCACCTCAGTGCCCTGATGGATGTGGGCAACCCGTTGTTGGCCAGCATGGGCCAGACCGGACAGATGCTGGTGGATCAGCTATTGACCCTGGATGCCGAGAGCGACGATTGCTTTGTCGAGGTGCCCGCTGAGAATCTGCTGACCACTCTACAGCGGGATATTCTGCATCTGCACGAGGGTCGCCTGCCTCTGGCTGAGCGCCCGATCTGGAAGCCGGGTCAGGATGTCAGTTTGCAGATCCATGCCTGCCACAGTCGACTGCGCGAGGTGCAGGTGCTGCACGATCAGCTTCGCCGCTGTTTTGATGAGATGCCGGGGCTGGAGCCACGGGAGCTGGTGGTGATGGCACCGGAGATGGCCGACTATGCCCCCTATGTGGAGGCGGTGTTCGGTGCCGCCCGTGGCGAGCGCCACATCCCCTGGTCGCTGGCGGATCAGTCCCTGGCCGATCTCCCGCTGTTGCAGGCGGTGGATCGTCTGTTGCGGCTGCCCGATGCCCGCTTCGAGGCCAGTTGGCTCATGGGGCTGTTGGAGGTGCCTGCCCTCGGGCGTCGGTTCGGCATCGATGACAAGGGTCTGGAGCAGATCCGTCTCTGGGTGGATGAGACGGCGATTCGCTGGGGCCTGGATGGTCAGATGCGGGCCGATCTGGATCTGCCGCCGAGCGATGCCAATACCTGGGATGCCGGTCTGCAACGCCTGCTGCTGGGGTACGCCCTGCCGCAGGGTACGGGCCTGTATCAGGGTCGACTGGTCTATGACGACATCGAAGGCAGCGAGGCCGAACTGCTGGGGCAACTGGCCCAGTGCCTGAGCCTGCTGGATCGGTGGCGGCGTACTCTGACCAAGCCCGTTACCCCGGCGCAGTGGCAGTCCCGCATCAATCAGTTGCTGGGCGACTTCTTTCAGCCCGACCTGGAAGAGCAGGGGGCACTGCAATCCCTGCGCGAGTTGCTGGCCGACTGGTGTCAGTGCTGCAAACAGCTCGACTATGCAGCGGCACTCTCCCTGGATCTGGTGCGCGCCCTCCTGACCGAGGGGCTGAGCGACTCCGCCAGCACGGGCCGTTTTCTCGCCGGGGGCGTCACCTTCTGCAACATGGTGCCCATGCGCAGCATCCCCTTTCGGGTGATCTGTCTGCTGGGGATGAACGATGGCGACTATCCGCGTCAGGATCGCCCGCCCAGCTTCGACCTCCTGCCCCAACAGCCCATGCTGGGGGATCGGTCGCGCCGTTGGGATGATCGCTATCTTTTTCTGGAGGCGCTGCTCTCGGCCCGCGAGCGGCTCTACATCAGTTACATCGGCAACAGCATCCGCGACAACAGCCGCCGTCTGCCGTCGGTGCTGGTGACCGAGCTGCTGGATGCTCTGGCCCAGCGCTATCGCCTGCCCGATGCGGGGGATTTCGCCGAGGGCTTTGTGGTGCGCCATCCGCTGCAACCCTTCTCCCGGCGCTATTTCGACGGCAGCGATCCCCGGCTGTTCAGTTACGACCGCACCTGGCTGGATGCCGCCGAGGCGGTGAATCAGCCTGGGTCGACGCCCTTTTTCGACCAAACGCTGAAGGCCGAAACCAGCGGCCCGGATCGGCTGGATCTCTCCCAATGGTTACGTTTTCTCTCCAACCCCAGCGGCTGGTTTTTGCGCCAGATTCAGGGTATCGATCTGAGTGAGGCGGGGACGATGCTCTGCGACGAAGAGCCTTTCGCGCTGGATACTCTGGGGCGCTATCAACTGGGCAGCGATCTGTTGGCAAGTCTGCTGGCGGACGAGGATCTGAACCAGCAGCGACAGTGGGCGCTGGCCAGTGGTGAGCTGCCCCAGGGCCATGCGGGATTGTTGCAGTATCAGGCCATATTGGCGGATCTGCCCGATCTGGCGGCCCGTATTCGCCAGCGTCTGACGGCTGATCCTCAGCGGTTGGAGCTGGATATTCAGTTGGGTGATAGCCATTTGAACGGCTGGCTCTCCGGCGTGGTTGCAAACGGTCTGGTGCGGTATCGGGTGGCCGATCTCAAGGCCAAGGATCGGTTGCGACTCTGGCTGCAACACCTTTTGATGCCCTTGGCGTTGCCTGAGGGTAGTGAACCACAGGCCGCTCAGCATATCGCCAGGGATCGAACCTTGGTGCTGCAATCCGTGGATAAGCCTCAGGCGCTGTTGCAGGATTTCATCGATGCCTGGCGTCAGGGTCAATGCCGACCCTTGCCGCTGTTTCCTGGGCCGAGTCTGGCCTATGCCGAGCAGTGGTTGATGAGCGATGATCGAGAGCTGGCCCTGCAGGCCGCCGAGAAAAACTGGGCCAAGGATTGGGATGGTGGGGCGAGCGCGGAGGTCGCACTGGCCTATCGAGGGCTGGATCCACTGCGCGACACCGATTTTGCCGAATGGGCCGAGCGTCTCTTCTGTCCGCTGGTGGCGCATAGCGAGACCCTCACTGCCGCAAAGGATCTCGTCTGATGCAGCCGCTGAATCCACTCAGTTGTCCCCTAAAGGGCCGTGTACTGATCGAGGCCAGTGCGGGCACCGGCAAGACCTTCACCATTGGCCTGCTGTTTTTGCGCCTGCTGTTGGAACGGAAACTGGAGCTGGAACAGCTGCTGGTGGTCACCTTCACCGAAGCGGCCACGGAGGAGCTGCGCGACCGCATCCGCAGCCGGGTGCGTGAGGCCCTGCTCCATCTGCGCCGGGAGGCGGATACCTGCGCTGATGCCGGTCTGGCCCAGTTGCTGGCTCAGATCCCCAATCCGGCGGAGGCCGAACAGCGTCTGGCCGATGCCCTGGTACGGATGGACGAGGCTGCCATCTTCACCATCCATGGCTTTTGCGCCCGCCTGTTGCAGGATCAGACCTTCCTCAATGGACTGCCCTTCGAGCAGGAGCAGCTCAGCGACGAGAGCGCCCTGCGGCAGGAGATCATGCAGGACTTCTGGCGGCGGCAGTTGGCTGTGCTCGACCTGAGCCAGACCACCTGGCTGTTGCGCCAGTGGGCCACTCCGGATGCCCTGCTGAGAGAGGTCAGCCGTCTCTTGCCCCACGCAGAGCTCTCCCTGGTACCTGATCTGACGCTGGCGGAGGCCGATGCGCTCTGGGCGCAGGTTGTCGTCGATTGGCAGCAGTTGGGCGAGGCATGGCAGAAGAACGCGGCAGAGATTCGTTCCCTGTTAGAAAGCCATAAGGGATTGGATCGGCGCTCCTACAACAAAAGGGTGGTGGCCAAGGCGCTGGAGGCCGGAGAGGCGCTGGCGACGGCCTCTGAGTGTCCGTCACAGTTGGAGGAGAGCCTGCAACGGCTGACCCCAATTCTGCTGAGCGAAAAGACCAAAGAGGGCTTTGATCCACCCAGCCACGCCCTGTTTGATCACATGGCCAACTTCATGGCCCGGCACACTCAGGCTCTGACCAAGCGCCGGGCCGCCTGGTTTGGCTCGGCCTATCGCTATCTGCGCCAGGAGTTGATCCGGCGCAAGACCGAGCGCCAGCAGCTCTATTTCGATGACCTGCTGCGGCTGGCGGCAGAGGGGGTGAGCGGTGCGCAGTCCGCTGCCCTGATCCAAGCGCTGCAACGACGATATCCGGTGGCCCTGATCGATGAGTTTCAGGATACCGATGCCCTGCAATTTCGCATCTTCAACCGGCTCTATCCCCGCGAGGGCGCGGCGGTGCTCTTTCTCATCGGCGATCCCAAGCAGGCCATCTACAGCTTTCGTGGCGGCGATATCTTTGCTTATCTGAAGGCCCGCGAGGCGGTGGATGAGGCGCAGCAGTTTCAGTTGGATACCAACTGGCGGGCCAGCAGCGGTCTGGTGCAGGCTGTGAATCATCTGTTTGGTCGGGATGAGGTGCCACGCCCCTTCGTGCTGGAGAAGGGGCTGGCGTTTTTGCCGGTTAACGCCTCAGACAATGCTGATGCCAAGCCCCTGCTGATCCAGGGTGAACGGCCCGCTCCCATGGCGTTTTGGCTCATGCCGGGCCGGGATGACGAGGCGAAGGTGATGACCAAAGGCACCCTGGAGACAGCGGCAGCCATGGCCTGTGCCGGGCGGATCGCTGAACTGCTGACCCTGGCCGAGGCGGGGCAGGTGCAACTGGGCGACCAGCCTTTGGTCGCCAGGGACATCGCTGTGCTGGTGCGTACCCACAACGAGGGCCGGGCGATACGTCAGGCCCTGCGCGAGGTTGGCGTGGCCAGTGCCGCGCTCAGCCCGGATTCGGTCTTCACCAGCCCGGAGGGCGCCGAGATGTCGCTGATGCTGGCGGCCCTGGCAGAGCCAGTGCGGGAGGGGCGATTGCGCGCCTTTCTGGTGAGCCGCCTCATGGGCAATACCCTGGGGCAGATGGCCGAGCTGTCGGCGGATGATCTGGCCTGGAGTACTTTGCAACAGCGCTTTTACGGCTATCACGATTGCTGGCAGCGCCAGGGCTTCATGGCCGCCTTCATTCGCCTGTTGCAGGAGGAGGGGATAGCGGCCCGGCTCATCGCCCAGCCCGAGGGCGAGCGCAGTCTGACTAATCTCTGGCATCTGGCCGAGTTGCTGCATCTGGCGGCCACCCGGTGTCCCGGCATCGAGGCGTTGTGTCGCTGGTTCGCCGATCAGCGTCGGGATGAGGACAACGCCGACGAAAAGGCACTCCGACTGGAAAGCGACGAGTCCCTGGTGCGCATCGTCACCATCCACGCCAGCAAGGGGCTGGAGTATCCGTTGGTGTTCCTGCCCTTTGTCTGGAGTGGCCCCAGTGCCGACAGGCAGCCGCTGTTTCACCATCCGGACAAGGGGCTGTGTCTGGATCTGGGTTCTGATCAGCAAACGGCGCACGGCTTGCAGGCCTGGCAGGAGAAGCTGGCCGAGCAATTGCGGCTGCTCTATGTGGCGGTGACCCGGGCCAAGCATCACTGCGTGCTGATCTGGGGCGATCTCAAGGGAGCCGAGTCGACGGCGCTGGCCTGGTTGCTGCACCAGTCGGCCACGGCTGCAGAGGTGGCGATGCCGGAGAGCCTGGAAGGGGTGCGTGAGACGCTGGAGCACATCGCCTCGACCTCTCGGGAGAGTATTCAGGTGGATGATTGTCCAGCGGCAGAAGCGGTGCGCTATGCCGGTCGCCAGGATGCTCAGCGCGTTTTTCAGGCACCAAAACCGCTGGGGCCGGTGGCCAAGGGCTGGCGTCTGACCAGCTATTCCGCCCTGATCGAGGGGGCGGAGAGCGAGCGGCCGGATCACGATGCCCAGGACAATGCCCCGCTGGAGCGTGCCCCCAGTGGTCGGGATATCTTTGGCTTTCCCCGTGGGGCCACCGCAGGAACCTTTCTACACGCCTTGCTGGAGCAGAGTGATTTTGCCGATCCCCAGAGCTGGCCCATTGCCGAGCAACTGGGTCGCCACGGTCTGGAGGCCGACTGGCAGCCGGTGTTGCAGGCGTTGCTGGAGAATCTGGTCAACACCGATCTGGATGGTCAGGGGCTCTGTCTGGCGAAGATTGCGCGGGGGCAGCGGCGGGATGAGCTTCAGTTCCAATATCCTCTGGCGCAGCTGGATGTCGCCGGTCTGCAAACCCGCCTGAGCCAGATCGCCGCTTACCGCAGCACCGCCGAAGGGCTGGATTTCGATCCGGTGCGCGGCCTGATGCGGGGGGCTATCGATCTGGTATTCCAGTGGCAGGGGCGGTTTTATCTGGCCGACTACAAGTCCAGCTATCTGGGGCCAACGGTCGACCATTATGGTCAGGCGTCGATGCAGCGGGCGATGGAGGCCCATCGCTATGATCTCCAGTACCTGATCTACACGGTGGCCCTGGTGCGCTATCTGCGCCTGCGGCTGGTGGATTTTGATTATGAGCGCCATATCGGTGGCGTCTTCTACCTCTTTTTGCGGGGGATTCGGCCCGGTGGTCGGGAGGGGATCTATATCGCCCGTCCGCCTCGGGATCTGATCGAGACGCTGGACCGCTGGTTTGCGGGCGAGGAGGAGGGCGCATGAGTCTTGCCGCACTGCGCCATGCCCTCTCCCAGGGGGTGATTCGTCCACTGGACTTCCATTTTGCCGAGCGACTGGCACGGGGGGCCGGGGAGCATCGCGATCTGCTGGCGTTGGCGGCGGCGCTGACCAGCCAGCGTCTGGGAGCAGGGGATCTCTGTCTGCCGCTGGCCGAGGCCCGGCTTGCTGGCATGACCATGCCGCCATTGGCCAACTGGCTGGCAGCGCTGAAAGAGAGTGATCAGGTGGGTGCGCCGGGTGAGCAACGTCCGCTGGTGCTGGAGGGAGAGCGGCTCTATCTGGGGCGCTATTGGCAGTATGAGGTCGATCTGGCGCAGCGACTGCGTCAGCGGGCGGCCCCATCGATGCTGCCTCTGGATATGCCGCGATTGAGGCAGGGGCTGGATTGGCTTTTTCCTCCGACAGCGGGGGAAGTCGATCGGCAGCGGCTGGCGGCGGCGCTGGCCCTGTTGCGCCCTCTGGCCCTGATCGCCGGCGGCCCCGGCACCGGCAAGACCCATACGGTGGCGGCGATTCTGGCCCTGTTGCTGGATCAGCAGCCAGGGCTGCGTATTGCCCTGGTTGCGCCCACGGGTAAGGCGGCATCCCGTCTGACCGAGGGCTTGCGATCCCTGGAGGGGCATCTCCAGACCCTGGGGGCTGAGTCGCCGGTTGCAGGCCAGATCCAGGCCCAGACCCTGCATCGACTCCTGGGCATGGTGCCGGGTCGAACCTTGCCCCACTATCACGCCGATCACCCCCTGCATCTGGATCTGCTGGTGGTGGACGAGGCCTCGATGATCGATCTGCCGCTCATGGCCAAGACCCTGGCGGCCCTGCCCGAACAGGCGCGGCTGATTCTGCTGGGCGATCCCGATCAACTGGCCTCGGTCGAGGCGGGGGCGGTCTTTGCCGATATCTGCGCCCAGGCCCAGGCCAGTGGCTATTCCAGTACGCTGCAATCGGCCCTGGATGTGCTGGCTTGTCCGTTGCCGTCGTCGCCCTCCGAGCCTGCTGGCTTGAGCGATACCCTGGTGGTGTTGGATAAGAGCCATCGCTTTGATGCCGAGGGCGGTATCGGCCAACTGGCCCAATGGGTGCGGCAGGGGGATGCCCGAGGTGTGGAAGAGGCCCTGATGACCCCGGAGGCCGGATTGGAGTGGCAACCCCTGCCTTCTCTGCGGGATCTGCCCGATCATTTGACTGCGTTGAGCGCCGAGTTTGCGCCGATTTTTGCCGCGCCGGATGCCGCTGCGGCCCTGGCGGCTTCGTCCCGTTTCCGTCTCCTCTGCGCCCTGCGTCGCGGGCCTTATGGGGTGACGGCCATCAATCAGGCGTTGGAACAGCGACTGCGCCATCAGGGGCACATCGGCAAGGAGTCGCACTGGTATCGCGGTCGGCCTTTGCTGATCACCGCCAATGACTATCGACTGGGGCTGTTTAACGGCGATACCGGGGTGATCTGGCCGGATGATCAGGGTCGATGGCAGGCCTGGTTTCCGCAATCCGATGGTGGGCTGAGGGCGTTTTCGCCCAGCCGCTTGCCACCCCATGAGACCGCCTACGCCCTCAGTGTGCATAAGGCTCAGGGCAGCGAGCTGGATCGCTTGCTGCTGATCCTGCCGCCTGAGGACGCCCCCTTGCTGACCCGGGAACTGCTCTATACGGCCATCACCCGCGCCCGTCGTGGCATGACAATCTGGGCACCGCTGGGCCTGCTCACCACCATGGTGGAACGCCAGGTACGACGGGCATCCGGGCTGGCCGAGCGTCTGGCCGGTCGGGCTTGAGTTTTCAGGAGCAGCCCCCCACCTCTGGCAGGGACCGGGGAACAAATGTCGCCATGGGCATTCTAAGCCCCTGTAGTTGTTTTGCGCTTTTAAGAGGAGTTTCTATGACCAAGCCATCCTTGATTGTTCTCGCTGCCTTGTCTTTGCTGGCCCCGCCGTTGATGGCCAACCCCGGTGGGATTGAAAGCCTGCAGGAGACCGGTAAGGCTTTTTCCGCCGTTGCCAAAAAGATCTCCCCTTCAGTGGTCTCGGTGCAGATTGAAAGCAGGACAGTGCCTCAGGTGGGTATGAACCATCGGGGGATGCCACGGGATTGGCCCTTTAACGATGAGATGTTCAGGCGCTTTTTTGGCGATCAATTCGGCCAGCAGCATCGTGGTTTCAGCCATCCTCAAGCCCCTAGAGGTCGGAGCATGCCGGGCCGTGCTCTGGGGTCGGGCTTTGTCTTTTCCATCGATAAGGGGCTGATCCATGACAAGGCCTACATCCTGACCAACCGCCATGTGGTGGAGAATGCCGATAAGATTCGGGTCAAATTCCAGGATGGCCGTGAGTTTGACGCCAAGGTCAAGGGCGCTGATCCCCATTCGGATATTGCTGTGCTGGAGGTGGATGCCAAGGATCTGCCCGCGCTGAAACTGGGCGATTCTAACAAACTGGAGCAGGGCGAATGGGTGATTGCTCTGGGTAACCCCTTCGGTCTTAGCCATACTCTGACCGTGGGCGTGGTCAGCGCCAAGGGGCGGACCAGCGTGGGGCTCAGTGATTACGAGGATTTTATCCAGACCGATGCCGCCATCAATCCGGGCAACTCCGGTGGCCCTCTGGTGAATCTCAATGGCGAGGTGGTGGGGATCAATACCGCTATCTTTAGCCGTAGCGGTGGTTCCATGGGTATCGGTTTCGCCATTCCGGTGAATCTTGCCCGGAGTATCGCTGAGCAACTGCTGCAAAATGGGGCGGTGACCCGTGGCTATTTGGGGGTCTATATCCAGAATCTGACGCCAGAGCTGGCGGATAGCCTGGAACTCCAGGGGCGTCGGGGGATTCTGATCTCGAAGGTGAATCCTGGCACACCAGCGGAGAAGTCGGGCCTCAAACAGGGTGACGTTGTGATCAGCTATCAGGGCTCAGAGGTTGAAGAGGTGGGCGATTTCCGTAACAAGGTGGCATTGACCCTACCGGGTACCAAGGCCAAGCTCGTTCTTATCCGCGATGGCAAAAAGAGGGAACAGGAGGTGACCATCGGTCAGCTGGAAGAGGATAAGGTGGCCGGTAAGGGCAGCACCGAGAATGCCGATCAGCTGGGATTGACGGTGCAAACCCTGACCCCGGAACTGGCGGAGAACTTCAAGGTCGAGTCTGGCAAAGGTGTGGTTGTGACCCAGGTGGAGCCGGGTTCTGTGGCCAATATGGCCGGTATCCGTCCAGGTACCCTCATCCTGGAGGTCAACCGCCAGCCGGTGAACAGTGCCAGGGCTTTTGCCAGGGCGATCAACGCCTCTGGCAATCAGCGGGCGTTGCTGTTGTTGCAGCGTGATGGCATGACCCAGTTCGTGGTGTTGAGCTGGTAGTGCTGGCGATAGGGGAACCTCTGGTAGGGTTCCCCTATCTGTTTGAGTCGATGGCGACTCTCTACGAATGGTATTAGACTGAAGCCCTCATTGTTTCCTGAGGCTTTAGCACAGCGCTCAGGCCTAGCCAGGGGCTGCTATGAATCGCCAAATCGTACTGGATACGGAAACCACGGGTCTGGAGCCTGCAGAAGGTCACAAGATTATTGAAATCGGTTGTGTGGAACTGCTGGATCGCCGTTTGACCGGCCATAACTTCCATCAGTACCTGAAACCCGATCGTGAGATTGATGCCGGTGCTATTGAGGTGCATGGCATCACCAACGAGTTTCTCGAGGATAAACCGAGATTTGCAGAGGTGGCGCCGGCTCTGATCGATTATCTGCAAGGTGCGGAACTCATCATCCATAACGCTCCCTTTGACGTGGGTTTCCTCAATCACGAGCTCAGGACTCTGGGAGGCAGGTTTCAGTCCATTGAGGACTATTGCCAGGTTACCGATTCACTGAAACTGGCACGGCAAAAGCATCCGGGGCAACGTAACAGCCTGGATGCCCTCTGCAAACGCTACCAGATCGATAACAGCCACCGGGATTTGCACGGTGCTTTGCTGGATGCCGAGATCCTGGCTGATGTCTATCTGGTCATGACCGGTGGTCAGGTCAGTCTGCAGTTACAGGCCGATGAGTCTGGCGATGTTTTGGTGTCGGGTGAGATTCCCATTCGCCGCCTCTCATCACTGCGTGAGGCTCTGCCTATCATACGGGCGCACGGGGATGAGCTGACGCAGCATGAGGCGCGTTTGGCGGCCATTGAGAAGGCGAGTGAGGGTCGCTGTCTCTGGCTTCAACAGATGACGGACAGCGCCAGCTGAACCTGTTGCTTCAATCGGCCTTTAATCTGCCCAGCTCCGCCTTGTCCGGTAGGGGCATGCGGCCTCTGATGACCCACTCCTTGTTGGGCGGGGAGAGCTGAAGCTTCCAATCGGCCTGGTTGATCTCCGGTAACCGCGACAGATAGAGTGTTTCGCCGCTGTGGGTCAGTTTGATTTCGTGATCCTGACCTGCCAAGGTCGGGTGGATCAGGGAGAGAACCAGCTGCGGGGGCATTTGGTTCAATTCACCCTGCTTGAGATGAAGGCGCAGTTCACGGGTCTCTCGATTGAACTTGAGGGTGGCGCTCAGTCCCAGTGTTTGAGCGAAACGCTGGCGGGAGACCTCCTGATGAATGCCCAGACCTTTCTTGTAATAGTCATCCACGACAAGGCCGTCTGCGCTATTGACCGCCAGTCGCACTGTGTAGAGCGAGGCAACCACTGCCGTCATGGGCAGGCTGATGAGAAACCAGGGCCAGAATTGCTTATACCAGGGTTTGGTGTCTTCAACGGGTGGGCGGGACATCTTAATACCAACGCAGAGAGTGAGGCGAACGATTATCGCTCAGTAGTAGCGTTCAGGAAAGTCCGGCTTCGACCAGCGGTCAATGACCGGCTGGCCGAAGCTCGGTGGACGCCTTTTGGGTGTTAGCTCCTGGGAGCGAGGAATCTGCTCTCCTCAGTGACCTCAAGATCCTTGGTTATCAGCGATTTCAGGTGAAAGTCAATCGCATTGGTACTTTGTTTGAGGTTGGCAGGATCCGCCTGAACACGCACGGGCAGTTCCAGAGCGCCACCACTGGGGACATCCATTTGCGGATTTTTTACATCCAGGGTAGCACCTTCAATGCCGCTGATAGAAAGTTCATAACGCTCATCCTGATCCTTCATGTTGAGGATCTTAAGCGTATAGACGTTCTCAATGAGACCTTCGTCCGTCTCCTGGTAGAGAGCGTTCCGGTCTCGGATGATATCCAGCTCCAATGGGGTCCTGGTGATCATGGCATACATGAGTGCCACCGTGATGAGGCTCAGCAGTCCCCCATAGATGACAATCCGTGGTCGCAGGATATGGGTCTTGCCGCCGGAAAGGGCGTGCTCAGTGGTATAGCGCACCAAGCCTTTTTCATACCCCATTTTCTCCATGACGTCGTCGCAGACGTCGATACAGGCAGCACAGCCGATGCACTGATACTGAAGGCCATCTCGGATATCGATGCCAGTCGGACAGACCTGGACGCAGAGTTTACAGTCGATGCAGCTGCCCAGGCCTTGCTCGGCGGGATCACTCCCTTTTTTGCGGCTGCCCCTGGGCTCACCCCTCGCCTCATCATAGGCGATGAGCAGGGTGTCTTTGTCGAACATGGCGCTTTGAAAACGGGCATAGGGGCACATGTAGATACACATCTGCTCACGAAACCAGCCCGCGTTGCCATAGGTGGCAAAACTATAGAAGATGATCCAGAAGGTCTCCCAAGGGCCCAGGTCAAAGCTCAGTGTTCGAGTCCAGAGATCATCAATGGGTGAAAACCAGCCCACGAAGGTAAAACCCGTCCAGAGAGAGAAGAGGAGCCAGGCGGTGTGCTTGCTAAAACGCTTGATGAATTTCTCCGCATTCATCTCCATCTTGTCCAGCTTTATCTGTTGCTGGCGGTTACCTTCTATGCGGCGCTCGAACCAGAGGAAGATGTCGGTCCATACCGTCTGTGGACAGGCGTATCCACACCAGAGTCGTCCGGCAATGGCGGTAAAGAAGAACAGAGCCAGGGCGCTGATGACGAGCAGCATGGCCAAGTAAAAGAAATCCTGAGGCCAGAGGGTGAGACTGAAGATGTGAAATTTACGTGCTGGCAGGTCGAACAGGATTGCTTGGCGATCTCCCCATTTCAGGTAGGGCACAGCATAGAAAAAGCCCAGTAGGAATAGCATGGCAATATTGCGCCAAAGGGCAAAGACACCGTGGACTTCTCGGGGAATGATCTTCTCCCGCTTCTTATAAAAGCCTTCGTCTTCGGGTTGTTGTGGCTCTGTGGAGGGTTGTTCACTCATGTTGGGTTCCGTATTGACGACTAAGGGATTCAGGGTGCCAAACTAACGGCTTTTCACCCACTTTGGCATTGATAACACGCAACACCGCCAATGACAAACCTACGGAGCAAAAAAAACGCCCGGCAAGCCGGGCGTTCAAGGTTAACGATGAAAGGTCAGATTACTTATTGGACAGGCTGTAGATATAACCTGCCAAGACGTGAATCTTATCTTCACCCAAGAGGTTTTTGTGGGCTGGCATGACACCATTACGACCATTGGTGATGGTTTTGGTGATGATGCCCAGGCTGCCGCCATAAAGCCAGGTTTTATCGGTCAGGTTGGGTGCGCCCATGATAGGGTTCCCCTTGGCCTCAGGCCCATGACAGGCAAAACAGCCAGCACTTTGGAAAACAGCCTTGCCCAGTTCGGCCTTGGCGGCATCCTTAGGTGCACGGCCATTGAGGCTGTATACATAGTTGGCAACCTGGTCGATCTTGTCGGCACCAATGTTGGAACCACTGGGTCCATGGGCAGGCATGGCGGCATTGCGGCCACTGGTGATGCTGGCAACGATCTTGTCAGCGTCACCACCCCAGAGCCAGTCTTTGTCGGTCAGGTTAGGGAAGCCGTGACCGCCCTTGGCGTCAGAGCCATGACACTGCATGCAGTAGGTCAGATAAAGACGTTTGCCCATGTCATTGGCCTCTGAATCCTTCATCAGATCCGGGATGGCCATGGCGCGATATTTGGCGTAGATAGGACCATATCGACCGTCAGCAACTTCCATTTCGGTCTCGTATTGGCTTTTGTTGCCCTCGGTGACAGTCTTATTCATGGACTTGTCGGCACTGGTCCACTGCAGTACACCATTCCAGAGACCTGGATAGAGGGTGTAATAGACGGCGCCAAAGATCAAAGTGCCGTAGAACAGCCACAGCCACCAGCGGGGCAGAGGGTTGTTCTTTTCCTGCAGGTTCCCATCCCAGATGTGGGGCATTACATCGCCGGACTCAGGATCACCGGCACGTTTTTTGGAGGCCCACCAGATCAGCCATAAACAGGCGAGGAGGTTGCCTACAGACAGGACGATAATCCAGCCCTGCCAAAAGGGTGTCATTTCACTCATGGTTGTTTTCCTTCTGTAAGGTTGCCTTGTCCTGATCCTCATCAGCAAAAGGCAAATTGGCTGCTTCGTTAAAGGAAGACTTACGCTTCTTGCTATAGGCCCACCACACGATCCCGATGAAAACCACCATCAGGACCAGGGTGTGCCAAGCGTGGAAGTCGCTAATGGTCATCCTAAATTTACTTGAGGTTGGTGCCCAGACCCTGCAGGTAGGCTACGAGGGCCTCTGCTTCGGTCTTGCCGGCAACATCCTTCTGCGCTTTAGCCATATCCTCCTCAGTATAGAGATTACATTTCGGGCAGGTGGCCCCAACGGCGATGTTCAACATCTTCATTTTGGTGGCCGTCAGGTTGCCGTCCAACTTGTTGGCGAAGAGCCAGGAGTAGTTGGGCATGTTGGACTCGGGCACCACATCACGCGGATTGTTGAGGTGGGTGTACTGCCAGTCGTCGGAATAACGACCGCCAACACGTGCCAGGTCAGGACCCATGCGACGGGAGCCCCACTGGAAGGGGTGATCGTAAACGGATTCACCGGCGACAGAGTAGTGGCCGTAGCGTTCCGTTTCCGCCCGGAAGGGGCGAATCATCTGCGAGTGGCACAGATAGCAGCCTTCGCGGACGTAGATATCGCGGCCTTCCAGTCGCAGGGCGCTGTATTTGTCCACGCCTGGTGCTGGTTCCGTGGTCTCGGAGAGGAAGAAGA
Source organism: Sedimenticolaceae bacterium (assembly GCA_050292235.1). GTDB lineage: Bacteria > Pseudomonadota > Gammaproteobacteria > Chromatiales > Chromatiaceae > JBNKLG01. Next base: position 33,381 of record JBNKLG010000005.1, on the reverse strand, counting down.
GCGGAACGATTTCCACCAGTGCCCCAACAATAACCACCAGAATAACCATGATGATCAACAGCGGAGTGCTTTTTTCAATGACTTCATGTGACATGTTAATACCTCCTGTCGATTAGTGGCCGGAGGCCTGTGGGATAGCATCATCGGCACTGGCTGCGCTGCCTTCCCCGATGGTTTTCAACATGTTGTAGCACATGATGACCATGCCAGCCAGGAAGAGGGCGCCGCCCAGCAGACGGGCATAATAGAAGGGGTAGACCTTCTCAACCGATTCCACAAAGGAGTAGACGAGGGTTCCGTCAGGGTTGACGGCGCGCCACATCAGGCCCTGCATGACACCGGCGATCCAGAGAGAGGCGATGTAGAGCACAACCCCGATGGTGGCTACCCAGAAATGCAGTTCAATCATGGATTTGCTATACATTTCGGTCTTGCCGAACATGCGTGGGATCAGATGGTACATGGAGCCGATGGTGACCATGGCTACCCAACCCAAAGCACCGGAGTGTACGTGACCCACGGTCCAGTCGGTGTAGTGCGACAAGGCGTTAACGGTCTTGATAGACATCATCGGGCCTTCAAAGGTGGACATGCCGTAGAAGGAGAGAGAGACGATGAGGAACTTCAGGATCGGGTCAGTACGCAGTTTGTGCCAGGCACCGGAGAGGGTCATGATGCCGTTGATCATGCCGCCCCAGGAGGGAGCCAGCAGTACCAGGGAGAACACCATGCCAGCGCTCTGAGCCCAGTCAGGCAGAGCGGTGTAGTGCAGATGGTGAGGGCCAGCCCACATATAGGTGGAGATCAGAGCCCAGAAGTGCACCACGGAAAGACGATAGGAGAAGACCGGACGACCAGACTGTTTGGGCACGAAGTAATACATCATGCCCAGGAAGGCGGTGGTCAGGAAGAAGCCTACCGCGTTATGGCCATACCACCACTGCACCATGGCGTCGATGGCGCCAGGGTAGAAGCTATAACCTTTGGTCAGGCTGACAGGAATAAAGGCGCTGTTGCCCAAGTGGAGAATGGCGATGGTGAGGATGTAGGCGCCATAGAACCAGTTGGCTACATAGATGTGAGAGACCTTACGTGTCGCCAAAGTACCGAAGAAGACGATGGCATAGGCAACCCAGATGACGGTGACCAGTAAATCGATTGGCCATTCCAGTTCGGCGTATTCCTTGCCGCTGGTGATACCCAGGGGGAAACTGATGGCGGCCAAAACGATGACGACTTGCCAGCCCCAGAAGGTAAAGGCAGCCAGTGGGCCACCAAACAGGCGGGTTTGGCAGGTGCGCTGTACCACATAATAAGAAGTGGCAAAGAGGCCAGATCCACCAAAGGCAAAAATCACCGCGTTGGTGTGGAGGGGACGCAGGCGGCCATAGGCAAGCCATGGAACGTCCATGCCAAAGAGGTCAGAGAAAAGGGTAGGGAAGGCAAGCTCGGCAGCGATGATAACGCCGACCAGCATGCCCACGATGCCCCAGATGACCGTTACAACGGCAAACTGGCGCACGACCTTATAGTTATAGGTGGTCTGAGAGTCCATAAAAGTCTCCGCTTGGGTTACAACAAAACCAGCAGGGAGAGGACAACCCGGCTGGACCTTGAGCGCGACCGCAGGTCTGGAAAACGGTCTTTGCTCAAACTGGATAACAGGCCCAAAGGGCCAAATAAAAAATGACAAATGAAACTGAACTATGTGGATTTGGGTCAAATCACACAATGACCAGGATCAATACTACGCATTTTATAGGCAAATCCAGCAAAAATACCGTCAAATTAGACTTATGCTGGATAAGAAAAAGTTATTTGGCAGCGCCTTTGGATAGGGGCTGCTCCACGTTGCCATCGTGAGCCAGCTCCTTAAGGCGCTCCATGTCTAGGAGTCGGATGTGTTTTCGGTCGACATCGACCAGCTTATCGTCTTGAAATCGAGAAAAAAGTCGACTGACAGTTTCCACTGCTAATCCCAGGTAACTGCCGATTTCATGTCGAGACATGCTGAGGTAATAATCGGCGGCGGAAAAGCCCCGGCGGTGGAAGCGGCAAGAGAGGCTGAGCAAGAAGGCGGCCAGGCGTTCTTCCGCGTTTTTCTTGCCGAGAAGAGCCAGCATCTTGTTGTCTTCAGAAATCTCTTTGCTCAAAAGGCGTAAAAGCTGCTGTTGCAGGCTGGGAATGTGTTGGGCGAGATCAGTCAGTAGGGTAAAAGGCAATTCGCAGACGGCGGAGGTTTCCAGTACCTTGGCAGAAGAGTTGTGGCGTTCGTCCTGGATGGCGTCCAATCCGATAAATTCGCCCGGTAAGTGGAAGCCAATGACCTGTTCGGCGCCATCTTCACCCGGTAGGTAGGTCTTGACGGAGCCGGTTTTGACTACGTAGAGGCTGCGCAAGGGGGTGCCTTTGTAGAAGAGATGATCGTTACGCTGTAACGGACGGTTACGTTTGACGATGTGCTCTAGCCGTTCGGTATCTTCAGGCGTAAGGCCGATGGGTAAGCAGAGAGTGGAGAGGCTGCAATTTTTGCAGGCGACCTTAACGCTGTCCAAAGAGATAACATGCTTCATCTACGAGGAGCTCAAATCCCAGATATGCCAAAGGCTATTGTGCAGTCGCTCTTGACTTACATCAAGTAAAGTTGAGGTTATCTTTGGTTTTTGCTTGCTAAGGTGTTGCTAACATTATGATTTAAAATAAATTGGTTCTTTATTGAAAGAAAGGTAGTCAGCTGACCAAAGGAACTTTTAGTGAAAGTCCCTTTTGGTCAGAGGTCTCAAGTTTTTACTTGGGACTGGTGTTGGGGGCTGCAGGTATCGCAGGGGCAACTGGAGCAGGTTGTTGTTGCGGGTAGGGTGCACCCCAATAAGGATTGCCATAGTAGTTCGGGTATCCATAGCCATAGGGTCCACCCCAGTATGGATTGTAATAGCGGTTTCCACGACCCCAGCCGTTACCGCTACCTCCCATGCTCATGCTGAAATCACCGCCGCCGTCACCGTATCCATGGCCGTCGTTGCCCCAGCCGCCAGGGCCGCCGCCCCAGGGCCCCCAGGCTTGGGCTGTTTGAGAGCTGATCAGGGTGGCGGTTGCCATGACGGCGGCGCCAAAGATTTTATGCAATGTCTGCATGGCTGCACTCCTCAATATTTGGTTTTATGTCATATCCGGCCTAGTAAGGTCAGGATATCCCCATTTCGAGTCCGGGTGATCTCAGTATGGCTGATGTCTGGAAAGTTGGGTAGATCTCTAAATCCCCGTTGGATCAATGGTTTATCTTTTTTTGCGCTCTGCTAAGACAAAAGGCCTCATTGAGCAAAGTGAGCCAATCTGATAACTTGCACTGCCGTTCAGCCCCATTTTACGGTTAACGGTCCGGTATCCCATGACGCGTTTTATTTTTATCACTGGTGGCGTGGTCTCTTCTTTGGGAAAAGGCATTGCTTCCGCCTCTCTGGGCGCCTTGCTAGAAGCTCGGGGCCTCAAAATCAGCATGATCAAGCTGGATCCCTACATCAATGTGGATCCTGGCACCATGAGTCCCTTCCAGCATGGCGAGGTTTTTGTGACCGAAGATGGCACCGAGACCGATCTGGATTTGGGCCATTACGAGCGTTTTACTCAGAGTCTTTCGACACGCAACAACAATTTCACCACGGGACAGATCTACGAAAATGTGATCCGCAAGGAGAGGCGCGGAGACTATCTGGGCGGCACCGTTCAGGTCATTCCCCATATCACCGATGAAATCAAGCGCAGTATCCGCCTGGGTGCAGCGGATGCGGATGTCTGTATGGTGGAGATCGGTGGCACCGTGGGCGATATCGAGTCGTTGCCGTTTCTCGAGGCGATTCGTCAGATGGGCGTCGAACTGGGTCGTGATCAGGTGGTGTTCATGCACCTGACGTTGGTGCCTTATATCCGCTCTGCCGGTGAGATTAAGACTAAGCCGACCCAGCATTCGGTCAAAGAGCTGCGTTCCATCGGTATTCAGCCCGATATTCTGCTGTGCCGGGCGGAGCAGGCTCTGCCGGAGAGCGAGCGCAAGAAAATCGCTCTCTTCACCAATGTGAGTGAAAAGGCTGTGATCTCAGCTATTGATGCCGAGCATATCTATGCCATTCCTTTGTTGCTACACGAGCAGGATCTGGATGGATTGGTGGTGCGTCAGTTACACCTGGATGTGCCTGAAGCAGATCTGAGTCAATGGCAGTGGGTATTGGAAGGGCTGCGCCACCCTACCGGGGCGGTGCGTATCGCTATGGTGGGCAAATATATGGATCTCACTGAAGCTTATAAGTCCCTGAGCGAGGCTCTGATCCATGCCGGTATCCATACCCGCAATCGGGTTGAGATCGTCTACATCGACTCCGAGGAGATCGAGACCCAGGGTACCGCTAGCCTGGCGGATGTGGACGCCATCCTTGTACCCGGTGGCTTTGGTCTGCGTGGTGTGGAAGGCAAGATTGAAGCCGCTCGTTATGCCCGGGAGAACGGGATCCCCTATTTGGGGATTTGTCTGGGCATGCAGGTGGCAGTGATCGAGTATGCTCGCCATGTGGCTGGTTTGGACGGGGCACACAGTACCGAATTCGAAAAGGCAACACCTCATCCGGTGATTGCCCTTATTACTGAATGGCTCGATGCCGATGGGCATCTCAAGCAGCGTGATGAATCCTCCGACCTGGGCGGGACCATGCGTTTGGGGGGGCAGGAGTGCAAGCTGTTAGACGGCTCTCTGGCTCGTGCGCTTTATGATCAGGAGGTGATTGTGGAGCGTCACCGCCACCGTTATGAGTTCAATAATCAGTATCTGGAACCCCTGGCAGAAAAGGGGCTGCGTTTTTCCGGCACCTCTGTCGATGGCAGACTGATGGAAATGATCGAACTGCCAGATCACCCCTGGTTTCTGGCCTGTCAGTTCCATCCCGAATTTACCTCGACCCCGCGTCATGGCCATCCGCTCTTCTCCGGATTCATCCGTGCCGCTCTGGCCAAACGACAGCAAGCCACTGTGACGGACGAGGTTTGAATGAAACTCTGTGATTTTGAGGTGGGCCTGGATCAGCCGCTGTTTCTGATTGCTGGTACCTGTGTCATCGAAAGCGAACAGCTGGCCCTGGATACGGCGGGCAGTTTGCGTGAATTGACGACGGAGTTGGGTATTCCCTTCATTTATAAGTCCTCTTTCGATAAGGCCAATCGTTCCTCCATCAACAGCTTTCGCGGTCCTGGTCTGGAAGAGGGTCTGCGTATCCTGGCTGAGGTCAAGCGTCAGATCGGGGTGCCGGTGCTGACCGATGTGCATGAAGACAGCCCTTTGGCCGAGGCGGCCGAGGTGGTGGATGTGTTGCAGACGCCCGCCTTCCTCTGCCGCCAAACCAATTTCATCACCGCGGTGGCAGACTGCGGCAAGCCGGTTAATATTAAGAAGGGCCAGTTCCTGGCGCCCTGGGACATGAAGCATGTGGTGGACAAGGCCCGTGCCGGAGGGAACCAGCAGATTATGGTCTGTGAGCGGGGCGTGAGCTTTGGCTACAACAACCTTGTCTCGGATATGCGCGGGTTGGCGGTGATGCGTGAGACTGCTTGTCCGGTGGTCTACGATGCTACCCATTCGGTGCAACTCCCTGGCGGGCAGGGCAGCAGTTCCGGTGGCCAGCGTGAGCATGTGCCGGTACTGGCACGGGCGGCGGTAGCGGCAGGTATCTCAGGGTTGTTTATGGAGACCCATCCCGATCCCGCCCAGGCTTTGAGTGATGGCCCCAACTCCTGGCCGCTCGCTCAAATGAAAACATTGCTTGAGACACTGATCCAGCTGGATCGTGTCGTTAAGGCTCGGCCGTTGGCTGAAACTCGCCTGGGCTGAGCTTGTCCTATTACCTATTATGATTGCCATTGGAGGCAACTATGTCTGAGATAGTCGACGTCAGAGCGCGTGAGATTCTGGATTCCCGTGGAAACCCCACCATCGAGGCTGATGTGATCACTGCCGCAGGTGCCCTGGGCCGGGCAGCAGTCCCTTCCGGCGCCTCTACCGGCTCCCGTGAGGCTCTGGAAATGCGTGACGGGGACAAGTCCCGCTACTTGGGCAAGGGTGTGCGTCAGGCCGTGGCCCACGTCAACGGCGAGATTCGTGAAGCCCTCTTGGGCATGGATGTCGAAGACCAGACTGGTATCGACGGCAAGATGCTGGCGCTGGATGGTACCGAGAACAAATCCAGCCTGGGGGCCAATGCCATCCTGGGGGCCTCCATCAGTGCCGCCCATGCTGCGGCCCAGGAGCAGGGTGTGGCCTTGTACGAATACCTGGGCAAGGAGGGCGATTTCCGCCTGCCGGTGCCGATGATGAATATCATCAATGGAGGTGCCCATGCCGATAACAGTGTCGATTTTCAGGAGTTTATGATCCTGCCGGTGGGTGCGGGCTCCATCCGTGAGGCTGTGCGCTATGGCGCCGAGGTCTTTCACGCTCTCAAGTCTGTGCTCAAGGCCAAGGGCATGAACACCGCAGTGGGCGATGAGGGTGGTTTTGCCCCCAATCTGAGTTCAAACCGCGAGGCGCTGGATGTCATCATGACCGCTATTGAGAAGGCGGGTTTCAAGCCTGGGCAAGACATCTTCCTGGGTATGGATGTGGCGGCGTCCGAATTCTACGAGAATGGCCTCTACAACCTGGCTGGTGAAGGTCGCAAGCTGGATGCCGATGGTATGACTGATCTCCTGCAGGAGTGGGTCGATGCCTATCCCATCATCAGCATCGAAGATGGTCTGGCTGAAGGGGACTGGGACGGCTGGAAGCGCCAGACCGAGCGTTTGGGTGGCAAGGTACAACTGGTGGGCGATGACCTCTTCGTCACCAATCCCAAGATCCTCAAAGAGGGCATTGAAAAGGGCATTGCCAACTCCATCCTCATCAAGCTCAATCAGATCGGCACCCTGACCGAGACGCTGGAGGCCATCGAAATGGCCAAGAAGGCGGGTTACTCTGCCGTGGTCTCCCATCGTTCCGGTGAGACCGAAGATACGACCATTGCCGATCTGGTGGTGGGTGCCAATACCGGCCAGATTAAAACAGGTTCTCTGTCCCGTTCTGACCGCGTGGCGAAATACAATCAGCTGATGCGGATCGAAGATCAGCTGGGTGATACCGCCCGCTATGCGGGGCGGGAGGCCTTCCCCCATTGATTTAGATGACCGCGGCTAGGGAGGGGCGCTGTTTCTTATGGCATCCTATAGGGACATGGGATGCCTTTACAAGTAGATGAATAACAGGAAGCACAAGGCGATGATGGCTTTCTGGTTGGTTGAGTGGATACGGGTGTGCGTTGGTTGATTCTGCTGTTGTTGGCCTTGCTGATTGGGTTGCAGTATCAGCTGTGGCGTCGAGGCGGTGGTCTGGCTGAGCTGACCGTCTTGCAGCGAACCAATAACAGCATTCGCCAGGAACTTAAGGAAAAGCGCGAGGCCAATAATCGTCTGGCCGCTGAGGTCATTGATCTCAAACGGGGAAAGGATGCGGTGGAAGAACGCGCCCGCCAGGATCTGGGCATGGTGCGCGAGGGTGAAGAGTATTACCAGATCGTTGACGACAGCAAAAAGGATGCTCCATGAGCCGCTACTGGGCGGTAGTCCCCGCTGCGGGTATTGGCAGTCGGGTTGGTGCCGAGATACCTAAGCAGTATCTCTCTTTGGGTGGTGAGACTATTCTGGACCGCACTCTGCAGCGTCTTTTCGATAGCTTGCCCCTGAGTGGCCTCTATCTTTCCCTGGCGGAACGTGATCCTTGGTGGTCTCAGAGTCGTTTTGCCCAGGATGAGCGGGTGATCCGCGTGGATGGTGGTGCCGAGCGCCCCCATTCTGTGGTCAACGCCCTTAATGCCCTGGTTGCTGTTGCCGTTGATGAAGATTGGGTGCTGGTGCATGACGCCGCCCGGCCCTGTGTACGCACTGAAGATCTGCAACAGCTTGTGGCGCAGTTGGCGGATCATCCTCTGGGCGGTTTGCTGGCCATGCCGGTGCGCGACACCATGAAACTGGGCGATGACCAGGGTCAGATTCAATCCACCTTGGATCGCAGCCATCTCTGGCATGCCTTTACCCCCCAGATGTTTCGTTTCGGTCCTTTGCACCAGGCCCTGAGCCAGGCCCTGGCTCTGGGGCAGCTGGTGACCGATGAGGCTTCAGCCATGGAGCTGGCGGGTCAGCAGCCCCTGCTGGTTGAAGGCCATGGAGATAATCTTAAGATTACCCGACCGGAGGACCTGGCCTTGGCCGAATTCTATTTGTCACGACAGGTGGAAACAGAATGAGAATTGGACAGGGCATTGATGTCCATCGGTTTGCCGAAGGCCGAAGGCTGATTCTCTGCGGTATCGAAGTGGATTATCATCTGGGTCTGGAGGCCCACTCTGATGGCGATGTGGCCCTTCATGCTCTCTGTGATGCCCTTTTGGGTGCCGCCGGTCTGGGGGATATCGGGCGCCATTTTCCCGATACCGACCCTCGTTATAAAGACAGCAATAGCCGTCTGCTGCTGAGGGAAGTAATGAATCGGGTGGCTGAACGCGGCTATGGTGTGGTCAATGTCGATCTGACCCTGGTGGCCCAGAAACCCAGGCTGGCCCCCTATATCGATGCCATGGGCGATATTCTGGCCGAGGATCTCCAGGTCAAGCCGCGGCAGGTCAATGTCAAGGCCACCACCACTGAGCACCTAGGCTTCACCGGTCGGGGCGAGGGGATTGCTGCCTTTGCCGTGGTGCTGCTGGATGATCTGGTCGAGTGACGGAGGTCTTTGCGCTGCCGGATTGGCCGCGAGCTTACGGTGGCCCCTGTCTTGAGGTAGTGTTCAAACAACGGCCGGAAGACTTTCTGGTAGAAGAGATTCTGGGCTTTTCGCCCCAGGGTCAGGGAGACTTCCTCTGGCTTTATCTGGAGAAGTGCCAGCAGAATACCCAGTGGGCCGCTCGCTGTCTGGCTAGGGCCAGTGGTGCGCCACTATCCGCAGTCAGCTATGCCGGGCTCAAGGATCGCCAGGGCGTTTGTCGACAATGGTTTTCTTTGCCTTGGCGTTCAGGGGCTCAGCCGGAGCGTTGGGATCTGGGAGAGGGTCTGCGGTTGCTGGCCCAGGACCGTCACCCGAGCCCTCTTCGTCGGGGTGATCATGAGGCCAATGCCTTCCAGATTCGTTTGCGGGATGTTCAGGGTGATGCCACTCAGGCCGAATCTCGGCTTGAACGCATTGCCAAACAGGGCTTCCCCAACTATTTTGGCGAACAGCGATTTGGTCGCAAGGCGGCCAATCTGACCCAGGCCCGTGCCTGGTTCTCTGGAGAGCAGCGTCCCCGTCGTCAGCAACAGGGCTTTTGCCTCTCTGCCGTGCGGGCCTACCTGTTCAATCAGGTGTTGGCCAAACGGATTGAGCAGGGCCAGTGGCAGCAATTGATGTCCGGTGATCTGGTGGAGGTGGTGGCGGAAGGGCGGCTGTTTCCTCTGGTAGAGGCTGGTGCTGATCTTCAGGCACGCTGTGCTGATTTGGAATTGGTGCCTACCGGGCCACTGCCCGGCAGCGGCGAGCCCCGACCTGACCTGGATGCCGCGGCCCTGGAGGCCCAGGTGATGAAAGGGGAGGCTTTTTGGGTGCAGGGGCTGATCAAAAACCGGTTGCGCCCCCAGCGCCGCGCCTTGCGAGCCGTGGCTCAGGGGCTCTCCTGGTCTTGGCAGGGCAATGACCTGATGCTGGAATTTCGCTTACTTCCAGGTGCCTATGCCACGGCGCTGCTGGCAGAATTGGTACCTTTGACTGATTGGCCCAAATTACCCAGCCGAAAACGAGGTAAAAAATGCGCGCAACATTCCTGATGAAAACGCCTATTTTGGTAGTCATGGTTTTCTGTGCTTTGGCTGTTCAGGCCGAGGTCAGATTGAGGCCTGCGGATTGGGCCGTTCCTGTTATCGGTTCCAAGTTGGGAAATTTCTATGCATTAGATAATAAAGTCTATCGCTCTGAGCAGCCGGACAGTCAGGCTTTTGGTGAGCTGAAAGCATTCGGCATCAAGGAGGTATTGAATCTGCGTCAATACCATTCGGACGATGATGAGGCGGAAAACCTCCAGATCAAACTGCACCACATCAAAATGAATGCCGGTTATATTCGGCCCGAGCAGTTGGTGCAGGCCCTGAGGGTTATTCAGAAATCCAAAGGCCCGATACTTATCCATTGCTGGCATGGCTCAGATCGTACCGGTACCGTTTCAGCCGCCTACCGCATCGTCTTTCAGGGCTGGACAAAAGAACAGGCGATTCAGGAGCTGAAAGAAGGAGGATATGGCTATCACGCCAGGTTCTATCCTAATATCATCGACACTTTGCAGACTCTGGATGTGGATTCGATGAGAAAGGCATTGGGATTGCTGGACCTGGCGACAGGTCACTCTTCGCATTAACAACAGGTCCCCCATCTTTTTAGTTTTCTGGGACATGAACTAATTTTGGCCTGATTCTTGTACAGCCTCTGGGCAGAAACCTTCTAGAGGCAGAGCCCCGTGGCCCAAGAGAACGAAGACGGTCAAGAAAAAACAGAAGACCCCAGTGGAAAACGTCTTGACGATGCCCGCAAAAAGGGTCAGGTAGCCCGTTCCCGTGAGCTGAATACCTTTGCCATGACCCTCCTGGGTGTGGCGACTCTGGTGGTGATGTTGAATTATCTGGGTGATGGCTTCAGGGGCGTTACCCTGGCCAGTTTTCAGCTTGATCGTGCAGATGTCTATGACGCCAGTGCACTGCTTCGCCATTTAATTGACGCCATTCAAGAGGCGTTATGGATGTTAGCACCCTTTTTCGTGGTCATGGTGGTGGTGGCTATCGCCTCCTCTGTCGTCATCAGTGGCCTCGTGTTTTCCGCCGAAAGCCTGACCTTCAAGCTCAGTAAGATCAATCCCCTAAAAGGCATCAAGCGTCTGTTTTCGGTCACCGTGGTGGTCGAACTGGTCAAATCTTTGTCCAAGTTCCTGCTCATTGGTGGCGTGACGGTTTTGTTGTTGTGGCAAAACATCGATCGCTATTTGGGCTTGGCGGCTATGGACTTGAAGTCTGCTGCGTCGGAGATGATGTCTCTGATCACCTGGTCGGTATTGCTGATGACCTCTGCTTTGGTGGTGGTGGCCGCCATTGATGTGCCTTTTCAGCTGTGGAACCACAAGCGCCAGCTGCGCATGACCAAGCAGGAGATGAAAGAGGAGTACAAGAACACAGAGGGTGACCCCAAGGTGAAGGGGCGTATCCGCCAGCTGCAACGGGAAGCGGCCTTCAGTCGCATGATGCAGGAGGTGCCCAAAGCGGATGTGATTGTGACCAACCCGACGCACTTTGCTGTTGCGCTTCGTTATGACCAACTCAAGATGAGGGCACCTAAGGTCGTCGCTAAAGGGGCGGATCTGGTCGCAGCCAATATCCGTCGCGTTGGTACCCATCATGATGTGCCGGTGATCGAATCTCCCTTGCTTGCCCGCGCCATCTATTTCAATACCGAGATTGGGGATGCCATACCTCAGGGTCTTTACCTGGCAGTAGCCAAGCTATTGGCCTATGTCTACCAGCTGCGCCAATGGCAGCAGCAGGGTGGTGTTATTCCTCAGGCACCGGATGAGTACCCCATACCCAAAGATCTTCAAACCGAAGCCAGAACCTAACCAAGGTGGATTGAATCGTGGAAGCAACGCTGAATTATGTGAAGAGGCTCTCCCCTGGAAGTCTGACAGGTTTGGGCGCACCTATTGGTCTTCTGGTGCTGCTGGCCATGGTAGTTGTGCCTCTGCCAGCTCTGGCCTTGGATATCATGTTTACCTTCAATATCACCCTCTCCCTGGTGGTGATGCTGGTCGTGCTCTATACCCTGCGGCCCCTGGAGTTCGGGGTGTTTCCCAGTCTGCTGCTGGTGGCCACGCTGTTTCGTCTGGCCCTGAATGTGGCTTCGACCCGGGTTGTGCTGTTGGAAGGGCATCAGGGTGGGGATGCAGCCGGTAAGGTGATCGAGTCCTTTGGTGCCTTCGTCATTGGTGGCAACTTTGCGGTGGGCTTGGTGGTATTTGCCATTCTGGTGATCATCAACTTCGTGGTGGTGACCAAGGGTGCCGGGCGAGTATCCGAGGTGAGCGCCCGCTTCACCTTGGACGCCATGCCCGGCAAACAGATGGCCATTGATGCCGACCTCAATACCGGAATGATCGATCATGAAGAGGCACGGCGTCGTCGCGAATCTATCGCTGCCGAGGCTGAGTTTTACGGTTCTATGGATGGTGCCAGCAAGTTTGTGCGTGGTGACGCCATGGCCGGTGTGCTCATTCTCGCCATCAACATCATTGGTGGTCTTGCTATTGGTATGTTGCAGCATGGGCTGGATTTCAATACGGCCCTGGAATACTACGTGCTGTTGACCATTGGTGATGGTCTGGTGGCACAGATCCCGGCCCTGTTGCTCTCTACTGCAACCGCCATCATCGTGACCCGGGTAAGTGACAGCAAACGTGATCTGGGTGGTCAGGTCATGGAGCAAATGTTCACCGATCCCAGGGCCTTATCGGTCTCCTCAGGTATCCTGGGGTTTATCGGCCTCATTCCGGGTATGCCGAATCTGGCTTTTCTCTCCCTCTCATTAGTATCCGGTGGCGCCGCTTGGTATCTGCGTAAAGAGGGACAGGCGCGACAGGCCCAGGCTGCGCAGAGGGAAGCAACGGTTGAAAAGATTCCCGAGGTCAGAGAGCTGAGTTGGGATGATGTGGCACCTGTGGACATTATCGGTCTGGAAGTTGGCTATCGGCTTATCCCTTTGGTGGACAAAAACCAGGGTGGCCAGCTGATGAATCGCATCAAAGGTGTGCGCAAGAAACTGTCTCAGGATCTGGGTTTCCTGATTCAGCCCGTACATATCCGGGATAATCTTGATCTTTCACCCAACGCCTATCGTTTGACGCTCCACGGCGTGCCGGTGGCTGAGGCCGATATCCAACCGGATCAGCTCATGGCGATCAATCCAGGTCAGGTGTTTGGCGCCTTGCAAGGGGTTAAAACCAAAGACCCCGCCTTTGGACTGGAAGCTGTCTGGATCAATGAGACCCAGCGTGATCAGGCTCAAAGCTATGGCTATACCGTGGTGGATGCGGGCACTGTGGTGGCGACCCATCTCAGTGAGGTTCTCCAATCCCATGCCCATGAATTGCTGGGCCATGAAGAGGTACAAAAACTTTTGGATAACCTGAGTAAGATCGCGCCCAAGTTGATCGAGGACTTGGTGCCCAAGACCTTGACCATCGGTCGTATCCTCAAGATATTGCAGAACCTTTTGGGCGAAGGGGTCTCTATTCGCGATATTCGTACTATTGCAGAAACCCTGGCTGAGCACGGTGCCATGACCAGCGATCCGCAGCTGTTGACTGCTCAGGTGCGCATCGCTCTGTCCCGTTCCATCGTGCAGCAGATCACCGGGCCTGTGGATGAGATCCCTGTGTTGGTACTGGAGCCCAATCTGGAGCAACTCCTGACCCGTGGCGTGCAGGATGCCGATGAGAACGGTATTGCTTTTGAACCAGGTCTGGCTGAACAGGTGCAGCAGTCCCTGGTATTGGCTGCTCAGCAGCAGAGTATGACCGGCGATGAGTCCGTATTGTTGGTGGCCGCTCCGATTCGACCCTGGATGGCACGCTTTGTGAAACATAGTGTGCCAGGTATGCATGTGTTGTCTTACAACGAAGTGCCCGAGAATCGCCGCATTCGAGTGGTGGCGACCATTGGAAATCAAAACGCCTAAGGGTGGTGAATCATGAAAATGAAACGGTTTCAGGCTGCGGATATGCGACAGGCACTACGCCAGGTGCGGGAGACCCTAGGCGCCGATGCCGTGATTCTGTCGAATTGCAAGACCGATGAGGGTATCGAGCTGGTGGCAGCGGTCGATTTCGATGAGTCAGCGTTGCATCAAGAAGAGCCTGTCCGGGCTAGGGCGCCAAAAAACCCACGCAGCCGCCCAGATCTTTCCGGTTTTGACACCCATAATGCCGTTACTAACCAGGATTGGCGTACCCAGGTGCCACCGCGTCCGGCCTCTGTAAAAACGCCACCCCGTCCTGTTGCTAAGATTTTGGGTAAATCTGATGTGCCATCTCAGAGCCTGGCTTGGTCCGAAGAGGTGGGTGACGATTTTTTGTCACTCTCTACGCAAGCGAGGGCATCTGAACAGCCCACTCCTAAGCCAAAGGTTGCTGTTAGGCCCAATTTAAGGGCCGTGGAGAAAAACGATACCAGGGCGCAACAGAGCTGTCATGCCGCTGTTAGCGAAGTGGAAGGGGATCGGACACTAAAGCATATGCGTGAGGAGATGGCCGAGATGCGTCGTCTTATGCAGGGGGAGTTTTCTCTATTGGGGTGGGGGGAGATGGGACGTAGTCACCCCCAGGCGCAGATGCTGTTTCGTCGTCTCATGGGATTGGAGCTGAGCAGCGATCTCTGTCATGGACTGGTGAAAAAAGTGGCTGATTACAGTGATCTGGAAAAGGCCTGGCGCCGTGTCTTGGGCATTCTGGCGGCCAGTCTTCCCCTGTATGAACCCCAGCTTCTGGACGAGGGTGGGGTGGTGGCCTTGGTTGGTCCGACTGGGGTGGGAAAGACCACCACCATCGCCAAGATTGCGGCCCGTTTCTCATTGCGTCATGGCAACCGGCAGTTGGCGCTGATTTCTGCGGACGGCTATCGATTGGGTGCCCATGATCAATTGGCCGGTTTTGGCCGTCTGTTGGATGTGCCGGTGCGTCGGGTGAACTCAGCCAAGGAGATGCGGTCTGCTTTGGATGAGTTCAGCTCAAAGCGATTGGTGTTGATCGATACGGCGGGCATGGGGCAGCGTGATGTCCATCTGGACGAGCAATTGGCTATGTTGACGCCGGAAGGCCATGCTATTCGCGTGTTGTTGACATTGGCTGCCAGCACTCAGCAATCGGCTCTGGAACAATGTATCCAGGCCTTTCGGATGGTATCGCCAGAAGGTTGCGTGATCACTAAGGCCGACGAGGCGACAGCCTTGGGGGGTGTCTTTTCCGCCATGATCCGTCGCAGTTTACCGATGGCCTTTGTCACCGATGGGCAGAAGGTGCCTGAAGATATGCACCTGCCCCGGCCTCAGGCTTTGGTCAACCGTGCCGTCAACATGAGCCAGCAGTATGCCATCAGTCAGAGTGACCAATACCTGGCCTATGCCCTGGGGGGGCTGGCAGCAGAAGTGCGGGTTTGATGGCGTGAAAAGCGGAATTCCCCTCTAGACTATATAATTGTCACCATAATCACAGAGGTTTGGCCAATTATCCAAGGAGTCGGCTAAGCTTCAAGTCAGCATGCGAAGGTTGAGCCTGCAATATGAATCAACATCCAATTAGGGTAGTGGCCGTTACCGGTGGTAAGGGCGGGGTCGGTAAGACCAATGTCGCCGTTAATCTGGGCGTGGCTCTGTCTCAGGGTGGGAATAAGGTCATGTTGCTGGATGCTGATCTGGGGTTGGCTAATGTGGATGTGGTCCTGGGGTTGCATGCCAACTATGACCTTTCTCATGTTCTCAGGGGTGAGCGGGAGCTGTCTGATGTCATTATCGAGGGCCCTGCTGGGCTCAAGGTAGTACCGGGGGCCTCTGGCGTACAGGCCATGGCAGAGCTGTCTCAGGCTGAACATATCGGCATCATCCATGCCTTCAGCGAGGTGGGGGATGATCTGGATACCCTGATTGTGGATACGGCTGCGGGGATCTCTAATGCAGTGGTCAGCTTCAGTCGGGCAGCTCAAGAGGTGGTCGTTGTTGTATGCGATGAGCCTGCCTCGATCACCGATGCCTATGCGCTGATTAAACTGCTTAACCGGGACTACGGTATTGAGCGCTTCCGTATTCTGACCAACATGGTTCGCAGCAGTCAGGAGGGGCAGGAGCTCTACAATAAGATCTGTCGGGTTACGGATCGCTACTTGGATGCACTGATGGTGCATGCGGGCATGATTCCCTATGATGAACAGATGCGAAAGGCGGTCAAATCGCAAAAACCGGTGGTGCTGTCGGCACCCAGCAGTAAAGCGGCCCAGGCCTTTAAGTTATTGGCCAAGCAGGTGGGTGGGTGGCCGCTACCCAGTGGTGCCAGTGGGCAAATGCAGTTTTTTGTTGAGCGTTTGATTCAGTATTCGGGGCAGGAGATTGCCTGATCATGGTCGGGGTCTCGGCCTATGAAGAGATCGCTGCCTCGGATGAGGCAGAAGCGGCAGTGCTGCAGCACGCCAATTTGGTGAAACGCATTGCCTATCATTTACTGAGTCGGCTGCCACCGTCGGTTTT
This sequence comes from Sedimenticolaceae bacterium, assembly GCA_050292235.1. Lineage (GTDB taxonomy): Bacteria > Pseudomonadota > Gammaproteobacteria > Chromatiales > Chromatiaceae > JBNKLG01. Next base: position 17,015 of record JBNKLG010000005.1, on the reverse strand, counting down.
ATTGGAAGACCTGATTCAGGTAGGCATGATGGGACTGATTGAGGCATCACGGCATTATGATCCTTCCCAGGGCGCCAGTTTTGAAACTTACGCAGGGATTCGTATTCGAGGTGCTATGCTGGATGAAATACGGCGTGGTGATTGGACCCCGCGCTCTGTTCACCGTAAGTCGCGAGAGGTCGCCGACGTGGTGCGCGGACTGGAAAATAGGTTGGGGCGGGATCCTTCGGACAGTGAAATCGCTACGGCTATGGAGATATCACTGGACGAGTATCACCAGATTTTGCAGGATAACGCCAGTTCTCGCTTGCTTAGCATTGAGGAGCTGACTGAATTGGGCATGGGGCCTTCGGCAAATGCCCGCGATGTAGGACAAACACCTGGGTTCTTGCTGGAGCGCGAGGGCTTTAAAGGCGCGTTGGTTGCAGCCATTGCTGCTTTGCCGGAGCGTGAACGCTTGGTGGTATCGCTCTATTATGATGATGAGCTGAACCTGCGGGAAATTGGTGAAGTGCTCAACGTGAGCGAGTCGAGGGTATGTCAGATACACAGTCAGGCAGCAGCCCGTTTACGCGCTAAGCTTAAGGATTGGCTGAGCGAGGACGACAAAGAAGAGACGATCGCACAAGCAAAACACTACTTTTAGGAGGTAGGTTTGGATAAGAACATGAAGATTCTGGTGGTGGATGACTTTTCCACGATGCGAAGAATCATCAAAAACCTGCTGCGTGACCTGGGGTTCAGCAATATCCAGGAAGCTGACGATGGCCTCACAGCTTTGCCGATGCTGAAGTCGGGGGATTTTGACCTGTTGGTCAGTGATTGGAACATGCCTGGCATGACCGGTATTGATTTGTTGAAGGCTGTTCGCGCCGATCCCAATCTACAAAGCCTGCCGGTTCTCATGGTGACGGCAGAGTCAAAACGTGAGCAGATTATTGAAGCGGCAAAGGCTGGAGTGAATGGTTATGTGGTCAAGCCCTTTACGGCCGTTACCTTGAAGGAAAAACTCGGCAAGATTTTCGAACGCTTAGACGGCTGAGGCCCCGATTATGGCTCTGGATAAAACAGAACGCTTGGCTTTGGCCGCGGAGTACCTGGAGCAGTTAGAAAATGATCGTGAAGAGGAAGCCCACGCCACCCTGCAATTATTGAGTCAGAGGGATGATGATCTTTTTCAAGCGGTGGGCAAATTGGCTCGGGAGGTGCACAACTCTATCGTAGAGATCAGTGCCTTTACCCATGATCCTCGCCTGAGTGAGATTGCTGAGCATGAGCTGCCCGATGCCAAAGAGCGTCTGAGCTATGTGGTGGTCATGACCGATAAAGCAGCTAATACAACGCTGGAGGAGGTAGAGAGCTGTAGTGATCTGTTGAGTGTGGTACGGCTTGAGGTTGAGGCCTTGGCTGAGGAGTGGCGGAAATTTCGGCAACGGGATTTGCAACTGGAAGATTTTCGCCAACTCTGCCGGCGACTGGATCAGTTCTTTGGGGATTGTAGAACCCGCTCTGGTCAGCTGAGCACCAGCTTGAACGAAATCCTCTTGGCCCAGGATTATCAGGATCTGACGGGACAGATTCTGCGGCGTGTTTCCACCTTGGTTCAGGATGTGGAATCCAAGCTGGTTGAGCTCTTACGCATTGCAGGTGGACTGGTTGTCGATGACTCTTTTGTCAGCGAAACCGAGAAGGCGGTTATCAGTGGGTTGATCGTGGATGATGGTGGGCCTGTGGTGCCCGGTGTCAATGAAGCCGGGCATGTGTCTGGCCAGGACGAAGTGGATGATCTTTTGTCCGAATTGGGTTTTTAGATTGGCCGGAAATCAAGAGGGCCGGGAAAGGTGGCCTTCCGATTCTGAAAATTAACTGAAGGTTTTGCGCCGGTGAATGCCGTGGGTTTTGCCGGATTAGCAGAGCATACCTTGGATAAAAAGCCATGAGTCTGGATACAGATGACGAAATCTTGCAGGACTTCCTGGTCGAAGCAGGAGAAATCCTGGAGCTGCTCAATGAGCAGTTGGTTGACCTGGAGCAGAGCCCTGATGATTATGACCTGTTGAATGCGGTTTTCCGCGGCTTCCATACCATCAAAGGTGGGGCGGGTTTTCTCAATATCACCCCGTTGGTAGAAGTGACCCACCGTGCTGAGGATGTTTTCAACCAGTTGCGTCAGGGGCAGCAACAGGTGTCGCCCGAACTGATGGATGCGGTGCTATCGGTGCTAGACGTGGTCAACGAGATGTTTGCTACTGTCACCCAGGGTGATATGCCCGACCCGGCCGATCCTGACCTGATCCAGACTTTGGTGCGTTTGGCCAATCCAACGGCAGAGCCCGAGGTTACCGCTGAACCGGAACCTGTGCCAGAACCCGACTCTCAAACCAAACCCCTAGCTGCAACTGGAGATCCAGACGATATTACCGAGGAGGAGTTTGAATCTCTGCTGGATGATCTGCATGGTGAGGGAACATTTGGTGAGAAACCTGCTGTTGCAGAAAAACCAGCTGTGGCAATCGCCCCGGACTCTGACGACATTACCGAGGAAGAGTTTGAGGCCTTGCTCGACGACCTTCACGGCAAGGGTAAATTTAAGGGGGCTGTTGAAGAGCGGCCTGCGGTGCCTGCTGCACCCATAATCCCTTCGGCAGGTGGCGAGGACATTACGGATGATGAGTTTGAGCAGTATCTGGATAAATTGCACGGGAAGGGGAAGTTCAATCCAGCTGCAGCTCAGGCGTCGGCGGACAATCGATCAGATAAGCAACCTGGGCCCGAACAGAAGCCAAAGGCCAAAGAGGCAACTCCAAAGACAGAAAAAACCCCGCCAAAAGCAAGCGCAGCCCCGTCGGTTTCGGCGGCCAAACCCAAGGATGCGGAGGCTGAGTCCCGCGCTAAGGCCGATAAAATCGTCAAAAATGCCACACAGACCCAGGCCGAGACCACAGTGCGTGTGGATACTGCCCGGTTGGATGACATCATGAATATGGTGGGTGAACTGGTATTGGTGAGAAATCGCCTGCATACCCTCAAGTCCACCATGGAGGATGAGGAAGTTGCTCAGGCGGTGGCCAACCTGGATTTGGTGACGGCAGACTTGCAGCTTTCTGTGATGAAGACCCGTATGCAGCCGATCAAAAAGGTTTTTGGTCGTTTCCCCCGGGTTGTTCGTGATTTGGCCCGTAGTCTGAAAAAGGAGATTGATTTGCAACTGGTCGGGGAAGATACCGACCTGGATAAAAATCTGGTGGAGGCTTTGGCCGATCCCCTGGTCCATCTCGTGCGCAATGCCGTTGACCATGGTGTGGAAACGCCGGAAGAGCGAGAAAAAGCGGGCAAGTCTCGAAAGGGGACGGTGGTGTTGTCTGCTGCCCAGGAGGGTGATCACATCATGCTGTCGATTAAGGATGATGGTAAAGGCATGGATCCTGAGGTGCTGCGCCGTAAGGCAGTAGAAAAGGGCATGATGGACACTGAAGCCGCTGCGCGTTTGGATGATAAGGATTGTTTTAATCTTATTTTCGGTGCGGGTTTCTCGACCAAAACCGAGGTGTCCGATGTCTCAGGGCGCGGGGTTGGTATGGACGTGGTAAAAACCCGCATTACCCAGATGAATGGTCAGGTAGATATCGATTCCAAATGGGGAGAGGGCTCCACCATCATCATCAAACTACCTTTGACATTGGCCATTTTGCCCACGCTCATGGTGGTGCTGGGTGAACAGCCTTTTGCATTGCCGCTTTCCAGCGTGGTGGAGATTTTCAATCTGGATCTGAGGCGGACCAATGTAGTGGATGGTCGTCAGACCATTATGGTGCGTAATCGCGCCTTGCCGCTGTTTTTCTTACACGAATGGTTGGTGCAAGATGACTATTGTCCTCCTGAGCTTGGTGTTCAGGCAGACAGTGAGGATGGGAAGCATGGCCATGTGGTCGTCGCCAACGTCAGTGGCACCCATGTGGGGCTGGTCGTAGATCAACTCATCGGCCAAGAAGAGGTGGTGATCAAGCCTTTGGGGAAGATGCTGCAGCGGGTTTCGGGCATGGCTGGTGCAACCATTACTGGTGATGGCAAAATTGCCATTATCCTGGATATTCCTGGTTTATTGCGACAATATGCGAAAAAGCTCTAGTTTTGCCATAAGCCTGCCAGTTCGAGGGGATGCTCGGGTATTGCATGTCGTGGAGTTTGGGGAGCGTGGCGTATGACGATCCAAGTATTGGTCGTCGACGATTCGGCTTTCTTCCGTAAACGAATTTGCGAGATACTGGATGCTGACCCCCGATTGACAGTGGTGGGAACTGCGGCGGATGGTATCGAGGCTGTGGAGCAGGCCCGACATCTGCGTCCAGATGTCATTACCATGGATATTGAGATGCCGCGCCTTAATGGTATTGAGGCGGTGCGTCAGATCATGGCCATTCGGCCTGTATCGGTACTTATGTTCTCTTCGCTGACCTACGAGGGTGCCAAAGCAACGCTGGATGCCTTGGAAGCGGGCGCTACCGATTTTCTGCCCAAGCAGTTCGAGTCGGTTTCCCGTCATGCTGCTTCGGCCAATCAGCAACTGGTGACCAGGGTGCTTGCTCTTGCCCATCGACCGGCTGGCGTACGCCCGATATCACGATCCCACCTCTCGGTTACACCGGCCTCAAAGTCCGTACCTGTAGTGCGAACAGTAGACGAAGTTCGAACTGTTGTGTCTTCGCCAGTCACCTCTCGAGGGCCGAAAAAAATGTTGGTGATTGGTGCCTCTACGGGGGGGCCAATGGCCCTGCAGACCGTGCTCAAAGAGTTGCCTGCCAATTTCCCTGTGCCGGTGGTCGTGGCCATTCATATGCCGGAGAGTTTTACCACTGCCTATGCCGATCGTCTCAATTCTCTGTGTCAGGTCAGGGTACGCGAGGCCAAGAATAACGATCGTGTCGTACCTGGTGAAGTACTCATTGCCCCTGGGGGGCATCAGTTGGTGTTTGATCGCCAAGGCGGAAATCTGGTGGTGCAGGTGAAAGAGGATAACGGTCAGATCTATCGGCCCAGTGTTGATGTGCTGTTCGGTTCTGCAGCCCGGGTGTTGGGGAATCAGGTTTTGGCGATGGTCATGACTGGCATGGGTGCCGATGGTGCCAAGGGAGCGCGTTTGTTAAAACAAGGGGGATCGATACTCTGGTCCCAGGATGAGGCCAGTTGCGTGGTCTACGGGATGCCGCAAGCGGTGGAAAAAGCGGGACTCAGCGACCGGGTCTTGCCTCTGAACGCCATGGGCGCGGCCTTGCGCGATTTTTTCCACTGATGCAAGCGGGTCTGAAGGATGGATATTCTCAGCATACTTGGCGTGACACTGGGGTTTCTTGCCATCATCGGTGGCAATATGCTGGAGGGCGGTCATGCCGAATCCTTGGTGAATGGCCCGGCCATGCTGATTGTTTTTGGTGGCACCATTGGTGCAGCCTTGTTGCAGACGCGTGTCTCTACCTTTGTGCGTGCTTTACGTCTCTCCTCCGAGGTCTTCTCTCCACCTCGACTCAATCGCTCTGAAATGATCAGCAAGATCACTGGATGGAGTCATGTGGCTCGTAAAGAGGGTTTGCTGGGGCTGGAACGACTGGCTGAGAAAGAGCTTGATCCCATGGTCAGCAAGGGCATGATGTTGCTGGTGGATGGTAGTGAGCCTGATGCCTTACGTAATGTCATGGAGATGGAGCTTGACCATCATGAGACCCGCGATATCGAAGCGGCCAAGGTGTTTATTGCCATGGGTGGCTATGCACCTACTGTCGGCATTATTGGCGCGGTGATGGGTTTGATCCATGTGATGCAGAATCTGGCTGATCCTGCCCTGCTGGGTGCAGGTATCGCCACGGCATTTGTGGCAACCATCTATGGTGTGGGTTTGGCCAATCTGTTGCTGTTACCGCTGGGCAATAAACTCAAAGCCCATGCTTTTAACCGGGCTCAGTATTACCGCATGGTGGTAGAAGGCATCGTGGCCATTGCCGAAGGCGAAAATCCCCGCTATATCGAAACCAAGCTCAAGGGCTATCTCTAGCCATGGCCAGAAGGCGCATCCATGACGAGGACGATAACCATGAGCGCTGGTTGGTTTCCTACGCCGATTTCATCACCCTGCTGTTTGCCTTTTTTGTGGTCATGTATGCCATGTCTACAGTCAATGAGGGCAAATATCGGGTGCTGTCTGAGACGCTGTCCGAGAGCTTCGTGAAGGATCGCCAGCAGGAGCGGGGCATGCCCATCGGTATAGAAAGCGGTGGGGCCATTATCGCAAAGCCAGAGCAGGGGATTGAGATCGAACACCCGATACAGTCTGAGGATCCGATTACTGAAGTACTTTCCCCCCCTGACCCCGAGGAGATTGTGCCGTCAGAGGCTAAAAAAGAGGAATCGATAGCACCACCACAGTCTCAACCCCAATCCTCGACACAACAGAGGGAAAGTGCCGAGCTGTCCGATATTGCTCAACGTCTCAAAGATCAGCTGGACAATTTGATTCTGGAGGATTTGGCGGAGGTGACCTACAACGAGCGCTGGGTCGAGGTGAATCTTAACAGTCAAATGTTGTTTGAGACGGGGGAGTCTCGCCTGAGCCGTCCTGCCCTGAGTGCTCTGCGCGATGTGTCTCGAGTACTGAAAACCCTGCCCAATGCGGTTAATGTTGAAGGTTATACGGATAACGTGCCGATCCGGACCCAGGAGTTTCCTTCCAATTGGGAGCTCTCCTCGGCCCGTGCCGCCAGCGTGGTGCACTATTTTGCGCGCCTTGGGGTTGATCCACAGCGCCTGGCAGCCGTTGGTTTTGGCGAATTCCGCCCCATTGCTGATAACAGTACTCCCCTTGGTCGGGCAAAGAATCGGCGCGTCACGCTTTTGATCATGAGTGCAAAAGAGGGAGGGGGCTCTCGTGGCAGTGCCCGTGATAGCCAGGTGGATGTACCATGAAAATATGGGCTGTAGCAAATCAGAAGGGTGGCGTGGGTAAGACCACCACTACGGTTACCCTGGGGGGGCTGTTGGCGGCATGGGGCTTCCGCGTATTGCTGGTGGATCTGGACCCCCATGGCTCTCTGACCAGTTACTTTCGTTATGATGCAGATGCCATCGAAGAGAGTGTCTATTCGCTGTTTCAGGCCCGGGCCGAACACCGCACTATTGATGCCTCGATCCTGCCTTTGGACACGGGTACCGAGGGGTTACATCTGATGCCAGCTTCTGTTGCCCAGGCCACCCTGGATCGACAGGCGGGCAAGCTTGATGGGATGGGACTTATTCTTAAACAAGGGTTGTCCCAGCTTGAGGAGAGCTATGATTTTGCCTTGCTGGATTGCCCACCTTTGTTGGGGGTGTTGCTGATTAACGCGCTGGCGGCCTGTGAAAAACTGGTGATTCCGGTGCAGACAGAGTTTCTCGCCCTCAAGGGTCTGGAGCGCATGTTGCACACCCTGAAAATGGTACTCAAAGCGCGCAAGGCAGAGCTGGATTATCTGCTGGTTCCAACCTTGTTTGATCGCCGAACCCGTGCTGCCCTGGATACCTTGCGCACCCTGCGCATGAATCATGCAGATCATCTCTGGAGTGGCTATATTCCCGTCGACACCCGATTCCGCGATGCCAGTCGTGCCGGGATGCCGCCACCTATGTATGCACCACGCTCACGAGGTGTTTTGGCCTATGCCGATTTGCTGGAGTCCCTGCTCAAGGAGGATTCTGGGGCGGGGCAGCAGCAGGCCAGTTGAGCTGACGGACAGATAGGGTGCGTTTACTCTCCGCCTTGACTCAGGTCAGCGGCTTGACCCTGGTGTCGCGTTTGCTGGGCTTGGCGCGAGATCTGGTTTTGGCCCTTTTGTTCGGGGCTGATGGTCGTACCGATGCCTTCCTTGTGGCGTTTAAAATCCCTCATCTGCTGCGGCGTTTCTTTGTCGAAGGGGCCTTTGCCAGTGCTCTGGTACCTTTACTGACACAATATCGCGGGCAAGCTGTTCTGTCCGGTTTTATCGCTACAGTCAGCGGCAGTGCAGCAGCTCTTTTGGCATTGGTCACTCTGCTGGGCATGGTGGCAGCGCCGCTTTGGGTACTGTTGTTTGCACCGGGTTTCGCCACTGATGCAGACCAGTGGGCGCAAGCCAGTCAGTTATTGCGCCTGACCTTTCCTTATGTCTTTTTTATTGGCTTAACGGCTTTTGCCGGAGCCCTGCTTAATGCCCATGGCCGTTTTGCACTGCCAGCGTTCACGCCAGTGGTGCTGAATCTGATGGTTATCGCCTTTGCGTTTGGGGTATCACCGCAGTTGAACGAGCCTATCTTTGCTCTGGCCTGGGCGGTGTTGGTCGCTGGCTTGTTTCAGTTGGGGATGCAACTGCCAGCACTGGCTCGGTTGGGACTCCTGCCCAGACCAAAACTGGATTTTTCTCATCCCGGTGTTCGCCAGCTCTGGCGGCAGATGCCCAAAACCTTGCTTGGCGTGTCGGCCCTGCAGCTCAATCTTTTACTCGACACCTTTTTTGCCTCTTTTCTCGCTGATGGCACCATCAGTTGGCTCTACTACGCCGAACGTCTGTTGGATTTTCCTCTGGGTTTGCTGGGTGTGGCTTTGGCGACAGTGATCCTGCCAGGCCTGTCACGACAACACGCTGAAGAGACGCCAGAGGCCTTTTCCCGTACTCTGGACTGGGCCATGCGCTGGGTCCTGTTGTTTGCCATACCTGCTGCTATCGCGCTTTGGTTATTGGCCCGTCCCATCATGGCGACACTGTTTGCCTCATCGGCCTTTGATGCCGAAGATGTGGCAATGGCGTCCGCAGCTCTGGCGGCCTATGCCCCTGGGGTGGTGGCTTTTGTCGCGGCCAAGGTGTTGATGCCAGCATTTTTCGCTCGACAGGACAGTGCCTCACCGGTACGAGTTGCTCTTTGGGGATTGGCGATCCATCTTTTACTGAATCTACTCCTGGTTGCCCCTTTGGGTCATGTGGGCTTGGCGCTGGCGACCAGCATATCCGCCTTTGTAACAGCCCTATGGTTGTTAAGGATTTTATGGCGGGATGGGGTTTTTCAGTGGCGTGTTCACTGGTGGCACCTGATGTTACGGACCCTGGTGGCCTCGGTGATGATGATGGGGGTGCTGATTGGTCTACAGCAGGTCATGGGGGATTGGATGTCATTTTCTCGCTGGGAAAGGGCATACAATTTGCTACTCTTGGTGATGATGGGTGGGGCAGGCTATATGTTGATGCTCTGGGTGTCGGGAATTCGACGTAGCGATATGGCTGAACCACGAAACTGATTTTGTTGAGAATGCGAGGTCTCTTTGTCCGATCCTAAAGCACCACCCAAATCCTCTTCGCCGATACGGGAGCGTCCGAGTCAGGCGCTGGATAGCTTTTTGGAAGATTTACTGGCACCGGTTGAGGAGTACCGGCCAGCATCAGTACTGACACCAGAGCGGAAGCCAGCCCCTCCTGTTGAGGCCCCATCTCCTGTTTTATCCACCCCTGTCGTGGTTGAGCCGGAACCAGAGCTGCAAGAGGTCGTTTCCCCGGTATCTGCAATATCGATTGAGGAGACCGACAGCCAGACGCCCTATCCGGGTTTCGCCCAGCAGGCGTTTCAGTGTTTGATGTTTTCTGCTGGGGGGAAGGATTATGCTGTGCCATTGGTATCATTAAATGGCATCGTTGAGTGGCGAGATCAGGCGAGTAAGTTGCCGGGACAGCCGGATTGGCACCAGGGGGTTATGACCTTTCGTGAGGGAAAGATGTCTGTGGTGAACCTGACTGAGTTGCTGATGCCGGGGCAGAGTGCCCATACCGATCACTATCGGTATATCTTGGCTATTGCTGATGGCCGTTTTGGTTTGCTCTGCGAGATGCTTCACGACACGGTTAAGTTAAATAAAGAGGATATTCAGTGGCGCAGGCATCGCCAGCAGCGGCCCTGGCTTCTGGGAACCCATACCAAAGCGCTTTGCCCGCTGATTGATGTTGATGTCATTGCCAACATGTTGGCAGATGGGAGATAACAGCATTTGTGGCTATCAAGCGCTAAACTTTAGGGAAGTTCGGCTGTTTTTTGTTGAAAATCCAATAAGAAAGCGCGGAAAAATGTGGTGAATCTCTTTTATCCCATCACAGATCCCTCAGCCATGCTATTTTTAGGTTATACACTCAAGCGCGGGTTCTTCCTTTATTCAGGGGATACTGAGCTTGATTGGCTATATTTCTAGGGAGTGGTACCTATTCGGCACTTGGTTTGCTGACCATTGCACAACATTATCCATCAATAACTAGGAAAGAGACCCCATGAACGCCTCCGTAGAAGATTCTGGTAAAGATGCATTGATTCAATTGGTGACCTTTAAGTTAGAAGAGGAGACTTATGGCATAAACGTCATGCAAGTGCAGGAAGTACTTCGGGTTGCTGAGATTGCACCTGTGCCGGGTGCGCCGGAGTATGTTTTGGGTATCATTAATTTGCGTGGCAATGTGGTAACCGTGATCGATACCCGGAATCGCTTTGGCCTCGCACAGGCCGAAACCACGGAAAACAGTCGCATCGTCATTATTGAAGGCGAAGGTCAGGTTGTCGGCATTCAGGTGGACAGCGTTGCCGAAGTGGTCGAGTTGCGTGAATCCGAGATCGATTCCGCCCCCAATGTCGGCAATGAGGAGACGGCCCGCTACATTCAAGGGGTGCATACCCGTGAAGGGCAGCTGTTGATCGTTATCGATATCAACCGGCTGTTGAGTGAAGAAGAATGGTCCGATATGCAGAACTTCTAGGGAAAGATCATGGCTGAGTTGCCGGGTGAGATTATACCGGTAACACCAGCCACACCCTCACGTCGGGCAACCCGTAAGGGTGCCCGGCGACAGGCACCTTCCGAACCTCATGATGGCAAGCAAGAGCAGCCAAAGAAAGAGCAACAGCCAGGCCATATTGATGATTATGCGTGACGATCCCCACTATGATGGTATTGGCGCCTACTGAGATTCTGTTAGGGTTACTCGCGGTACTTTTGGCCGTGGTTGCCTGGTTCCTTTTCGTCAGAATTGGGCGTTTACAACGGGAGTTGGCACAGACTCGTCAGGAGCTGCGTTCCCTTAGTGGTTTGCTGAATGCCCAAAGTGCTTCCACCAGCGGATTGCATCGTCGTCTTCTGGGTCTTGAACAGCGATTGGCCACCAAGCACCAAGATGCTTCTTCCGTGTTGTCTCCGGTTCAAGAATCTCCGGTTGCTTCAGAAGAAACCGTCTCAGCCAATCAACCCTATGCCGAGGCCATCGCTCGGATACACCAGGGGGCCAGTGTCCAGGAGTTGCGTTCAGAGTTGGGATTAAGTCGCGACGAGGCGGAACTGCTTTGTCGATTGCATGGCAAAACCTCTGCTGCCTAAGGGCTTTCTCTATTTTCGAGCGAACAGGCCGTGGAGTTGCGCCAGTTTTTCTTTGCCTTTTGCGATTAACGCCTGCTGCTCTTCTTCATCCAGTCCATTGATGAAAAGGCGATAGAACACTGGCATTTCAGCAATATCTGGTATGGGCGCTTTGGGGTCTTTGTCCAGAAGATTCAAGCGTTGGGCAGCAATGACCAGGTCGGGATAGCTGACCATTTTTTCCCGTTGGAAGTGCCAGTTTTCGGCATGGCGGCAGGCGATGATCAGACTGGGCTCAAATTTCCAGGCTTCCAGTACCTTGGCACCAACTTGGCCGCGGATTTTGGCGGCGATTTCTTTCATCTCTTCCAGGCTGACACTGATGTCCACAACCCTGTCAGCGTAGCCAAGTACCGTTAACACCCCAATATCATGGAGCAAGCCAGCCAGCATGGCGTTTTCTGGATTCAAACCTTTGCGGCCTTGGGCCAGGGTATGACATAAGGCGGCAATTTCCAGGCTGTGATGCCAAAGATCATCCATCCACTGTTTTAGTGCCAGGTTTCGTGCCAGAAAGACCTCTTGCAAGGCAAAACTGATGACGAGGCGATTGATGACCTCGAAGCCGAGGCGGACAACGGCATTGTGGCAATCCTCCACCTTTCCCTGTCCAGCGTATAGGGCGCTGTTGGCTGCTCGGACAATCTTGGCAGCGATGGCAGGGTCAGTTTGGATGATGTCAGTGATCTTGCCGGCATCGGTTTCTTGATCATGTAATGCGCGACTGATGTCGAGCGCTACCGTCGGCAGAGAGGGCAGAGTGAGCTGGTCTTTGCTGAGGTCGTCGAGAATTTCTCCCATGAGAAAATCGGCGGTTTGAGATGCTGTACCAGGGAGATTGACGACCATGCCGTCGTCTTCGTTTTCAAGAGTTCCCTTGTTTTTGGTTTCGATGAGTACCCGCAGCACCGAGTTGTCGAGCACGAAATAGTGTACGGGGCCCTGCGCGCTGATGTTATAACGATGTGGGCGAAGATCAGAGATGGGGAAGCGGGCCGTATCCGCATTTTCATCGATGACTTTAACCCGATCATCGTGAGAGGTCATTTTCAGTTTTCCTTTAAGCAAGAAATAACTGAAATTATCTTCACCGCCTAACTGGATAATTTGATCCCCGTCTTGCGCCCATTTTTCATCGATGAAACTATGGAGCAGGGCGACATGTGTCTCCTCTAAATCCTTAAAAGGCTCATATCGTGAAAGCGCTTCAGGTGGTAATGGGGGATGGCTGGCTTCAGCAGCGATCTTGGCCTGTTTTTTTTTCTTGCTGAAACCAAACATGGATAATCCTTCTGTGAAAACGGCTCCGCTTTGAAGGTAAAAGCGGGGAATGGGACCTGAAATTGGGATGGTGGCCGTTGAGAGTGTATACGAGATGGTCGGTTGCGCAAATCATCCCATCGAATATGGCAGAGGGAAAAGCCTGGTAGTGACCGTTCCGGCCAGGCATTGGCCGGGACGGGGGAAGTTGTCATTGAAACTAGAGCTTGTGTTCCAGCTTGGCGATGAGTTCGACAATGTCGTGAGACAAAGGTCCTAGTTTCTCCAGCTCTGCCTCTGCGGCATCGATATCACCTCGTTCATGCAGCTGGGCAACACGGTGAATGGCTTCGTGGATTTCCCGGTGAGGCATCTCTATGTCAGAGAACTCAGAGAGGTGTCCAAACTCTTTGGCACCGTCACCGTAATACCATTTGCCCAGACTACAGGCGTGGTGGTCAAAGGCGTTTTTCTCATCGATGCTGCCATGGCCATCAAGATAGGCACGCAGTTTTCCTTTCCAAAGTACATGGGTGGCTTTGGCCCCAGATAGGGCATTGGCATGATGAGCGCTGGTTTGGAAGTGGTTCATGAGTCCCAGGAGCTGAGTGACGGATTCTGAAAGCCGTGAAGTGGCTTCAATGGACAGGGTTGCATCCTCCGCCGTTTGGTCGGCAATTTGCGTGATTTCCGATACGTTGCGGTTGATGTCTTCCGCGACCACGCTTTGTTCTTCAGCTGCTGTGGCGATTTGAGAGCTCATGCTGGAGATGGTGTCGATGGCCTGGGTAATGGCAACCAGGGCCTGATTCGCCTGATCGGCCTGGGCAACACTTCTGCTGGTCTGGTTTTGGCTGAGTTCCATGGCACTGACCGTGCGTCCCACATTGCCATGCAGGCTGGCGATCATTTCATGGATCTCCTGAGTGGAATCCTGGGTGCGCTGGGCCAGTGTACGGACTTCATCGGCAACCACTGCGAAACCGCGACCCTGCTCTCCAGCCCGGGCGGCCTCAATGGCGGCATTGAGGGCCAGCAGATTGGTCTGGTCGGCAATACCTCTGATGACATCCAGCACGGAGCCAATACGGTCACTGTCAGCTTCCACCTGGCGCACGATAGCGACGGTATGCTCAACCTCATTCGCCAGGGTGGTGATGCTGTCCCGAACGGTGCTGACCTCCTGCATACCGGTTTTGGACTCTTTGTCGGCGTCCGTGGCAGCCGTTGCTGTCTTGGCTGTGTTTTGAGCCACTTCCGAAACCGTTGCCGACATCTGGTTCAAGGCAGTGGCAACCTGTGTTGTTTTGCTTTGTTGCTGGTGGATGCCTTTGTTCGTACGGCTGGAGAGGTCTATATAGTCGTTGACCAAAAGGACGATGTCGTTGGTGCAGGCTATCACCTGATTGATCGTATGATCAATTTTATCAACAAAGGTGTTATAGGCCCTGCTCAGATCGCTGATCTCGTCATGACCGGATTCGTCCAATCGTACCCCGAGATTGCCGGAACCATGTGCAATGTCATGCATGCTGGCCACCGTGTTTTTTAGTGGGACAACGATGCTCCGGCTGATAATCCAGATCAATAGCAGTAGTGCCAAGCCAACACCCAGTCCCATGATCGCACTATACAGCGCCAGATTTCCGATGCGTCCCTTTACTTCGCTGCGGTCCTGAACGACCAGAAGGTAGCCGATATCCTTTCCACTGTAATCCTGCACCGTTTTGGCATAGAGAGAGACGGGAAGATCCCCAAGGTTGCTGACTCGAAAGAGACTCCCCTGTTCCATGACCTGGGCCTGCTCATCCGGGGTCAATAAATCGGCTTTGTCATCGGTACTGGCAAAGAGTGACATCTCTCCTTTACGCTTGAGAAAAAGGGCGAGATTGGCCTGCTCAGTTTTGGCGAGTTTGGTCAGAAAGTCTTTACCAAAGGACATGCCAAACTCTACTGAGCCAATGGCTTTGCCCTCATGACGCATGGGTACGATGCCTCTAATCCCTAAGCCAGCCACCCCGACCTCAAGGCCCATCACCGGCTTGTGATCTTTGTTGATTTCCACCACGGTGTTTCGGAAGTTGGACAGGTCATCACCAAACTTTTTCAGTTTATGGACCCGTAAGAAGGAAGTGGCTGGGGGGGTGTGGAATTGGAATTGTCTGATGCCGTAGTTCTCTTTCAAATGAGAGAAGCCACTGGCGAACAGGGCAGTCAGCCTCTCGCGATCCTGATTGGCAAAAGCGGTTTGGACATCGGGGATGCTAGCGACTAAGTCGGCCATGGATTGTGCCCTTCGACCTTCACTATTGATAGTGCTCAACACATGGTTGGCCATCTTTTCAGCATTTTTCTGCTCCACCTTTTCTAACATCTCTTTGGTATACGAAAAAGAGGCGTAGAAGGCCAAACCCAGCACAATGGCTAGCATGCTGGTGGTGGTGACAGCGAGGCGCTGAGTGATTTTTAGTTTTCTGGCCATGTCAGAGCTCCTGCGTATATTGCATTTGCTAGAGGTAAGTGCGGTTCAGGGTTGATCATCTGAAATCTTGCTAGCCGTTCCTTAATTGTGAGGCCAGTTTACCGGCGCACTGTGAGCCATCAATGGCTTGTGATCTGAAATTGGGGTCGAGATATTTTCGGATATCTTAAGCTTGCTTATTAGGTTGAACTTGGTTTGTGAGAATTTACATTGATTTTGATCATACTTTTTGGAGATTAGCCTATTTTTCGAAAAAAAAAAGAGGGTGGCCGAAAGGGCTCACTTTCTCCGATTGGCGAGAGAGGAGTCAGAGGATAGAATGGGCCGCTATGCCGGGATGGTGGAATTGGTAGACACACGGGACTTAAAATCCCGAGGCGGAAACGCCGTGCGGGTTCAAGTCCCGCTCCCGGTACCAAAAATGTTCAAGGCAGTTTGTTGAGGGTTTCTTCTAAAGCCTGAGTTTTTATCGGTCCACTGTAGCCTCGAATGTCCCGTTGTGCATCCAGTAAATAGAGGTGATCGACCCGGGCGGGTAGTTGAGCGAGAGCGCTTTTGGTCAGACGTTGGTAGTGCTGGATAAAACGGACTAATGCATCGCGGTTCATGAATGCCTGGGTATCCAGATTCTTGCTTTGGCACGCTTGCAAGAGCTTTTCTTCTTGCTCCTGACGCCATTCAATCACACAATCAAAGCTCGGCGCGCAGAGCATGATCCAGGTGTCTACCTTGTCAAATAATGGTGCATAGTCTTCGGTTAAGCATCGATTGACGTGGTGACGCCAGCGGCCATCCGGGTCTTCTTTGGCCTCAAGTAGGTTGATAGGGGTTTCCAGATCTGCCTGAGACTCTGCCGTCACTCCCAAGCACCAGCCCTCCCAAATCACTACGTCTGGCTGTGAGCAGTTTACCCATTGGGAGCGCGGCTTCGGTTCATCCAGGCCCTTGTCAAAACGGGGGATGGCAACCCCATTTCGACCAGCTAGTAAGGATTGAAGTGTTTCTGTCATCAGGATGGTATCGTGGGTACCGGGCACGCCTCGAGTGGCCAATAGTGGATGGATCGTTTTGGCTAGGCCTTGGCGCCCGGCTCGGCTTAGATAGAAATCGTCGAGAGAGAGATTGATCGTTTTGAGACCGGCCTCCTGCTCCAATAGGTGGCGGAGCAGGGCGGCGAGGGTACTTTTGCCTGAGCCCTGACAGCCGTTGATACCGACCAGAATGGGGCGAGCGTGGTGACGCTGTTTATCGCTCAGGGCTTGGCTGAGTGGCTGGAACCAGTGCGCCACTAGGTGACGGTAGTCCGGTGGTAAGCGCTGTTGTTGAAGGAAGCAGCTGAGATTGGCAATGGTCATTGTATGGTTTGCTTCGTAAGTTGGGTAAATATTAGAATATGCTTTTATTCCAGGGCTGAATGGTAAGAGTGATTGCCGGTGGGCAGGCTTCCGGCTGACCTGGAGAACAGAACGAGGCCGGATTATGTTGGATCCATCGGCACGTTCCGACCGCGATGTCGGGCGTGTGGAAGTCAAGAATACCACTTGCTATATGTGCGCCTGCCGTTGCGGCATTCGCGTGACTTTGCGCGATGGTGAGGTGCGCCATATCGAGGGCAATCCCGAGCATCCGCTGAACCAGGGGGTGATCTGCGCCAAGGGCGCCTCGGGCATCATGAAGCAGTACTCCCCGGCCCGCCTGACCAAGCCGCTGTTGCGCAAACAGGGGGCAGAGCGCGGTACCTCAGCCTTTGAGGAGATCAGCTGGGATCAGGCCTTCCAGCTCATGGAGGAGCGGCTGGGCAGGATCCGAGCGGAGGATCCCAAGCAGTTCGGG
>JBNKLG010000004.1:0-90381 GCA_050292235.1 Sedimenticolaceae bacterium | reverse complement strand
CCACTTTGAAGCTGAAGTGTACGTGCTGGGCAAAGACGAAGGTGGTCGCCATACCCCCTTCTTCAATGGCTATCGCCCCCAGTTCTACTTTCGCACCACAGACGTAACCGGAGCCTGCACCTTGCCGGAAGGCATTGAAATGGTGATGCCGGGTGATAACGTCAAGCTGGTGATACAACTGATCGCCCCGATTGCCATGGAAGAAGGTCTGCGCTTCGCGATTCGCGAAGGTGGCCGTACCGTTGGCGCTGGGGTGGTATCCAAGATCATTGAGTGATTGAACTATGACGAACCAACGCATTCGCATCCGCTTAAAGGCTTTTGATCATCGCCTGATCGATCAGTCTGCCCGCGAGATTGTTGACACCGCTCGCCGCACTGGTGCCCAGGTGTTAGGTCCCATTCCGCTGCCGACCAAAAAAGAGCGTTTTACCGTTCTGATTTCGCCACATGTCAATAAAGACGCACGTGATCAGTACGAAATTCGCACCCATAACCGCCTGATGGATATCGTGGATCCAACGGATAAGACCGTGGATGCGCTGATGAAACTGGATCTGGCTGCGGGTGTGGACGTTCAGATCAAACTGAACTAAGCCAGAGCAAGTTGAACTGAGGTTATAACAATGTCAATTGGAATAGTCGGACGTAAGGTTGGTATGACCCGTCTCTTCACTGAAGAAGGCGCGTCCATCCCGGTGACCGTGATTGAGGCAACGCCTGCGCGCATCACCCAGTTGCGTACCGAAGAGAATGATGGCTACCGTGCCGTACAGGTGACCGCTGGTAGTAAGAAGGTCTCTCGCTTGACCAAGGCTGAAGCAGGCCATTTCGCTAAGGCTGGTGTTGAGGCAGGTCGTGGCTTGTGGGAATTCCGTCTGAGACAGGATGAGGGTGCTGACCTCGAATTGGGTGGCGAACTGACCGTTTCAATCTTTGAACAAGGTCAGTATGTCGATGTTCGTGGTGTGACCAAAGGTAAGGGTTTTGCCGGTGGTGTGAAGCGCCATAATTTCCGCATGCAGGATGCTACCCATGGTAATTCCCTTTCACATCGTGCACCGGGTTCTATTGGTCAAAATCAGACCCCAGGTCGTGTGTTCAAGGGTAAACGTATGGCCGGTCATATGGGCTCGGTGAACCGTGCGCAGCAAAACTTGGAGCTGGTGCGTATTGATACCGAACGCAATCTGCTGATGGTAAGGGGCGCGATACCTGGTGCTCCTGGTGGCGATGTTATCGTGACCCCGGCAGCAAAGAAGACGAAGGGGTGATCCGATGGAAGTGACGATGCAATCTGGTGGTACCTTGGCGGTAGCTGATGAGGTTTTTGCCACCCAGTATAATGAAGCGCTGATTCATCAGGTCGTCACCGCCAATATGGCAGGTGCTCGTGCTGGCACTCGTGCGCAAAGGACCCGCGCCGAGGTGAGTGGTGGTGGTTCCAAGCCCTGGCGGCAGAAGGGTACCGGTCGTGCCCGTTCTGGTACCTCCAGCAGTCCCATTTGGCGTTCCGGTGGTCGTGCGTTTGCAGCAAAACCTCAGAATTGGTCGCAAAAGGTCAATCGCAAGATGTATCGCGGTGCCTTGCGTTCCATTTTGTCTGAGCTGTTGCGTCAAGAGCGGCTTCAGGTCGTTGATGCCTTTGATGTCAGTCAGCCTAAAACCAAGGGTTTGGT
Source organism: Sedimenticolaceae bacterium (assembly GCA_050292235.1). GTDB lineage: Bacteria > Pseudomonadota > Gammaproteobacteria > Chromatiales > Chromatiaceae > JBNKLG01. The sequence goes on along the minus strand of JBNKLG010000004.1, from coordinate 88,702 downwards.
GGCTAAGCTGAAGGATTTGGAATTGACCGATGTGCTCATCGTCGATTTGGAGCCTAGCGACAACCTGCGTTTGGCGGCCCGCAACCTCTATCAGGTTGGCGTTTGTAGTGTGGCTGAACTGGATCCTGTTAGCCTGATCGCCTTTGATCGGGTGCTGGTGACCACCGCTGCCATGAAGCAGATAGAGGAGCGTTTGTCATGAACAAAGAAAGACTCATGAAAGTGCTTTTGGCGCCTGTGGTGTCTGAAAAGAGTACTTTGATGGCTGATGCTGGCCGTCAGTTTGCCTTTAAGGTGGCGACAGATGCGACCAAACCTGAAATCAGTGCTGCTGTGAAGGAACTCTTTCAGGTGGAAGTGGATTCCGTGCGTGTGGTCAGCGTTAAGGGCAAGCAGAAGCGACGTGGTGCTATCATCGGTCGTCGCCCCGGCTGGAAAAAGGCCTATGTCAAATTGATGCCCGGCCAGGATATCGATTTTGGAGGCGGCGCCTGAGTGCGCGCGTAGAGGAATAGACTCATGGCATTGCAAAAAGCAAATCCGACCTCTCCCGGCCGACGTTTTGTTGTCGGGGTGAAGCATTCCGACCTGCATAAGGGTGGCCCTTTTGCCCCTTTGGTCGAGAAGAAAACCAAGACCGGTGGTCGCAATAACCGTGGACGTATCACCAACCGTCATCAGGGTGGTGGTCATAAGCAGCGTTATCGCATCATCGATTTCAAGCGCAACAAGGATGGAATGAAGGCAACGGTGGAACGGATCGAGTATGATCCCAATCGTTCTGCCCATATCGCCCTGATCAAATATGAGGATGATGTCTATAACTACATCATCGCACCCAAAGGGGTAAAGGCCGGTACTGTTTTGCAGTCAGGAGCTGATGCGCCCATCAGTGCAGGGAACTGCCTGCCATTGCGCAACATCCCTCTGGGTACTGTGGTTCATTGTGTTGAAATGAAGCCTGGTAAGGGTGCTCAGATCGGCCGTAGTGCTGGTGCTGCCATCCAATTGGTCGCTAAGGATGCTGGCTATGCCACTTTGCGTCTGCGCTCTGGTGAGATGCGTAAGATTCTCGGTACCTGCCGCGCAGTGATTGGTGAAGTGAGCAACTCCGAGCATAGCCTACGTTCTTTGGGTAAGGCTGGTGCCAAGCGCTGGCGTGGTGTGCGTCCTACCGTTCGCGGTGTGGCCATGAACCCGGTGGATCACCCTCATGGCGGTGGTGAAGGCCGTACCTCTGGTGGTCGTCATCCGGTAACGCCCTGGGGTGTGCCGACCAAGGGACATAAGACGCGTACTAATAAGCGTACTGATCAGTACATCGTACGTCGCCGTAATAAGAAGTAATCAGACGAGGATATCAGCGTGCCACGTTCCGTAAAGAAAGGCCCTTTTATCGACCACCATTTGTGGCAAAAGGTAGAGACTGCTCGCAGCACTAATGACAAGCGCCCCATCAAGACTTGGTCACGTCGCTCTGTGATCCTGCCGGAAATGGTGGGCTTGACCATTGCTGTGCACAACGGTAAGCAACATGTGCCAGTACTGGTTTCAGAAAACATGGTTGGCCACAAGTTGGGTGAATTTGCCTTGACTCGCACCTATCGCGGTCATGTGGCGGATAAGAAATCTAAGTAATCAGGAAAGAATCATGCAAGCAGTTGCCAAATTGCGATATGCCAGGATGTCGGCCCAAAAGGGTCGTCTGGTCGCTGATCAGGTCCGCGGAATGCCGGTGGAGCAGGCGTTGAATCTGCTCAGCTTCAGCAACAAAAAAGCGGCCTCGGTGATTAAAAAGGTGCTGGATTCAGCCATCGCCAATGCTGAGCATAATGAGGGTGCCGATATCGATGAGCTGCGCGTCAGCGCCATCTGTGTCGATGAAGGCCCGACCATGAAGCGCATGCGTGCCCGTGCCAAAGGCCGCGGCAATCGGATCATGAAGCGGAGCTGTCACATTACCCTGACAGTTGCTGACAAGTAAGCGAGAACAGACATGGGTCAAAAAGTACATCCAATCGGTTTGCGCCTGGGCATCGTCAAAGAGTGGACCTCTAAGTGGTATGCCGATAGCAAGCAGTACGCAACTCTGTTGAATGCAGATCTGGAAACACGCGATTTCTTGAAGAAAAAGCTGTCCCAGGCATCGGTGAGCCGCATTCAGATCGATCGTCCAGCCAATAATGCCCACATCACCATTCACACGGCGCGTCCGGGTCTGGTCATTGGTCAGAAGGGTAAGGACATCGATGAGTTGCGCGCTGAAGTTACCAAGCGCATGGGGATTCCTGTCCATATCAGCATCGAAGAGATTCGCAAGCCTGAGTTGGATGCGCAGTTGGTGGCCGAAGGAATCGCCCAGCAGTTGGAACGCCGTGTTATGTTCCGCCGTGCCATGAAGCGCTCAGTGCAAAACGCCATGCGTTTGGGTGCTGGTGGCATCAAGGTCAACATTGCGGGTCGCTTGAATGGTGCTGAGATTGCCCGTAGCGAATGGTATCGCGAAGGTCGCGTTCCCCTGCACACCCTGCGTGCTGACATTGATTATGGATTTGCCGAGGCCCACACCACCTATGGCGTCATTGGCGTCAAGGTCTGGGTGTTCAATGGTGAGGTCTTCGCGGGTGATGAACCCAAAGAAGTGGTCGAGCCGAAACCCAAGGCGAAAACCTCGAGGAAGTCTTAAGTCATGTTACAGCCGAAACGAACAAAATTCAGAAAGATGCACAAGGGCCGCAACCGCGGTTTGGCGCAGTCTGGCAACAAGGTCAGCTTTGGTGAGTTTGGGCTAAAAGCCTCTGATCGTGGTCGCATTACCTCGCGCCAGATTGAGGCGGCTCGTCGAACCATTACCCGTCATGTAAAGCGTGGCGGTAAGCTTTGGATTCGCGTCTTTCCTGACAAGCCCATCACCAAGAAGCCCTTGGAAGTGCGTATGGGTAAAGGGAAGGGCAGCGTCGAATACTGGGTTGCTTTGGTGCAGCCCGGCAAAGTCCTGTATGAGATTCAGGGCGTTGATGAAACCCTGGCTCGTGAGGCCTTTGCCTTGGCAGCGGCCAAGCTGCCAGTAAGAACAACCTTTGTGACACGGCAGGTGCTGTAATCATGAAAGCGAGTGAATTACGCGGTAAAGACCGCAAACAACTGCAAGAGTTACTGCTGGAATTGCTGAAAGAGCAGTTCAATCTTCGGATGCAGCAGGGAACTGGACAGTTGACCCGGCCCTCAGAGATGGGTCGAGTTCGAAAAGAGATTGCCCGTGTGAAGACGATTATGGGTGAGTTGAAGTCAGGTGAAGCAGCATGAGTGAAGAAAATCAAAGCAACCGCACCCTGATCGGGAAGGTTGTCAGTGACAAGATGCAGAAGACCATCACTGTGCTGGTGGAGCGCCGGGTGAAGCACCCCTTGTATGGCAAGTTTGTGCGTCGTTCGACCAAGTTGCACGCGCATGATGAAGAGAATACTTGTCGAGCTGGCGATACCGTCATGGTCGAGCAGTGCCGTCCCTTGTCCAAGAGCAAGTGCTGGCGTTTGGTAAAGATTGTTGAGCGTCCTGCCTAAGCTTTAGGCGACCCCAACCAACTGGGAAACGAAGATGATTCAGATGCAAAGCATGCTTGACGTGGCCGACAACAGCGGCGCCAAGCGACTTCAATGTATCAAGGTGCTGGGTGGTTCCCACCGCCGTTACGCGGCCATCGGCGACGTCATCAAGGTGAGCGTCAAGGATGCCATTCCGCGGGGCAAGGTGAAAAAGGGCGATGTCTATAATGCCGTGGTGGTTCGCACCGCCAAGGGTGTACGTCGTGCCGATGGTTCACTGATCCGTTTTGATGGCAATGCCGCTGTGTTGCTCAACACCAAGCTGGAGCCCATCGGTACTCGTATTTTTGGCCCCGTCACCAGAGAGTTGAGAAGCGAACGCTTCATGAAGATCATCTCCCTGGCGCCGGAAGTGTTGTGAGGTAAGGGCAATGCACAAGATTCGTAAAGGCGATGATGTGATCGTGCTGGCTGGCAAAGACAAGGGTAAACGGGGAACCGTTTCCCGGGTTGTGAATGATCGTCAGGTGGTGGTGGATAACATCAATATGGTGAAGCGCCACGTTAAGCCCAACCCCATGGTGGGTCAGCAGGGCGGTATCGTCGAGAAAGAGATGCCAATCGATAGTTCCAATGTGGCGCTGTTCAATCCTCAGACCAACAAGGCTGATCGGGTTGGCTTCAAGATTTTGGAAGATGGCCGCAAGGTAAGAGTTTTCAAGTCCAACGGCGAAGTCCTGGACGCATAGGGCACAAATCATGGTGACGTTGCAGCAATATTACAAAGAGAAGGTCATGCCGGCACTGATCGAGAAATTCGGTTATCAGTCGTCGATGCAGGTACCTCGGATCGAGAAGATCACCCTCAACATGGGTGTGGGCGAAGCCGTGGGCGACAAGAAGATCATGGAGCATGCGGTCAATGACATGCGTGCCATCGCAGGCCAGCAGCCGGTGGTGACTCGCGCCCGTAAGTCCGTGGCTGGTTTCAAAATCCGTGAAGGTTGGCCAATCGGGTGCAAGGTCACCCTGCGTCGTGATCGCATGTATGAATTTCTGGAGCGGCTGATTCATATCGCCATTCCCCGTACTCGTGACTTCCGTGGCATCAGCTCCAAGTCGTTTGATGGCCGTGGCAATTTCAGCATGGGTATCAAGGAGCAGATAGTCTTTCCTGAAATCGATTACGACAAGATTGACGCCTTGCGTGGCATGGATATCACCATCAGCACCTCGGCAAAGACTGACGATGAAGGCCGCGCACTGCTGGAAGCCTTCAACTTTCCCTTTAGGACCTGAGTTCGGACTATGGCAAAGAAAAGCATGATTGCCCGTGAAGTGAAGCGGGTAAAAACCATGAAAAAGTATGCCCAGAAGCGTGCAGCGCTGAAGGCCACCATCAACAATCCCAACAGTAGTATGGAAGAGGTTGATGCGGCAGTATTGCAGCTGCAGAAGCTGCCTCGGGATGCCTCACCCTGCCGTCAGATGCTTCGGTGTCAGATCAGTGGACGTCCCCATGGTTATTACCGAAAGTTTGGCCTCTCTCGCAACAAACTGCGCGAAGCGGCTATGCGGGGTGATGTGCCCGGTCTGGTCAAAGCCAGCTGGTAAGATTGGGTTTTTTCCAGCATAATTGCTAATTCTCTTTCGAGAAAGATTGTTTAGGGCCTGAAACCTGGTTTCAGGCTCTAGCGTTTTCTGGGCGTATAGAACCCAGAAAACCATTGGGTATCGCGGTAACGATATCGGACTGACCTTACTTAGGAGTATGACTAATGAGTATGACGGATCCTATCGCGGATATGATGACCCGTATCCGCAATGGCCAGGAGGCCGGCAAGGTAAAGGTGAGCATGCCTTCATCCAAGATGAAAGTCGCCATCGCCGACCTGCTGAAGAACGAAGGCTTCATCACAGATTTCTCTGTTGCCCAAGCAGGTACCAAAACCGACCTCGAGGTCGAGTTAAAGTACTTTGAAGGCAAGCCTGTCATTGATTTGATCCAGCGCGTGAGTCGCCCTGGCCTGCGAATCTATAAGGGACAGAAGAGCCTGCCCACTGTGCGTAACGGTCTGGGTATCGCCATCATTTCAACCTCTGCCGGCATCATGACTGATCGTGCAGCCAGGGCCGCAGGCCATGGCGGTGAAGTCATCGGCGTTGTGGCGTAAGGAGGGCTGACATGTCGCGTATTGCAAAGGCACCTATCGCCCTGCCAAAGGGTGTTGAGGTCAAGACAGAAGGCGAGCAGGTCACCGTCAAGGGTGGCAAAGGCAGCATGCAGCTGAAGCTGCACCAGAATGTGCTGGTGAGGATTGAGGATCAGATCCTGAATGTTTCTCCGGCCAACGATGCGGATAAGGCTGCTTGGGCCATGGCAGGCACTTTTCGTGCGCTGCTCAATAACATGGTAACCGGCGTCAGCGAAGGCTGGAGTAAGAAGTTGCAACTGGTTGGTGTGGGTTATCGTGCCCAGGCCAAGGGTAAGGTGCTGAACCTTAACCTGGGCTTTTCCCATCCAGTTGATTACGCCGTACCGGAAGGCATCACCATTGAGACCCCCTCTCAGACCGAGATTGTGGTTTCTGGTTATGACAAACAGCAGGTAGGTCAAGTTGCCGCCGAGATTCGCGCCTATCGTCCACCGGAGCCTTATAAAGGCAAGGGCGTGCGCTATGCCGATGAGCACATCATCCGCAAAGAAGCCAAGAAGAAATAAGGGGTAGCAGATGGATAAGAAAAGCAGTCGAATCCGCCGCGCTACGCGTGGCCGCGCAAAAATTCGTGAGCTGGGCGCTGTGCGTCTTTCGGTCAATCGTACCCCGAAGCATATCTATGCGCAGTTGATCTCGCCAGATTGCCAGACCGTATTGGCCTCTGCCTCAACCCTGGATAAGCAGGTTAAGGCTGAGATCAGTGGTTATTCAGGCAATGTCGATGCCGCCAAGCTGGTTGGTCGTCTTATCGCAGAGCGCGGTAAAGCCGCCGGTGTCGAGCGAGTCGCTTTTGACCGTTCCGGGTTTAAGTTTCATGGTCGAGTCAAGGCCCTGGCCGATGCTGCCCGTGAAAATGGCCTTCAGTTTTAGGAGTAGTTCTGATGTCGAATTTCAATGCCAAGCCTGAAGGCGACGAACTGATCGAGAAACTGATCGGTGTCAATCGGGTATCAAAAACCGTCAAGGGTGGTCGTCAGTTTACCTTTGCTGCGCTTACGGTAGTGGGTGATGGTAATGGTCGGGTCGGATTTGGCTCCGGAAAGGCTCGTGAAGTACCTGTTGCCATTCAAAAAGCGATGGAGTCAGCTCGGGCAAACTTGCACGATGTGAAGCTCAAAGGCTCTACCCTGCAGTACCCGGTGGTCGGTCGCCACGGTGCTGCTAAGGTCTATATGCAGCCGGCCTCTGAAGGTACAGGAATCATTGCTGGTGGCGCTATGCGTGCTGTGTTTGAAGTGGTTGGTGTGCATGATGTGCTGGCCAAATGTATTGGTACCAACAATGCCATCAATGTGGTGCGCGCCACCTTGGAAGGGCTTTATGGCATGACGGATGCGGATGCTGTGGCAGCCAAGCGTGGCAAGACCGTTGAAGAGATCCTGGGGTAAGAGTCATGGTCGATAAAAAAATGATGCGAGTAACTTTGGTGAAAAGCATGCATGGCCGCTTGAAAAACCATCAAGCCTGTGTCCGTGGTTTGGGTTTGCGTCGCATGCACCATAGTGTCGAGGTTGAGGATACCGCTTCTACCCGCGGTATGGTCAATAAAGTCTCCTATATGGTAAAGGTTGAGGAGGTCTGAGATGCGATTGAATACATTGAAACCGGCGACTGGTAGTCGTTCGGAAAAAAAACGTGTCGGTCGCGGCATTGGCAGTGGTCTCGGTAAGACCTGTGGTCGTGGCCATAAGGGCCAAAAATCACGCTCCGGTGGTTTTCACAAGGTGGGCTTTGAAGGTGGTCAAATGCCTTTGCAACGTCGTCTGCCCAAGGTTGGTTTTATTTCTCGTGTGGGTCTTCTGAGTGAAGAGGTTCGCCTTAGTGAGTTAAATCACGTTAAAGCCGATGTGGTCGATCTTAAGGCACTGCAAGATGCTGGTTTGGTGGCTAAGTCCTGTAAGCGCGCCAAGATTTTTCTCTCTGGTGAGCTTGGGCGGGGCTTGATTGTCAAAGGTCTTGGTGTGACAAAAGGAGCCAAAGTTGCGATTGAAGCGGCAGGTGGAAAGGTCGAAGACTAACCATGAATGACATGCGCTCAACAGCTGGCGGTTTGAAAAACCTGCGTGAATTGCAGCATCGTCTGCTGTTTGCGCTCGGCGCTCTGATCGTATTCCGCATCGGCACCTTCATACCGGTTCCCGGTGTGAATCCGGTTGCTCTTGCCGAATTGTTGAAGCAGCAGTCCGGCACCATCCTGGACATGTTTAACATGTTCTCCGGTGGCGCCTTGAAACGTGCCTCTCTGTTTGCTTTGGGGATCATGCCCTACATCTCCGCCTCTATCATCATTCAGCTGATGTCCTCGGTGATTCCTGTTTTGGAGCAGCTCAAAAAAGAGGGAGAGGCTGGGCGGCGTAAGATTACCCAGTACACACGCTATGGGACCGTAATTCTGGCGACTTTTCAGGCAATAGGCATCTCCATTGCCTTGCAAAATCAGCAGGTTGGCGGTGATGCTATTGTTGTTGTGCAAGGTGTTGGTTTTGTTTTTACGGCAACGATCTCTTTGGTGACTGGGACCCTGTTCCTGATGTGGCTGGGTGAGCAGATTACTGAACGTGGTATTGGTAATGGCATCTCTCTGCTTATTTTTGGAGGGATTGTTGCCGGGTTGCCCTCTGCTATCGGTGGAACCCTGGAGCTAGTGCGGAACGGAGAGCTTCCCTTTCTGGCTGTGCTGTTGATTTTTGCGCTGGTTGTTGCTGTCACTGCTTTTGTTGTGTTTGTGGAGAGAGGGCAGCGACGTATTACGGTCAACTACGCCAAGCGCCAACAGGGTCGCAAGCTTTATGCGGCACAGAGTAGCCATTTGCCTTTGAAGCTGAATATGGCTGGTGTGATTCCGCCAATTTTTGCCAGCAGTATCATTCTCTTCCCTGCGACGCTGGGTCAATGGTTTGGTAGTGGCGAGAATATGCGTTGGCTGCAGGATATCGTCAGTAAGCTCTCGCCGGGAGAGCCTGTCTATGTCATGTTGTATGCGCTAGCGATTGTCTTCTTCTGTTTCTTCTATACAGCGTTGGTCTTTAATTCTCAGGAGACGGCTGATAACTTGAAACGCTCTGGTGCCTTTATTCCCGGTATTCGTCCCGGTGAGCAGACTGCCAAATATATCGATGGCGTGATGAGCAAGCTAACCCTTTGGGGTGCTGCCTATATTACGGCGGTTTGCTTGCTGCCTGAGTTCCTTAATATTTCGTTGAAGGTGCCCTTCTATTTTGGTGGTACTTCACTGTTGATTATTGTGGTGGTTGTCATGGACTTTATGGCCCAGGTGCAGGCACACATGATGTCGCATCAATACGAAGGTTTGATGCGTAAGGCCAATCTCAAAGGGTCTGGTCGTAAATAGTGGGTGTGTCCTTTGATGGCATATTCATGGATTAAGTCGGAGTAGGGCTAATGAAAGTTAGAGCATCGGTAAAAAAGATCTGCCGTAAGTGTAAAGTGGTTCGGCGTAATGGCGTCGTGCGGGTGATTTGCAAGGATCCCCGGCACAAACAACGTCAGGGCTGATTTTTCTTGTTGCTTGGAGCGGATTCTGTTATAATTTCCCGCTTTCTTAAGCGAAATTCGTTATTGGGAGTTTGATTCATGGCCCGTATTGCAGGGGTGAATATTCCGGATAGAAAACATGCCGTGATCGCCCTACAGTCGATCTACGGCATTGGTGCAACCCGTGCCGGCAATATTTGCGACACCGTTGGTATTTCTCGTGAGCGTCCAATTCGCGATCTCACTGAGGATGAGGTGGAGAAGGTCCGCGCTGAGGTGGCTAAGTTCACTGTTGAGGGTGATTTGCGCAGAGAGGTGTCCATGAACATCAAGCGTTTGATGGATCTGGGCAGCAATCGTGGTATTCGTCATCGCCGTGGCTTGCCTTTGCGTGGTCAGCGCACTAAGACCAATGCTCGTACTCGTAAGGGTCCGCGTCGTCCGATTAAGCGCTGATTGTTAGCATCTTTTTCGTTTTTTAGAGATTTACTTAAGGGTTCGTCATGGCTAAAGCGGCTAAGACAAAAAAGAAAGTTAAAAAAGTGGTCACTGATGGGATGGCGCATATTCACGCCTCTTTTAATAATACCATCGTGACTATTTCTGATCGACAGGGTAATGCTCTTTGTTGGGCAACTGCTGGTGGGTCTGGTTTCCGTGGTTCGCGTAAAAGTACTCCCTTTGCGGCCCAGGTTGCGGCAGATCGTGCTGCTGAGATGGCGAAAGAATACGGTCTGAAAAATCTGGATGTCAATGTAAAAGGTCCGGGTCCTGGTCGTGAGTCAGCTGTCCGGGCCCTCAACGCTGCCGGCTTCAAGATTACCAGTATTACTGACGTGACCCCCATTCCCCATAATGGCTGTCGTCCGCCTAAAAAGCGTCGCGTCTAAGAGGAAGATTTACCCATGGCAAGATATATCGGTCCCAAATGTAAACTGAGCCGTCGTGAGGGTGCAGATCTCTCCTTGAAGAGCCGTGCGCGTACGCTTGAGTCCAAGTGCAACCTGGAAAAACAGCCAGGTCAGCATGGCGATCGCCAACGCCGCCTCTCTGATTATGGTTTGCAGTTGCGCGAGAAGCAGAAGCTCCGCCGCACCTATGGTGTGCTGGAACGTCAGTTCCGCAACTACTACAAGAAGGCTGCTGGCCGTCGTGGTTCCACTGGTGAAAACCTGCTTCAGCTGCTGGAAGGTCGTCTGGACAATGTGGTCTATCGTATGGGTTTTGGTGCCACTCGCGCAGAAGCCCGTCAATTGGTCAGCCATAAGGCCATCGAGGTCAATGGTGCCACAGTGAATGTCCCTTCCTATCAGGTCACATCCGAAGATACGGTGAGCATTCGTGAGAAGAGCCGCAAACAGACCCGGATCCAGAACTCTCTGGCTATGGCTGAGCAGCACGGTTTTGTCGATTGGGTTGAGGTGAATGCCAATAGCATGAGTGGCGTTTTCAAACGTCTGCCTGAGCGCGCTGATTTACCTGCTGACATCCAGGAGCATCTGGTTGTCGAGCTCTATTCCAAATAATCGCTAATCATTTACAGGGTTTGAGATGACTGGATCGGTCAACGAATTTCTATCGCCACGAATTGTCCGTGTTGATAACTTGAATGAGACGCAGGCCAAGGTCTCCTTGGAGCCTTTGGAGCGTGGTTTCGGCCATACCTTGGGCAACGCCTTGCGCCGCATTCTTTTGTCCTCCATGCCAGGAGCGGCTATCACCGAGGTGGTTATCGACGGTGTAGAGCATGAGTACAGCACTCTTGAGGGTGTGCAGGAAGATGTTTTAGAAATCCTGCTTAACCTGAAAGAAGTTGCTATCGATATGCCCGATCGCGAAATGGCTGAAATCAGTTTGTCCGCAAAGGGCCCCGCCACTGTAAAGGCTGGCGATATCCAGGTAAGCCATGGTATTACCATTGCCAATCCCGATTATGAGATTGCCCATCTTACCGATCGTGGTCAGCTGAACATGGCCATGAAGGTTCGCTTGGGTCGTGGCTACGAGCCTGCTGCTCAGCGTGAAAGTTCTGCTGGTGAGGATCGCCCCATTGGCCAGTTGCATATTGATGCCACTTTCAGCCCTATCCGTCGAATTGCGTATGCAGTAGAGGCTGCCCGTGTGGAACAGCGTACCGACTTGGATCGCTTGGTCGTTAGTATTGAAACCAACGGCACGATTGATCCAGAGCAGGCTATTCGTCGTGCAGCAACCATTTTGCAGGATCAACTGAAAGCCTTTGTTTTGTTAGAAGCGACCAGCACTTTGCCTTCTGCAGAAGCCGAAAAGGCAGATCAGGGTTCAGACTACGATGAAACCTGGCTGCGTCCTGTAGATGATCTTGAGTTGACAGTTCGTTCCGCTAACTGTTTAAAGGCTGAGAATATTTTCCTGATCGGCGACTTGATCCAACGTACAGAAGTGGAACTGTTAAAGACTCCGAACCTGGGTAAGAAGTCCTTGAATGAGATTAAGGAAGTGTTGGCCAGTCGCGGGCTCTCATTGGGCATGCGCATTGAAAATTGGCCGCCAGAAGGTTTGGAAGCTGCTTCCTGAGCCTAGACGATTTAAAGATTTTGTAAGGAATTATTGAGATGCGCCATCGTAAATCAGGTCGTCAGCTTAATCGTAACAGCAGCCATCGTAAGGCCATGTTTCGTAATATGGCCAATTCGCTGTTTCGTCACGAGCTGATCAAGACCACATTACCTAAAGCCAAAGAGCTTCGTCGTGTGGCCGAGCCTTTGATTACCTTGTCTAAGATCGACAGTGTTGCCAAGCGTCGTACCGCTTTCAATCGTCTGCGTGATGCGGAAATGGTGGGTAAGCTGTTTAAGGATCTTGGTCCTCGCTATAAGGAGCGTCCAGGCGGTTACATCCGTATTCTTAAGTGCGGTTATCGTCCCGGTGATAAGGCCCCTATGGCCTTTGTTGAGCTGGTTGATCGACCTGCACCTGTTCTTGACACTGCAGCGGAAGAGATCGAAGAGACGGATGACGTCTAGTATTTATTTCTAGGTGATATGCGGAAAACCGGGTCATTGGCCCGGTTTTTTTGTGTTGAAGGGTGTTGGATATGTCTGGACAGAATTTATCAAGTTTCGGATATAAGATTGTTGATCGGGAATGGGCAGCGATGTCTTCCGTTCTGAATCTGGCTCTGGACCAGAAGCGCCCACTGGAGGTGGGCATCTATTTTGATGAAGATGGTTGTCGCGACCATTTTTCACAGCAATTGCCTACTCAAAGCGTCCCTGTGAATGTGCATCTGGATCACCGCCGTCTTAGCGTCCTCCAGGTATGTGATCAATCTCGGTTACTTCAGCAGCAAATTGCTTTGGGGCAGTCCTGGGGGGCAGATTATGGCATTACCCATGTTTCTGCATTTCCCTTGAGTGTGCGACAGGCCTATCAAAAAGATATTTTCCTCCGTCTGGAGTCTGGATTGGCTTTTTTGCAAGAGATTGCCCTGGAAAAGGGGTTTCCGGTGCATATCGAAAACACTTTCCATTCTCTGAGCTTCTATCAGCAGTTGTTCGATCTCATCGATGTAAAAGGTTATGATCAGTTGCACTTTTGCTTGGATATTGGTCATGCCAAGGTGTGGTCGTCAGAAAGGTTGGAACAGTGGCTGGATTTCACGGATCAGCTTTCCCTGGCTGGTCGTCATCTCCATTTTCATCTTCATGCCAACTCCGGTGTGACGGACGAGCATCTTTCTTTGCAACAGGCGGAATACAACGCGTTTACTATGGCAGATGACTTTACTGGTGAGCTGGATCTTTTTCAGTCACTGGGTCGGATTCAACAGAGATTTCCCAGGGCCAGAAAAATCTTTGAAGTACCACCTCAAGAGGTTGGAGAGACTATGACCCTCCTTCAAGAGCGACTATTGAGCTGATGGACAAATGTCGCGGGGTGATGCTGTTCACAGATTTTGGTCCCTGGGATCACTATCTGGGTGAAATGAAGGCGGTGATCATGACCGCAATGCCTCTGATGCCTGTTCAAGATCTCATGCCTTGCGCTCCGCACTTTAACCCCAGGGCCTCTGCTTATCTGTTGTGCGCCCTTTTAGAGACGTTACCCAAAGATATGATGATTATTACAGTGGTTGACCCAGGGGTTGGTGGTGTCCGTCAGGCCTTGATGTTGACTACTGAACGGCATTGGTTATTGGGACCGGATAACGGCCTTTTGGCGCTGGCAGCGCGGCAGCCTGGTGCTCAGGTCGAGGTGATTGATTGGGCGCCGTCAAACCTTTCCCGTACCTTTCATGGTCGCGACTTCTTTGCACCTGTAGCCGTGCATTGGCTGCAAGCAAAGGAGGTGCAGCGTCATGCCATTCCAACAGATCAGATGGTAGGTGCTGATTGGCCCGACGAGGTGTGTGAGGTGATTCATATCGATCACTATGGGAATCTCATCACTGGCATGCGATTGGGGCCGGGTATTGCTGGTGATCTAAACTGCCGCGGGAAGCGGATTCCTGTGGTGGGGGCCTTCTGCGAGGTTCCGGAGGGAACGTTATTTGGCTATCGAAATTCGGCGGGTTTACTAGAGATCGCTGTGAATCAAGGATCAGCAGCCCAGTATTTAGGGGTGAATATTGGTGAGCCCGTCTCCTGGGTCGCCCACTCCTAAGGTGTTATTGGTTTTTTACAATGCGACTTAGGATGTCGCAGGATTCGCCATTTTTGCGCTGTCTGCAATGATCCAGTACCGTTTTGACCAGTTGATGCTGCGTTCTGATTTCTATTAAACCTTGACTAAGATCCTCCAGATGCGAGGCCAGAATCTTCTCAATGGCGTCGTTGTTTTCACCAGGATTCAATCGAAGTTTGAGTAGTGTGGCTGTTGTATCCAACGAGAAGCCCAATTCACGGGCGTGGCGGATAAACCGAATTTTTTCGACAACTTCGGGTGGATAGCTGCGGTAACGGCTACTTTTGACCCGAGGGGGCTTGATCAGTCCCTTCTTTTCATAAAAACGAATGGCATCCTTACTGATACCGAGCTGTTCGGATACCGCACCGATTGATAAGGTCTCTTCCACGCTGGTTTTCCAAATCCTAATTTTCCTTAAATCATAGTCAAAATAAAGGATTGTGTTACTCCAGGGTCAATATCTTGCCGAGAGATTAACCCTATAAGAGCAGGGGCTTAAGAAAACGTCCAGTGTGGGAGTTGGTTTGGTCGGCGATTTGCTCAGGCGTGCCCTCGGCAATGATCTCTCCTCCCCGGTTTCCGCCTTCGGGGCCTAGGTCAATGATCCAGTCGGCGGTCTTGATTACATCCAGGTTGTGCTCGATGACTAAAATGGTGTTGCCGTGATCGCGTAATCGGTGCAGGACATCCAGCAGATGCTGGACATCATAAAAGTGGAGTCCGGTGGTGGGTTCGTCCAGGATATAGAGGGTACGACCGGTATCCCGTTTGGACAGCTCCCGAGCCAGTTTCACCCGTTGGGCCTCGCCGCCGGAAAGGGTGGTGGCGTTCTGACCCAGGCGAATGTAGCTGAGGCCCACGTCCATCAAGGTTTCCAGCTTGCGTTTGAGGACCGGTACCGCATCGAAAAAGGTGAGGGCATCCTCAACCGTCATCTCCAGTACCTCCTGGATGGATTTGCCCTTATAGCGAATCTCCAGGGTCTCGCGGTTATAGCGTTGTCCCTTGCAGACATCACACTGCACATAGATGTCCGGTAAGAAATGCATCTCGACCTTAATGACGCCGTCTCCAGCACAGGCCTCGCAACGCCCACCCTTGACGTTGAAGCTGAAGCGACCCACTGAATAGCCCCGGGAGCGGGCCTCCTGGGTGCCGGCAAAAAGCTCGCGAATGGGCGTGAACAGGCCGGTATAGGTGGCTGGGTTGGAGCGGGGTGTGCGACCGATGGGGCTTTGGTCGATGTCCACCACTTTGTCGAAAAGGTCCAGCCCCAGGATCCCATCGTGGGGTGCGGTCTCCATGGGGTTGGCCCCGTTGAGTTTCTCTGCTGCCAGGGGAAAGAGGGTGTCGTTGATCAGGGTCGATTTGCCTGAGCCGGAGACGCCGGTGACACAGGTAAAGAGGCCGACCGGCAGGCGGGCGGTGACCCCTTTGAGGTTGTTGCCTCGCGCTCCCCGGATCTCAAGCCAGCCCCGCTCCGGCGCATGGCGCTCGCTCGGCACCTGGATGCGACGTTCTCCAGAGAGATACTGGCCGGTCAGCGAGCCCGACTGCTGGGCGATCTCCGCCGCCGTGCCCTGGGCAATGACATGACCACCATGTACCCCGGCCCCGGGGCCGATGTCCACCACATGGTCGGCGCTGCGAATGGCATCCTCGTCATGTTCCACCACCAGCACCGTATTGCCCAGATCGCGTAGATGGCGCAGGGTCTGTAACAAGCGCTCGTTGTCGCGCTGGTGCAGACCGATGGAGGGCTCGTCCAGCACATACATGACGCCGACCAGTCCGGCCCCAATCTGGCTGGCCAGCCGGATGCGCTGGGCCTCGCCGCCGGAAAGGGTCTCGGCACTGCGATCCAGCGAGAGATAGTCCAGGCCGACATTGGCCAGAAATTGCAGTCGCTGGCGGATCTCTTTCAGGATCTTGTCGGCGATCTCACCCTTGGCACCGGGCAGTTGTAACTGCTCGAAAAAGCCCAGGCTCTGATCGATAGGCATGTGGGTGATGGCCGGAAGGTTCTTGTCGGTGATGAAGACGTGACGAGCCGAGGGGTTCAATCGGCTGCCCTCGCAACTGGGGCAGGGATGGGTGGAGATATAGCGTGACAGCTCCTCGCGCACGGCGTTGGATTCGGTCTCCCGGTAACGGCGCTCCATGTTGTGGATCACCCCCTCGAAGGGGTGGTGCTTGCTGATGCCTTTGCCGCGTTCGTTGAAATAGGTGAAGTGGATCTCCTCCTCGCCACTGCCGAACAGCAGGGCGTCGCGGCAATCCTGGGGCAGATCCTCCCAGGGGCACTCCGGGTCAAACTGATAGTGTTTGGCCAGCGAACGGATGATGCCGAAATAGTAAGCGTTGCGCCGATCCCAACCACGCACTGCCCCATCAGCCAGACTGAGTTGGGGATTGGTGACCACGCGCTGCGGATCGATAAACTGGCGTACCCCCAGGCCATCGCAGGCCTCGCAGGCCCCGGAAGGGTTGTTGAAGGAGAAGAGTCGGGGTTCCAGCTCCGACAGACTGTAGCCACAGATCGGGCAGGCGAAGTTGGCCGAGAACAGCAGTTCCTGTTTGTCGGGCTGATCGATCCAGGCGACGCGCACCAGACCATCCGCCAGCCGTAACGCTGTTTCGATGCTTTCGCTCAGGCGCAACCGCAGGTCGCCACCGCCGTCCATACTCTCTGTGGCGCGCACCTTGAAGCGGTCCACCACCACGTCGATGCTGTGTTTTTTCCGCAGCTCCAGCTCGGGCACCTCGTCGATCTCGTAGATCTGGCCATCGACCCGCACCCGCACAAAACCTTGTTGGCGCATCTCCGCCAGCAGGCCCTGATATTCTCCTTTGCGATCGGTCACTACTGGGGCTAGCAGCATCAGCTTGTCGCCTTTGGGTAGTGCTAGGATCTGATCCACCATCTGCGAGACGGTCTGGGCCTCTAGGGTTTCTCCATGTTCCGGACAACGCGGGGTGCCGGCACGGGCAAACAGCAGGCGTAGATAATCGTAGATCTCGGTGATGGTGCCAACGGTGGAGCGGGGGTTGTGGCTGGTGGTCTTTTGTTCGATGGAGATGGCTGGAGAGAGCCCCTCGATGTGGTCGATATCCGGCTTCTCCATCATTGACAAAAATTGCCGGGCATAGGCCGAGAGGGATTCCACATAGCGCCGTTGGCCTTCGGCATAGATGGTGTCGAAGGCGAGGGACGACTTGCCGGAACCCGACAACCCGGTGATGACGATCAACTGATTCCTGGGCAGGTCGAGATCAATATTCTTCAGATTATGGGTGCGGGCGCCACGAATACGTATTTTGTCCATGGGTATGCCATCCCCCCGGTGAAATCAAACCTGCTACTATACCGACTCTTTCCAGCTCATAACATGTCATGTCAACTGAATCGCTGAATCCCCAGGAAAAACGGGCCGCTCTGAGCCTTGCCCTGGTTTTCGCTTTCCGTATGCTGGGCCTGTTTTTGATTCTGCCGGTTTTCGTGCTCTATGCCGATCAACTCAGCGGCGCCACTCCGGTGACCCTGGGTCTGGCTATTGGTGCCTATGGTCTGACCCAGGCGTTGCTACAGATTCCCTTTGGTGTCCTCTCGGATCGCATCGGTCGCAAACCGGTGATCCTGGGGGGGCTCTTGATGTTTGCTTTGGGCAGTGTCGTGGCTGCCCTCTCCCAGAGTATCGAAGGGGTTATCATCGGCCGTTTTTTGCAGGGCTCCGGTGCCATTGCTGCTGCTGTCATGGCCCTGGCTGCCGATCTCACCAGAGAGACCAGCCGCACTCGGGTCATGGGTATCATCGGCATGAGCATCGGTATGGCCTTCATCGCTTCCCTGATGCTGGGGCCGTTGCTGGCGGCTTGGATGGGACTGTCCGGCATCTTCTGGCTGTCGGCTGGCCTGGCCCTGGCCGGTATGCTGGTGGTGCTGTTTCTGGTGCCCAGACCCGATCACTGTATCCTGCACCGTGAGGCTGAGCCGGTGCCTGCCATGATCGGTCAAGCCATCAGCGATCACAGTCTGTTTCGGCTCAACTCCGGTGTTTTTATCCTGCACCTGAGCCTTACCTCGGTCTTTCTGGTGGTACCCCTGGTGCTACGAGATCGTTTCGGCCTCGCCAATGTCGACCACTGGCAGCTCTACCTGCCGGTGATCCTTTTGGCCATGGGGCTTATGGTGCCTTTGGTGATTCTGGCAGAAAAAGGACGTCGGATGAAAGAGGTGCTGCTGCTGGCGATTGCCCTTGCTGGTCTGAGCCTCTTCGCCATGGGTGTTGCCCAGGAGGGTATCTGGTTGTTTTCGGCCCTTTTGGTGGTTTTTTTCCTGGCTTTCAATCTGGCTGAGGCCATCATGCCCTCCTGGGTCTCCAAAGTGGCCAATGCCAGTATGCGCGGCACTGCCATGGGTATCTTCGCCAGCAGCCAGTTCGCCGGTGCCTTTTGCGGTGGTCTGGTCGGCGGTTGGGTGATGCATCATTTCGATCGCCTGGGCGTTTTCCTTTTCGCAGCTGCTATGATGGGGGTCTGGTGGGTGGTCATGCTGAGCATTCGGCGCCCACGCTATCTGGGCAATTATCTTCTCTCTCTGGCAGAGATTGATGCCACGGATCTGGAGGCGCTGAAAGGTCGTCTGCTGGCCCTGGAGGGTGTGGCCGCCGTAGAGTTGATTCCAGAGGATGGCACCGCCTATCTGAAAGTGGATAATGATCGTTTCGACAGCGGCAGCCTGGCTTCTCTCAGTGGGGCTGGCGCCTGATTTTTTCTGAGGATAACAACATGTCAAAAGGCACCGTCAACAAAGTCATTCTGGTAGGCAACCTGGGTGCCGACCCCGAAGTGCGCTCCATGCCCAGCGGCAGCTATGTGGCCAATCTGCGTATCGCCACCACCGAGAGTTGGAAAGACCGCAATTCGGGTGAGTTCCAGGATCGCACCGAATGGCATCGGGTCGTCATCTTTGGTCGTCAGGCAGAGACAGCGCAGCAATACCTGAAAAAGGGCTCCAAGGTTTTCATCGAGGGTAAGATCCGCACCAACAAATGGACCGATCAAAATGGCCAGGATCGCTATACCACCGAGATTGCCGCCGACAACATGCAGATGCTCGACGCTCGTGGTGGCGCTGGCAGCACCGGTGGCGGTGGCTATCAGTCCGACTACTCCAGCGCCCCCGCCTATGGCAGTCCGGCGCCTGCACCCGCGTCGGCTCCCCAATCTGCCCCGCCGATGCAGGATCCGGGGTATCCGGATGATGATATTCCGTTCTAGCGGATAACCTTTTTTGGGATTCGATAGGATCCTGGTAAGGCCTAGTCTTGCCAGGATTTTTTATGTCCATGGGTTAGTTTGTGCTAGAAGGTGTTTGATGGATAAAAAACACCTTTCTGAGCGCGATATCTGCACAAAGTACATAACGCTGGCCCTGGAGAGGATGGGTTGGGATGTCACGACTCAGGTTCGTGAAGAGTTTTCCCTCACCTTTTTGAATTGCCCCGAGTTTTGAAAGCCCTTGGAAAACACGGGAATCTCTGGAATTGGCGACCTTGGAATAGGCCTCTGGGTTATATCCCTCTTGCAGAACTTGAGGCAAACTACTCTGCAGGGCAACTTAACCATCGAACTGCGATGGTTGCTTGGCTTAAACCAAATAAAATCGGGACGGTTCATGTCTTTTTGCCCCATGTAGAATTCAACGAATTTATTTTTGGCATGAGGCCTGCTTAAGTATCCGGGACAAGTAACCCTTGGATGCGACCATGGCTGCAAATCCTGTTTCAATTTTACCTTTCAATACGGCATCAATCAGCCTTCAGGACACCCCTGTTGTGGACGATGCCACTACTGATAGCGGCTTTAGTCAGCTGTTGCAGGGGCAATTGCCCGTTCCGGATCTGCCAATGGCATCTATTACTCTCCCCTATGAGATTCTGGTCGAGGCACAGACATCTGTGGAGCTTCTGGATGCTGACGGCCAGCCTTTGCCGCCTATCGATCCGACTCTCGGCAAGGAGATGCCTTTGCCACCGGTGGTGGATGGCTTGGGCGCAGAGGAGGTGCCGGATTCTGATGCCTTGTCGGCGGATGTGGCGCTGGTGGATGCAGAGTCTCTGGCTGCCGATGCGCCTTGGCTAAATTCGTCAACCCCTGACACTTGGAAAGAGACTCTTTCATCAGAGGCGACGGAACCCCAGCCTGCAGTACAGCCCGAGATGCTGACCCATGACGGAGAGGAGGCGGATGAGTCGCCAGCAGCCGATGATTTGACAGTGATGGCCCCCCCCCTGCCCATTCCAGTCATCACGCCAACGTCAGAGCAGTCTCTGCCTTCTGTCGAGATCTTGGCCACTGCGGTGGGTTCTCAGTCTCAGCAAACCGAGACATTGCGTCCGGTGAATAGCCAGCCAGGCCCACAGCCTTTCACTCCTGGTGCCTGGATGTCGGGCGAGGGGGGCCCTGAAACGGGGACATCCTCCTCGGGCGCAGAGGCAGGGCAATCGGATTTGATGCAGCGGCAGGGTCCTCTGTTTCAGTTGCCAGACTCAGTCGTTGAGATTGAGCCGGGTGCGGAATCTCCTAATATTCGTTTTCAGCAGGTCGCCAACCGCGTGGAGGGCCTGACCATAAGCCAACAAAATCTGCAAGCCACGATACCACTTACCCAGGCCAAACCGCTGGAAATTCCTGTGGGTTCACCTGGCTGGAGCGATGGGGTTGGTGAGCGAGTGCAGTGGATGGCCAGTCAGGGGATCCAGCGGGCTGAGATTCATGTGCACCCGAAGGAGTTAGGCCCGATGGAGATCCGTCTGACCATGCGGGATGAGGTGGCTCAAGTCAGTATCCATGCGGCCCATGCTGCGACCCGTGAGGCAGTGGATGCCAGCATTCCCCGTCTGCGCGAGATGATGGCAGAGGCCAATGTCAATCTGGGTAGCGTGGATGTGGGCCAGCGAGAGACTGCCTCTTCTCAACAGCAGGGCAGGGGTGCCGGTCAGACTGGTGGACAGACCGGGAGCGGATATTTCGATTCGGATGGGTCGGAGGAGATGACCGAAACCAGGCCTCAGCTACGCTCTCAGGGGCGTGGGCTGGTGGATGATTTCGCCTGATTAAGCGATGGGGTTGGGGTCGGAGCGGCCCAGCAACTGGTAAATCGCAGGGATCAGCACCAGGCTGACCAGCAGGGAATAGCTTAACCCGGAGGCGATGGTGACCGCTAGGGGTTGCAGCATTTCCGAGCCCTCTCCCAGTGCTAGCGCCAACGGTAGCATGCCGATGGCCGTGGTCAGGGTTGTCATGAGGATAGGTCGAATGCGCAGCTGAGCGGCGGTGAGTATGGCTTCGGTGCGGGAGAGGCCCTGCTGGCGCTGGACCTCGATATACTCCACCAGGACGATGGCGTTGTTGACCAGGATACCGGCCAGCATGATCAGCCCCAGCCACACCGGCATGGAGAGGGGTAGCCCGCTGATGGTCAGGCCCAGGGCGACGCCGCTGAGGGCGAAGGGGATGCCGACCAGAATTACCAGGGGATTGCGCAGGGACTCATACTGCACCGCCATTACCGTAAACACCAGAAAGAGTGCCAGCGCCAACAGGATTTGCCCCGTGCGCCTGCCCTGGTTCAGCGTCTCCATGCTACCGGCCTCGTAGAGGCTGTATCCGGGGGGCATAGGCCAGTTGGCGATCAGGTCCTGTATCTCTTCCAGAATCGGCCCCATGGGACGTGTGCCATCCAGTGAGGCGCTGATCTCCACCATGCGTTGTTGGTGGTCACGCAGGATGGTCTGAGGGCTGTCGGTCAGTTCGATGGTCGCCAGATCGGCCAGCCGTAATGGTACCCGAGGTTGGCTGCTGCCAAACAAGACCAACTGATTGAGGTCTTCGGGGTTGGAGAAACTTTGGGGCTGATAGCGCAGACGAACCTCCAGGCTGCGGTCTCCCTCAATGAGTTTGGTGATGGTGATGCCATCCAGAGCAAAGCGCAGGGCGCGACCGATCTCATTGGCGCTGAGACCCAGGGTGCTGGCTCTTTGTCTATCAATGCGGATGGCCAGCTCTCGGTTGCGGTTCTCAGAGGAGTGGGTGAGGTTACGCAGGCCCTGCACGCGTCTCAAAGCACCTTTGAGCTCATCGGCCAGGGCGGAAAGCTGCTCCAGGTCCGGGCCCTGGATACGCAGACTGATGTCGTCATCCCCCCGGCTGAGACGGATACCGCGTATGCCAGGCACCCGCATGTTGACTCTGACTCCCGCCAGCTGAAGTCGATTGACCTCTTTTTGCATGTGCTCGACCCACTTCTGGCTGCTGATGCCGCCCCGTTCCGCCAGGGGTTTGAGCCGGACATTGATGCTGCTGTAGTTGCTGGCCTCGCTTTGCGAACGCCCAAAGACACGGCCACCGACGATGGCGAAGATCATATCGGTTTCCGGTTGGGTGTTGATGAGGGACTCGATCTGATGAGTAATCCTGTCCATGCCTTCCAGATTGATACCGGTATCGGTACTGATGTTGATGGAGATACGCCCTTCGTCCATGCTGGGCAGAAACACCTGTTTGGCACTGTCGAATACGGGTAACGCTGCCCCCAGGAGGCTGATGAAGATCAGCAACACCAGCCAGGGGTGGCGGATGCAGGGCTGCAGAAGCCGGCTGTAGCTTCTTTGCAGGGCATGGATCAGGCGATCGATAAAGGCACGCAGGGGGTTGCTGGAATCGCGATGACCGATGCCACCAGCCAGGGCCGGGGTCAGGGTGAGGGCGACCAGTAGGGAAGCAATGATGGCGGCCGAAATGGTAAAGATCAGCTCTCGAAACAGGAGCCCGATCAGACCGCCGATAAAGAGAAAAGGCAGAACGGCTGCCAGGTTGGTGCTGGTGGAGGCGATGATGGCGCTGTTGACTTCGGTGGCCGCCACCTGAGGGGCATTGGGGGTGTTCAGGCGCTGATGGCGATGGATGTTCTCCAGCATGACGATGGCGTTATCGACCAACATGCCAATGCCCAGGGCCAGTCCGCCCAGGGTCATGATGTTGAGGCTGAGGTCGGCTGCTGCCATGAGAATGAAGGTCAAAAGAATGGCTACCGGGATGGCAGTGCCGATGATGAGGGTGCGGCGAAAGTCGCCCAGAAAGAGGTAGACCGTGAGCATGGCCAGAAGTGCGCCGCTGATTGCCCCTTGGATAGCGTTGCTGAGGGATTGGCGCACATAACTGGCCTGATCATCCACCGGCTGAACCTGTATTTCATCCGGGATCAGGCCCTGTTTTTTGAGGGCATCGAGCTGATGGTTGACCCCCTCCACCACGGCCACGGTATTGGCCTGGGGTTGCTTTTGGATCGAGAGCTTGACTCCGGGCTGGCCGTTGAGGCGGATGCGCAGTCGCTCCTCTTCGGCATCGTCGCTGATCTCACTGATTTCACCCAGACGCAGGGACTGATCACCCACACGAATGGGCAGATCACGCAGTTCATCCAGGTTGCGTAAGCGACCTGCGGTGCGGCCACTGATCTCACCCTCTTTGAGACGCAGGCGGCCACCGGGGATCTCCTGATTGGCAGATTCGATGCGCTGGGCCAGATCCTCAATATTCAGGCCCAAACCTGCCAGACGTTGTGGATCGGTGCGGATTTCGATCTCCCGCACCAGACCACCGCCCACTTCAACCGAAGCGACACCGGGCAGGTTGAGCAGCCAGTTGTTCAGGGTGTAGTCGCCCCAATCCCGCAGAGCGACGGAGTTCCACTGGGGGGAGGAGACCACATACTCTGCCACCGCGATTTGGGCTGGATCCCGTTTGTAAATCGTCGGCGGATCGATCTCATCGGGCAGGAAGCGTTTGGCCCGGTCGAGTCGGGTGGAGGCATCACGCAGTGCAACATCGATATCTTTGCCATATTCAAAGCTCAGGTCTACCGATGAACGTCCTTCCTGGGTTTGGGACTGGATGCTGACGGCATCCTCGGTGATGGCCAGCTGTTCTTCCAGTTGGCGGGTGATCTGGTCTTCCATGATGTTGGCGGGGACGCCAGACTGGGTGACACGTACCCGCACCTCGGGATAGATGATGTGTGGCAGCAGATCGACACCCAGTCTCTCCAGGGCGAACAACCCCAACAGGCAGAGGGCCAGAGTGATCATCACCACCCCAACGGGGTGATGGACGGACCAGGCTGCCAGACTATTTGGTGTTTCGCGCATGTTCGCTTTTGCTGATGCTGACCTTCTTGCCAGGTCTCAGTCCAAGGAAACCTTTGACGATAATCCGGTCACCGGGGTTCAGGCCCTGAGTGATTTGCACCAGGTTGCCACTGCGAAGGCCGGTTTCAACTCTGGCCTGGGTGGCCTCTCCATTGACCAAACGGTAGAGGTAAGTGCCCTGGGGATCTCGCCGTAAGCAAGAGAAAGGAACAGTCAGTGCCTGTTGCGGCGGAAGGCGGAACAAGATGCGCGCCAGCTGCCCTGCGCGGGCCTGTTCGGGCACGGGATCAAAGGCGACCTCTACCCGTGCTTGGCGGTTGGCGGGATCTACCTGGGGATGAATACGCAGGATATGACCGGGAAAGCGTTTTGTGCCTAAGGCATCGATGCGAATCTCAACTGGGTCACCGATTTTCAGGTGGGGCAGCAGTAGCTCAGAAAGGCTGACCTCGGCGTTGAGGGAGGTTGGGTCGATCAAGGTCAGCAGGTGCTGGTTTTCGGTGGCGATGTCCTCCGGTTCAACCCGGCGTTCACTGACGATGGCGTCGAATGGGGCATGGATGCGGGCGTGGTTAAGACGGGTTTGCAACATCTGGACCTCGGCCTGGGCGATGGCCAAGTTGTCAATGGCTCGGGTCAGGCTGTCTTCGGAGGCCACCTGCTTTTGTACCAATTGTTCTGCCCTATCCCGTTCGCGCTGGGCCAGTCGCAGTTGTGCTTCAGCTTTGTGCAGGGCTGGTTCCAGCAGGCTGTCATCGAGGCTGGCAACCAGACTGCCCTGATGTACGCTATCTCCCTCGTAATAAGGAATTTGGGTGATACGACCTTTCTCTTGGCTGTGAATGCGAACCCAACGACGGATTTGCAGATTGCCGGTGCGTTCGCGCTCGGGTTGGAGTGTTTGGATCTCAACAGTCGAGACTTCTATCCAATGGGGCTGTTCTTTGTGTTTGTGATTTTGTTGTGGCGAATTGCCGCTGTTATTACAAGCAGTGAGTCCCAGTGCCACCAGCATAAGAAGCAGGTGTGACAGCTGTGGCATGTCAATGAGGGGTTATGGCTTGGCCATGATCATCGGCCGCTGGGTGGTAGTGTTTGATCTTGCGACCAACGTTGCGCTGTACAACCACGCCCAGGATTCTCCACTCCAGATCGGCTAATGGCATTACCGGGTACCGTGGGTTATCGGCGACCAGACGTTCGCCTTGCTCATCCCGAAAATATTGACGAAACCAGCGTGCGCCCTCAACCTCGGCGAACACATAGGCGCCGCTATAGGCGCGGTCGCTGGGGTGGATAATGACTACGCACTTGTCGGGAAATTCCGGCTCCATGCTGTCCCCCAGTACTTGGGCAGCATGGTTTTCTTTGGTAGCGCAGCTGTTGTCGCTGAGAAGGTCTTGGATGTCTGTCATGGTTGTTGTTGTCTGGATGGGAAGCCTGCGTGATCGGGTGGAAATTGTACTGTTGGGGGCTTCGAGGGTTAAGGCAATCAATCGAAACACCCATTTCCCCATTATGCGATTTAACCCAGTCTCTCCACCAGGCCAATATCAGTGGCCGGGGCCACCAACCGGCACCGCACTCCGAGCAGAGCCGAAAGAAGCGGCGCCAGAGGGTAGGAAGGGTTAGCGTCTGACCTGGATGGTCACCCGGCGGTTGCGCTGACGACCCTCCTCGGTTTCGTTGTCTGCAATGGGTTGGGACTCACCCATGCCTACTGTCTGAATGATGGCGCTGCCAATACCCATATTGATCATGGCCTGCTTTACCGCCTGAGCTCGAGCCAGGGATAGCCTCTGATTATAGGCATCGGAACCAATGCTGTCGGTATGGCCGGTGACGATAATGACTTGTGGCTTCACTTGGCCTTGATATTCCTGATACAGGCCTGTCAGCAGTTCTGAAAAACCGGGTTTTAGGGTGGCTTTGTTGAAGTCAAACAGCACATCGGGCACGTTGATTTCGGCGATACAGCCACGCTGATCCACCTTGGTGTTGGGCGGAGTGCCAGGACATTCATCTCTATCGTCGGTGACGCCGTCACCATCTGAATCGTTCGCACAAAGGCTCATGGAACCGGCGATGCTTTTTACGCAATCTCCCTCGCCGGTGATGGCTCTACCGTAGCGGCTGCGTACATTTCGTTCGGCAGCGCTGGCATCCAGGGTAACGAGGCACATAGCCATTGAAGAGGCAACCAGCAGACTGGAAACGACGGTTTTTTTCATAAAGGGCTCCAGAGTCATTATCACGTGGCAGCCGAAGCTGCCACCCGCCCTGAAGATTACTATGGCTAAAGGGCGAACGCAAAAACCTGGATTGGTCCCGGTCTAATCTTCTCCTTTATTCCGGGATGCAGATATTTCGGTTGAGGATGGCTATGCCGGTGCGAACAATCAGGAAGGCGACCACCAGTGTCAGTAAGGTGAGCAGAACCAGCCCAATGGCCTGGAAGAGCACCGATCCCGTGAGCTTAAACATGACGAATGTGGCGATGGTGATAGCAGCCAGGGGGAAGGAGTAGGCCCACCAGGAGAGGGCAAAAGGCAGTTTGAGAAAACGTGTTGCCTGTCCCAGTAGTAACAAAGTCAGGAAAAGACCGGCGTAATAAAGGATATGGGCAAAATTATCCAGATCGCCGTTGAGCTTGGTGTAGGAGATGAAACCCACCGCCGGTGGGGCAATGAGGATGAAAAGTGTGGGCATCAGTTTGCCAGGCAAAGGATTATGGAAGAGTACCCGGTTAAATATGATGGTAAAGAGCACAATCCAGAAGGTGATGCCGATGCTGAAGAAGAACCAGGAGATCTCCTGGTATCCCAGGGTAACACCGGCAATAGGTACCAGCACGTTACCGACGATGGGGATGAACCAGGCCGGGTTGATGTGATGAATTTCATAATGCTCGTGGTGAATCCAGGAGGTCAGGACATAGTGGGTAAAGAGCAGGTGTAACAAAGCACCGGAAATCCAGAGGATTCTGGCCAAGTACTCGTTGTATTCCAGAGCGACGATGGACAACAGTAGCAGGCTGATGGAGACGGTAGGGAAAAAGTGCAGACGGACAGGATGGCGCAGCTCTTTCATCACCTCTGAGGTATGAAGAATGAGCTTGGTGGTGTAAAAGGCGAGCAAAACCAAAAAGACAGTACCGGTAAAAAGGGCCAAGGGGGCGTCGATACCCAGGTGTATGCCCAAGGCTTTTTGGCCTTTGTGCCAGGCTAGGGTCAATCCGGCCAGTCCCATTACCGTGGCAAAAAAGGGAATGGGAAAGTGGGCAAGACGAGATTCTGTGCTCATGGATGCATGCCTTCCTATATTAGTGAAGTTTAATATGCTATCAGAACGAAAGAGAGATGCATTGCGAATTTCCGATTTCCCTAAATTGTTTGAATGTATTCTGGCGGTAAATGCGCCAAAGGGAAAATGGAGAAAGGCCGGGATAATGCCCGGCCTAAAGGGTGAATGTTTCTGGGAGTGGTTATTTTTTCTCTGCTGAGGCGGCCTCAGCACTGGATTTGGTCTTCTTCTGGGTACTGGTCTTGCTGCTTTTATTTCGACAGTAGCCCTGGACTGTCTTGCCAGCCTTGGTTTTATAGGTGTTTACCCAGGAACAAGTACTGCTGGATTCACAGGCTTTCTGGGCCATCCCTTTGCACTCTGCAGCTTGGGTGGCAGAGAATGGGGTGGTTACCAGAGCGCTGCTGAGCAGCAGGGTGGAAATGGTATTCCTTAAAAAGTAGTGTTTCATCTTGACTCCTTGTGTCCATGAAATTAAGCCGAAAAAGGCTCATGAAAAACCTACGTTGCCTTTTTGCGACTGTCAAGTTTGGTGCTAATAACCCTGTTTTGAATCAGTAAAAGTCATTGAGACGTTGGAGTCTCCGCTATATTTCCATAAATAGAGGATAGGGCCGGAGAGAGAGGTGAAATGACAGAGCATCAACTGGGTATTTTGGGGCCGCAGGCAGCCTGGGATCTGATGCAGAAAGATCCCCGGACCTTGTTGGTGGATGTGCGCTCTTCGATGGAGTTTCTTTTTGTGGGTCATCCGGTGGGGGCGGTCAATATTGCCTGGATCGATGAGCCGGATTGGGCGATTAATCCCCATTTTGTGACCGAGGTGCGGCAGCTGCTTCTGGGTGGGCTTTCCTGTTCGGGTGAGAAGGATGGTCCTTCAGTGGTGTTGATTTGCCGCAGTGGGAAACGCTCCCATGAGGCGGGCAAGTTGTTGATCGAACGGGGTATCAACAAAGTTTTTCATATTGATGAGGGGTTCGAGGGTGAGTTGGATGATCGGCATCGTCGTTCCAGTCTCAATGGTTGGCGTTTTCGCGGATTGCCATGGGAGCAGTGTTAGCTGATTCGTCTTTCAGATGTCGATGCCACAGCAAGGTTGCTCCTGCGACTGCTGCAGGCATGGTAAGGAAATTGAGAATGGGGATCATCATCAATAGGGTAACGCCACCGCCAAAGCCCAGTGCCAGTGTTCGGCGAGATTTGAGCCGGCTGTGCTGGGCACGAAAATCGAGCCGGTGGTTGGCCATGGGGAAATCTCCGTATTGAATGGCAAGGAACCAGGCACCAAATAGCCCCCATAGTATAGGGGCAGCCAGGTTCAGTCCGGGGATGACAAACAAAATCAGCAGGGGCAGGGCACGTAACAGAAAGTAGCCCAGTTTGCGCAGCTCCGAGGAGAGAGCAATGGGGATCTCCTGCCAAAGAGGGCGGCTCGGTGGTGGTGCTCCCCCCAATAGAATCTCCACCTTCTCTGCCAGTAACCCGTTGAATGGCGCTGCGATCAGATTGGCTATGGCGGTAAAGGTGAAAAAGACCAGCAGTACAGCGGCCAGGGCAAAGAGTGGCCAGAGAATATATCGAAGCCATTGTAGCCAGGCGAACCAGCCGTTGTCGGGTAATAGCCAGTCCATGAAGTGTTCGAACTGTCCGATGCCAAACCAAACCAATCCACTGAAGACGATGAGGTTGATCACAAAGGGTATGGCTACAAAGCGCCGAATACCTGGTTCTTTGAGTAACTTTAGGCCTTGGAGGACAGTGGATGCTCCGAGGGTGAGGCTGGATGCTGGTATGGTAAGCATTTAGAAAAGCACGGCGAAAATGGCTGCGCCCAATAAGAGGCGGTAGAAGACAAATGGCAGCATCCCAATGCGCTCGATAAAGCGCAGGAAATAGTGGATGCAGGCGTAGGCGGCAATGAAAGAGAGCAAAACGCCCCAAAGCAGAGAAGGCCAATCGACGGCGTGAGCGGCAGTGACCAGGTCAAGCGATACCAGGGCACTCGACATCAAGATAGTGGGAATGGCCAACAGAAAGGAGAAGCGAGAGGCAGCCTGGCGTGTCAGGCCCAGCATCAGCCCGGCAGTCATGGTGATGCCTGAACGCGAGGTGCCGGGGATCAGCGCAATACACTGCATCAGGCCAACAACAAAGGCATCTTTGAGATGGATATCATCCAGGGCGCGTTGGCGTTTGGCCGTTCGATCCGCCCACCAGAGCAAAAGGCCGAAGACAATCGTTGCCCAGGCAATGACATAGGGTGAACGCAAGCTGGTCTCTACCAACGGCTTCAGCAGAAGTCCGGCAATGATCACAGGAATGGTGCCAAGGATGATGAACCATCCCATCCAGCTGTCAGCATTCCTTTGCCCCCCTTTTCTCAAAGATGAGAACCAGGCCAGGGCAATGCGCCCGATATCCCGGCGAAAATAGAGCACAACTGCGCCCAACGAGCCAAGATGAACGGCGACATCGAAGGAAAGGCCCTGGTCAGGAAAGCCAAACAGCTGCGGTGCCAGAATCAGGTGTGCGGAGCTGGAAATGGGCAAAAATTCGGTCAGGCCCTGCACCAGAGCCAGTACGATGATTTGGATGATGTCCACGATGGTTTCGTTATTATTTCAGTTGTTAAATGCTGTTATAGCCGTGGTTCAAAACTCCACAGCTGCTCCTGAGGGATGCTATCATGTGCGCCATCGTTTTACGTCTTTGTGTGAGAAGAAATGGCAGCCTTTGAAACTGGGACCAGGGTGAGTATTCTGTTGTCATGGATGTTCCGGTTGGTTTTTGCACTGCTGGCCCTGGGGCTGGCGGGCTGTAATCAGTTTGATGACTTAGCTAAAGCTGATCAGGCGCCCTCCTCATCTGAGTATCGCTATCCCCTGGCGCAGCTGGATGGCGCGGGAAAAGGCAGTACACTTTCTCTTCACGGCCAGACCTGGCGGGTGTCGTCGGTCTATCATTCTGCGGGAGGTCATACCTGCAAGCGCCTGGGTGCCGTCCAGGGTAAAAAGCGATCCGGCTTGCTCTATTGCCGACGCAAGGCAGGATGGCAGGAAGTGCCTAATGTTGTGGTTAATTAGCACAAGCGTGCCCCACCATCTTGTCCGATTCAGCTATTCTGCCTAAAAAAACATTTTTTAATGCCCTGCGCGTTCAGGCCCGGGTGGTTAAGGCCTTGATGTTTCGCGAGATGCGAACCCGGTTTGGTAAGTTTTACCTGGGCTATATGTGGGCTATCGTAGAACCCCTGTTTTTCCTGGCCATGTTTTACACCATGTTCACCATCGTTGGTCATGAAATGGGTCATGGGATGGATACAGGCGGCTTTATCTTGACGGGCTTTATCCCCTATATGATGTGTCGGGAGATCCTGATTCAAGTGATGAATACTGTGGATTCTAATAAGCCTCTGCTGTTTTTTCCCTTGGTGAATCCCATCGATTTTATCGTTGCCCGTTGGTTATTGGACTTTGTAACCATTAGTGTGATTTTTTTGCTGTTAATGCTAGCTAATGCGATTATCAATCAACAGCTTGAGGTGGAAAATCCTATTTTGGTGATTGTTGCTTTACTGATGGCCAGTTTGCTGGGTGCCTCTATTGGTTTCTTTGCTATGGCACTGAATGTGCACTATGCCTCTACCTCTAAGATTGTTGGCCTGATTTTGAAGCCATTACTATGGATTTCTGGGATTTTCTATGCGGTGAATGATTTGCCAGAAATGGCTAGAAATATCGTGCTCTATAACCCGCTGATCCATATTGTTGAGTTTATGCGAGATGCTTGGTTTGGTGGCTATGAGGCCAAGTATATTGATTTGATGTACCCTCTCGGCTGGGTCTTGTTTTTTGGCTATTTCGGCCTTGTTTATGAACGCCGAACTCGTAAGCACATTCGCCTGTCATGATCAGTATTCGCCACCTCACCAAGTCTTACGAAACAAAGTCCGGCACCCACTTAGTGGTGGATGATGTGTCACTGGATATTCCGGATGAAGTCAGCATCGGGATATTGGGTCGGAATGGCGGTGGGAAGTCGACGCTATTGCGCCTTATCGGTGGTATTGAACAACCCGATTCTGGTGAGGTAGTACGCACCAGTCGAGTCTCCTGGCCCATTGGTTTTGGTGGAGCCTTCCACGGAGCCCTGTCTGGTCGAGAGAATACCCGTTTTGTTGCTCGCCTTTATGGGGCAGATGTGGATGAGGTGGCTGAGAAGACTTTGGAGTTTGCGGAGATCGATGAGTACTTCGATATGCCAGTTAAAACCTATTCCAGCGGTATGCGTGCTCGATTGGCATTTGGATTGAGTATGGCAGTGGATTTTGATGTGTATTTGATTGATGAATTGACAGCAGTAGGTGATCAGCGGTTTCAGGAGAAGAGCAGGAAGGCTTTTAAAGACAAGCGCCGACATGCTTCTGTGGTCATTGTGTCTCATCAAATTAAAACAATTAAGGACTACGCAGATCGTTTTGCAGTAATGAAAGAGGGAAAATTGGAGGTTTTTGACGATCTGAAAGAGGCTGAGGCCATCTATAAGACACTTTAGATTTCTATGGATACCAAACTGATTAGTCGACATATTCAGCAGGCTCGTGCCAGCAAATACGGGCGTTGGTATGCCCTTGGTTTGCCAGTGTTTCTAGCAATTTTGTATTTTGGCTTTGTCGCCAGTGACTATTATGAGTCTATTTCCACTTATACCGTTCAGGCTGCCCAGGGGGGAGCCTCAGTGTCGGGTTTAGAATCTATATTAGGAATGGGTACTTCCCTGGGGTCTGATCGCGATGTTTATGCGGTACAGGACTATCTTCTCTCCCGTGATGCCCTGCGTCGTTTGGATCGGGAACATGGCTTTCGCCGCCATTACCAGGGCGGTGATTGGATATCCCGTCTCTCACCCTGGGCCAGTTTCGAGGACACCTTTGACTACTATCTGGACGTGGTCAGTGTCGAATACGACACCATTACGGGTGTGACCACTTTGAGCGTTAAGGCACGTACCGCTGAAAAGGCACAAGAGCTGGCTAAAGCACTGCTGAAATATGGCGAGGAGATCGTCAATCGCCTTTCAGAGCGGGCCAGGACCGATCAGATGCTCTTTGCTCGTCGCGAAGTGCGAGCGGCAGAAAATCGCTTGGCAAAAGCCCGTGAAAAGATTGTTCGCTACCAATGGCAGGGGGAAGATATCAATCCACTGGAGTCGGCTACCGCTGTGTTCAAGTTGCGTAGCGAATTGGAGGCGGAACTGGCCAAGGCCAAAGCGGAGCTGCAACAGATGAGTGCTTTCATGCGTAAGGATTCGCATCGCATGGTGGCATTGAAAGAGAAGATCAAATCTTTGGAAGCGCAAATTGCCCACGAAAATAAACGCTTGGTGAATGATTCGGGCAGCAGCAGCCTGAGTCTCTCAATCTCCCTGTTTGAACCTTTGATGGTGGAAAAAGAGTTTGCGGAGAAGGCCTACGAAACCGCTCTGGCTGCGATGACGGTGGCCACGACGGAGGCTGCTAAACAACAGCGCTATTTGGCAACTGTGGCTGCCCCCTCTTTGCCTGATGAAGCAGCCTATCCCAGACGTTGGCTCAATATTTTGACCGTGCTTGTGCTTACGCTTTTTGCCTATGGTATCGGTACCATGGTGCATGCGGCGGTAATGGAACATCTCAAGTTGTGAGGCCTGTTTAGGCTGTTGAGATTGAGTAGGGATTCTGGCCTGAATTTCTACTCAATTTTCTTATCTCTTAGACATGCTTGTTTTAGCTATACATGAGGCCAGGGTGACGCTGGTCACTGTGATCTGGGCAAAGATGGCAATGGTGAAATTTTGGGCCTACTTTTGCCCGCCCGGCTGACTTTTCGCGTAAAATGACCCACTTAATTCCTGCTGAAAACTCCAATTCTCAATGAAAATTGCCTGGTCAAAGTTTGTTAGCGTTTTTCTGTTGTCAATCCTCTTAGCGTTTTCATCGCTGAAGGCAGCCGAGGAGGCATCTATGCCTTTGCCATCGGATATTCAGGCGGCAATGGGGGGGTCTGCCTACCAGGGAGTTCAAAATCCTGCTGCGGTGGTGGCTTCCCAACCAGTGGCGCCGACACCTTCAGTGCGTCATGTCCGGCCGGAAGGCACAACCAATAATTTTAAGTCCGAGTTCTTCGGCGCCAACCTTTTTACCGGCAACTTCCGAAAAACCCGTGAAGATGGACTCAATCCCAATTACCGGGTGGCACCTGGAGATCAGATCTCTGTCCATACCTGGGGCTCTGTCAACATCAACAGCATCTTTACCGTGGATGCCCAGGGCAATATTTTTCTGCCAGAGATTGGCCCGGTGAAGGTGGCGGGTGTGCCTAATAAAGATCTCTCGAATACGGTTCGTCGTTCGATTCGCAAGGTCTTTATTGATAACTTTGAAATCTATACCAATGTGGTTTCAACGCAACCTGTCATGGTCTATGTCACCGGTCTGGTAAAGAACCCCGGCCGTTATGGTGGCGTGCCTTCTGATAGCATTCTTTTCTACCTGGATCTTGCCGGTGGTATTGACGAGGATTTGGGCAGTTATCGCAATATCGAATTGCGTCGCTATGGTCGTCTGTTGTTGCAGGTGGATCTTTACGATTTTCTGTTGCGGGGGCATATCCGTACACCGCAGCTTCAGGATGGTGACGTTATTCTGGTTAAAAAACGCGGACCTGTGGTGCGTTTGACGGGGGATGTGAAACGTCCCTACTCCATAGAGCTCAAGGGACGTGCGACAGGGGAAAGTCTGTTTCTTGTCGTACCTCCGCCAGCTGAGGCGACGCAGGTCTCTCTTATTGGCATGAGAAAAGGCTCTCCAGTCACTGATTCCATGTCTATCAAGGAGTTTCGGCATACCCAATTACAGAATGGGGATGAGGTCTTGCTTCGGGCGGATGGTCGCCCCAATACGATTCTGGTTCGGCTGGAGGGAGAGTTTGAAGGGGCTTCTGTTTTGCCCGTTCAGCGCGGTGCCCGGCTTCTGGATGTGCTGGATAATCTTCCGGCGAATACAGAAGCAGCGGACCTTTCTTCCATTCATCTTCGTCGCGTCTCTGTGGCCAAACAACAAAAGGATTCAATTGCCGCAGACCTTTTCCGGTTGGAGCGTGATGCGCTACTGGCCTTGTCACAAAGTGCTGGTGAAGCCGGGATTCGCAAAAGCGAAGCAGAACTGACTCAGCGGTTTGTTGAGAAAGCCAGAGCCATAGATCCTTTAGGCCGAGTGGTGACTTCGCAGAGCGGCATACAGCAAAATATCCTGCTAGAGCCGGACGATGTCATTGTGATTCCTGTGAAATCCAATGTGGTGCGAGTATCAGGTCAGGTGACCGTCACTCAGGCGGTGACTTATAACAAGCACTGGGTTGCAAAGGACTACATTCGTCAGGCAGGAGGCTATTCTGACCGAGCCCATAAAGGGAAAATTATTTTATTTAGGCCTAATGCCGAAGCTGTGGTGGTTGATGCCACTACCAAAGTTGGTCCAGGGGACGAGATTATTGTTCCTCCGAAAGTGGATACTAAGTTTATTCAGAATGCTGGGGATATATTGGATATTGTGTACAAGGTTGCTATTTCCGCCAAGGTGGCTTTGGATCTCTAAACGCCAAATCTTGTCTTCGAGTTTTAGTAAGAGCTAAGGGTTTTTATGCGTACTTTAATCTTGCTTGGTCATCCTCAGTCTGGAGGGGAAGCCTTCGAGCAATTGATGGTGCATGCCGGCATGCAAAAGGCGTCCGTCTCCCAGCGCCAATCTATGTCTCCAGAAGAAATCAGCCATGCACTATTGGAGCGTGCAGGCATTAAATCGGACAGCTATCAGGAGTTAGAGCCTCATGATCCAGGCTTGGTTTGGAGGGATCTGGCGCTTGATCTCCTGTTGGCGAATCGAAAAAAACTCCTTTGGGGCTGGTATGATCCTAATGCTGTTCACTTTCTTGATTATTGGAAGAATGCAGATTCGGCTGTTGAGTTTGTTTTGATCTTTAGCTCGCCTGCATTTGCATTTGCCAGTGCACTGGAGTTCGCTGGTAAGGCTGAGGACGCAAAGCTCGAACTCATAAAATCCTGGAAAAAATACAATGCAGAACTCTTGCGCTTCTATCAGCGCAATGTCGAGAGATGCCATTGGATTGACATGGATTCTCTACCGGTTAACCCGGACTATTGGGTTAGAAAGTTGCTAAAGGATGCTGAAGGGGGCTTGCCTGTTGAGGCACCAGATAAGCGCCCATCTCCGCTATACCAATTGTTAGCATTGGATCTATTGCAAGATTATAGCGATGTTCGTGATCTCTATGAGGAAATTCAGTCTCTAGCAAATGGCCTATCTGGTAGTCGAGGGGACCTCGAAGATAGGCGGAGACTGGCCTCACAAGCTTTGTCTACTTTATCGGGCTCTGCCAGCCAGACATCCCGGATAAGTGATGGCCAAGCGCAAGAATTGCGTGAAGAAAACGAACTTTTACTATTGCAGTTGCATCAGGTACAAGAAGAGTTGGAATACTATTTTCTTCAGTCACAAGGAAAAACGGCTAGTCATCCTTTTTCCACTGGTTTTGTAGACAAAAATCAGCTTTATGGTGCTGAAGAGCGCGTAAAGAATATGCTCAGTTATCGGTTGGGCGAGGTCGTAAAGTGCCAAACGAAGAGCCTTTGGGGTATCCTTTCTCTGCCTTGGGCATTGCTTCGCCAAGTGTATGAGTTCAAAAAATATCAACAATTCCTGTTCAAGCAATTTGTACCTGCGGTAGCTGATTATGCCGATGCCCATGAAGGAGAGATATGTAAACAACACCTTTCTTTTCGTTTAGGTGAGGTGGTGAAACGCTGTGGCAAAAACCCATTTTTCTTTTTTGTCTTGCCGTGGATGCTACGTCGAGAGGCCAAGGCATTCTATCAAGATAAAGGTGGAATTTAATGATTGCATTGAATGTCCACTACTGGCAATAGATTATGGGGATAACGAGTGATTCTTGATCGTAATACCGAACTGGTTGCCTTTCTGGACTGTTTGGCAGGTATTGATCCTCCCGAGGGCTTCTTGCTAATCGACATAGATGATACGGCTTGGTTCGATTGGCTGCTCCGATATGCTAATAAACCTGTGTACCTTGTTGAGGCTGACCAGGATCGTTGTAATGCCATGGTGCAACGCCTATCGGGAATTGAGCCAAAATGGCAAATACATCATCAGCTTTTTTGGCGGCAAAAAGGACCTCTAGACTATCATAAAACTAATCTTAAATACGTTGATGGTCCCCTTAATCCAGCCTCTATAGGTGACCTTTGGTCGCATTTAGAGTCCATCGAAATTGTGACTGAGGAAGCTCAAACACTGGATGGTTGGATTGGGCAGGTCCCCGGTGCTAGCCAATGTGATTGGCTATTGGTTGGAAATCTCTATGCAAAAGCGCTATTGCAAGGAGGGCAAAATACGCTGGCTACTATCAACCTGGTGGTGGTTGTTGTGCCTAAGGAGGCCAAAGCTGACTCAGAGGTAGTAACCGATGAAAAAGCAGTAGATGAATTTTTTCAGGGTCAAGGATTCCGATGTGTAGGGGCATTTGATGCAGCCCATCCCAAGCTCGTATTGCAAGCTTATCTTCGATACTGGAGGGGTTTTGCCAAACAGTTCACAATTGAGCGAGACGAGCAAAAGCAGTTGGCGGAACAACGCCAAGACCAGATTGAGCAGCTGAGCAAAGAGCGAGATGAGCAAATGCAATTGGCGGAGCGGCGTAATTGTCAGCTACAGACTTTGACCACAAGTAATCAGGAATTGGAGCAGAGGCAGCAGCTTTTTCGAGAGGAAATGCTCAGGGCTGAGAGCCAGATCGAACTCATCAAAGACATGCTGCTGCGGGATCAGGAGTCATAAGCATTTCACCAGTACAAGACAACATTGAGCAGGAATTTAGGGTAATTGTCCGTGGCCACTAAGCAGAAGTCGAAAGCCAACGTAGGCAAAAAACCGGGTAAGCAAGCTGCTAGGCGTAAAAAGAAACCGGTCAAGCAATCCGTTGTTGCGCCTGAAACGCAATCTCAGGAGTTTGGCAACTCCTACGATGAAAATTTGTTGGAGCGTACTTTTACTCTTTGGCAATTCGGCGATTGGACAAGTTTGGCGAAAATCGAGTATGACGAAATTAAATGCCATCCAGATCGCGCCTTACTGGCAATTTATTTGGCCTCCGCACACGTGCAATTAAACAACCTGAATCGGGCAAGAAATTTTATCTCTCATGGGCGGGACTGGGGATGCAGCAAGAAGCGTGCGGGTGAAGTGCTTGTTTCTGGAACCTATAATACACTTGGTCGTTCTGCATCCTTGCTGGGTGATTCAGGGAGGGCACAACAATATTACGATCATGCGATCAAAATTGGCTGTCAAAGTATATCTGGCGGCCTTATTTCTCAGGTGCGTGCTTATGAGCAGGCCATGCAGCTTGGCTTATTTCAAGGCAGAGAGCATCTTTTGCCTGGTATTGACCTCGAAGAAATTTGTGTTCCGAGTTACCAGAAAGAACGCCCGGTTGTGCATACGATACATCATATGGCTTGTACTGGTGGAACTTTAATAACGAAATGTCTAGCTACTCAGAAAAATATTTTTGCCCTAAGCGAGGTCGATCCAAACAGTAGGCTACAACAAATTAATGCCCGCGCTAATAAGAGCTTCTCACCGAGTGACATTATTTCCCTCTTGCATGAGACTGAAGGGGAGACCGATCTGGGTCTGGTCAAGGATATATTTCTTAGTGATGTCTGGCTTATCGCCAAATTCTTAAAGAAGGATGATAGGAAATTACTTCTGCGGGACCATCCCCATAGTGCATATCATACGGGAGACTTCATTCGAAACACGCCCACGCTTCGACAAATTCTTTTAGAGAAGTTTTCTGTCAGGTCGATTGTGACTGTCAGAAATCCGGTTGACAGCTATCTCAGTCTTGTTGCTAATAAATGGCTGCATTTCCGACCGTCAACCTTTGAGGAGTACTGCGGGCGATATCTGAAATTCCTGGATGATTATGCTGGGGTTGAAATGTATAAGTATGAGGACTTCGTTGCTGATCCGGCATCTATCATGGAGAAAATATGCGAAAACTTGGGGTTGGAATATTCTCTAGATTTTATCAGTGAATTCCCAAAGTATAATTTCTCAGGTGACAGTGGCCGTAAAGGAGATGTTATAGAAGCAAGGACGCGTCGTGAGTATGACAAGAGTTTTGAAAAAGAGGTGAATGAGTCCGGTTCCTTTAAATATTTAGCGACGAGGCTTGGTTACCCGGAGTTTATTTGATTTCTGGAAGCATAGCGTCTGGCTACATGATGAAGGCGACTATCCTTATTGATTGCAAAATTGTTTTGATTGAATTATGGCTTATTCTAAGTTCTACGCTACTAGTCGGCATTCTCGGGGTGTAACCTTTTTCCTATTGGTGTTTTCCCATGCCTGAGCCTTATCCAACGCCTAGGTACTACGAAGGGCTTTCCCAGTCCGATATGTTGGATAGGCTGAAATACGACTATTTAACAAAATGCGGCTTTCTGGAGAGTGCGGAAGCGAAATTGTCATTGCGGGACGGTGAACCCATTCCTTGGTTCACTTATCCAGCCATTCGTTTTCTTGAGCAGGAGATTACCAAAGACCTATCAATCTTCGAGTATGGTGGTGGCCAGTCTACGCTGTATTGGAGTCGCCGGGTAAAACACATCGCCTCTGTCGATCATGATCCGGCATTTGAAGATCATGTGCGCCAGAGCCTGCCTGATGATGCTGAGTTTTATCTGATACCAGAAGAGGCGCCGCTTTCTGATAAGCAGAAGATTTGGGCAGAGAGAAAGCCCGACCTTCCGGAGCCCGAGCGCAACATTAGAACCTATCGTAGCGGACAACTGAACGAGGCATTCCAAGGATATGCTTTGAAGCTGCTCGAGTATCCTTCAGATACTTTTGATGTGGTGATCGTGGATGGCATGGCGCGCGTGATGTCCACTTGGGCAGCGATTCAGCATTTCAGCAACGGCGGGTTTATTGTTTTCGATAACTCAGACCGTGCTTTCTATCAGCGAGCTTTTGACCTCCTTCAACAAGCTGGCTATCGGCGAATCGATTTCTGGGGCATGGGACCGATCAACCCCTACGAGTGGTGTACTTCAATTTTCTATCACCCCAATCGTTTTCCGGGCACTGGATGGTTCTTGCCAGTTTCAACATTACCTCAGGAAAATCACGCCCAAGCCGATGATGGTCTTGGTATTCTGGTGATCGGCTACAATCGACCGTTTCATCTTCAGTCCGTGCTGGAAAGTCTTCGCCAACAGGGTCGCTTGAATCAGGTTCATGTCTGGATAGACGGCACTCAGGGGAGAGGGGAATACCAGGATGACAATACGAAATCGATCGCTATCGCTAAGCGTTACTCGGTGAAAAAGATTCATGTAGTCAAAGGACATCTGGGCATTGAAAAGATTATGCTGGATGCTCTTGATTTTATGTCGCAAAAATATTCTCGGGTGCTTGTACTGGAGGACGACTGCTTTCCCGTCGAAGGTGCGATTGATCAATTTGAAATGACTTTGTTGGAAGTAAAGGAGAGATGCGATATCTATTCTGTCTATGGACACCACTTTGCAACCGAACCCAAAGACACTCGTGATTTTAGTCGCTTTCAGGGGTGGGGTTGGGCCGCGCACAGTCAGCAGATCAGAGCCTATTTGCCGCGGCTAACTGATCTGTTCCTGAAAAGTGAGGCCGAATATTCTGCCTTTGTCGCCGCTAGACTCACTTCTGAAGTGTGCGAGCGACTTGATGTGACGCCTGGTAGAAATGTACTAAATGTGTTGCAAAGCTTTTTTTCCTGGGACTCAGCAACTGCATTGCTGACAGCGATTGATAACGTTTCACACCGAAGAACTGAAACACCCGTGGTAAAAAACACCGGGATCATCGAAGGCGTCGGTCATTTCAGAGAGGACCGTCAGCATTTACGACAAGCTCCGTTCAACATGATTACGATTGACGAAGCTTGGGGTCATTTTGACACCAGTACCACTCCGTGTGACAGAGCAAAACCCAGTTACGGGCTTGATCGACTGGATGTATTAATCAAGGACGCCATACCCGATACGCCCGGTTTTTTTATCGAGTTGGGTGCCTACGATGGTGTAATGCAAAGTAATTCGATTTTGTTCGAGGCTAGCGGCTGGAATGGCCTATTAGTTGAGCCCAATCCAGCCAACTACGCTAAATGTGTACGTGCGCGCCCAAATGCTATCGTGGAGCACGCGGCTTGTGTTGCCAGTGATTACCAGCAGCGATATACCACGATTACCGATGTCGGGCTAATGTCGATGACTAACGAAAGCGTGCTACATGGGGGGGCAAGGGAGGAGTGGTTGGTGCGGGGCGAGTCATTCATTGACCGGAAAAGACAGGAAATCGATGTTCCCGCTGAGACGCTCAGCAGTATTCTCGATAAACATCACATTGAAAAAGTCAATCTTATGCTGTTGGATGTAGAAGGTGCCGAAATCGAGGTGCTTAAGGGTCTTGATATGACGCGCCACGCCCCAGAATACATTGTCGCCGAGGATGCCTATGAAGAAGCGCTGGCCGAATATCTGGCCACTGTAGGCTACAAGCGGACTCGGGTGCTGCTAGAGCGTAAGTTCACTCGAGACTGCTTGTATAAAAAGCTAGACCAAGTCTGGCAAGACTAATTAAGATTTAATAATCATGAGTGTGAGATAAAGATAGATTAGATATTAGTGATAATATCTCCTCGGCTTTAGATTGACGAAAATCCAATTTGGTGCTGTTAAATATAAGCCTGTAAAACCATGGTGAGAATCGAACAGATTGGGTGTGTATGGTTTCCAGTCTTTATTTTTCGCCGAGTAAATCTCACTTGGTTCATTTAACAATTTGTAATTATGAATTCCGAAATAATAGCGCCTAAACAATTATTCATCGAGACATCAAATATATGCAATGCCGACTGCGTATTCTGCGCCTATCGCTTTGATAAAAGAAAGAAAATCATAATGGATTATGAGCAATATAAGAAAATCGTGCTCGATTATAAGAGTATTGGTGGAGAAGTAATTAATTTTACTCCTTATGCTGGCGAAGTATTTACTGATAGCAATTTTATCAGCAAAGTGAATTTTGCTTATAATCTAGGCTTCGATGAGTTGAATACTTACACAAATGCAACCCTAATCCACAAGTTTGGTGCAGACAGCATATTGAAATCCGGGCTAACCTCCATAGCAATATCTACATCACCATTAGATCAGGCTCTTTACAAAAAGATTTTTCGGAGCGGTCAATACAAAAAAATGCTGGAAAATCTCTTGTCTCTTCTTCAGAGTTTCCATGAGGCTAAGTGGAAGACAGTAAAAAGTATCCGGATTGAATTTCGATCTGATCGGCCGCTTAGTATGATAAAGGAATTGCCTGATTATAGATTGGTTGAGCCTTTTGTCAGGGGCTCCGTGACAGAGTCGGCATTGACAACATTCGATTCATGGATGGGTGTGATCAATCCATCAAACTTACTTCCGGGAATGAAATTAAAAAATCCAAATATGGACAAGGATGTCCCTTGTGATAGGCTGTATATGCTAAAAATCACATCAAATGGTAAGTATAGAGCTTGCGGATGCAGGTACAATTATTCAAGTGATGTTGACAATTTCTATATTGGTAGAACGCAAGTGATGCGCATACAAGAAGCTTACGAAAGCAAAAAATTGTATGAACTGAAACAAGATTTTAGAAATGGCAACCCGCCACCTGAATGTAAGAATTGCTCATGGTATGAGGCTCATCGTTATCATGGTCAGTGATGATTTATGACCACAGCGCGGCAAGTACAATTTTCGGAAGAACTTAAGGCAACAAACAAAGTGAGTGTCCCATTATTTGATGAGTGCCTAAACTACTGGGCACCCTATGATGTCTTTGCCGACGCACTCCGTGCTGCACTTGCGGCTTGAATCCGCCGTTGTTTTTATTAGATGGATTGACGATGCTCAATAATCGGAATGTAAATCAAAAATGCTTGGTGATCGCCAACGGCCCTTCGTCAAAATTGGTGGATGTTGCAAGTGTTCGGCTGGACTACGATGCTACCAATTCCATGAACTCGTCGTTTCGAACTTGGATTGATACTGACTATCGTCCGACCCATTTTACTGCCTTGGATTCGGTCTTGACTAAAACCCTGGCGAAAGATATTTGCTCGCTGATCGAGGAAGGCCGTATCGAGCACTTTCTGTTGGATGATGTTTTTGCATCGCAGTTCCCTGAATACGCCAAAAAGCCGAATGTGTTGTTGCTGAGCGATGCGCGGCGATTGTTTGCTGAGTCAGGGAATGGGGGAATGCCCATCACTACCGGTACTTGGGCAATTCGATGGATGATTCAGCAAGGTTACAAGAACGTTGATATCGTGGGTATGGATGGTATCAGGCTGGAAATGGTTGAAAACAGCATGCCAAGTGGTGAGGGTGCTGATACCGACGATGAGTTGACGATGGCGGAAACGCCGAAATTCAATCCCAATTACTACTCTTCAGCGTATCAGAAAAAGGGAGACAAGTATCGCATTCCGAACAATGGCGGGCATCTGATAAACAATTTCATTAAATTGCATGACCACGCATTTCTGGCTGTTAAGAAGGATGTTGAAAAGAGCTTTCCGGGCGTGGTGCTAAGAGATTTCAGTACGAATAGTTTCCATCAGATCTTTCGTAAGCAGAGTATTAGAGGGAGGCTTTTGAAAAGGGCATCGAGTGCTGCTGATGTGAAAGGGGCCTGGCCTGCGTTTTTGAAAGTGTACTCCGACGTCCTCTTTGATGGATATGGTGTTTCTGATGGGCTGAGTTTCGGTAGGTTTTTTCACCTGGGAAAGCCCTGTGTCTTCCATGAAAGTACTGAGAAAGAGGTCTCGTGGCATGTGGGACAGTACCTGCGATATATCGAAGAGGGCTCCTGCTATGCAGACCGGCCGACTATTCCGATAGTCATCAGCAATGACAAGGTGATGACGGAAGTCAACAACCTGATTGTAATGAACGGCATTCGAAATGGTGCGATCTTCGAATGGGAAATATACGGTCGCGAAGAAACTGACTTGCCAGCGGCCATTGAACTGCTGGACCTGAGTGGCCCGGTTACGTATCGCCTTCAGAACTATGCAGGTAATATCTTCTGTAATTTTGCTGGAGATCCAAAGGTTGCGGAACAGATTTCCGCGTTTCGGCTGGCGTTGAAGGATTACCTTTTTCACTGTGAGGATAAAGAGCAAAACTCAGGCAAGGTGGAAGCGGCCTCAGACATCGAGAGAATGGGGGATCAGACTCTACAGTGCTCTTTTCTCGACGGAGGGGTAAAGAAGGTTGGAATCTACGGGGCCGAGAGATATGAACTGAAAGCCGGGCAAATGGTGTCTTTGTTGATCAAGCATCGTTATCTGGACGTCCGGTCAGTTCGCTTGGATATCCTCTGTGAGTCAGTGCCCGGCCAACAATTCAAGGTGAATCTTCAATCGTACTCAAAATTGTCTCGACTTCAGCGTGGCAAGGATTCTATCGTCCAAGCAGATGCGCAGGGGCTGCTGCACATTAAATTGGACATGCAGTATGAAGACGATCATGTGGGTCTGGTCGCCAATATGATCGCTGTCGGGGGTGGGGCTGGTTTCTCCGCTTTGCGTCCTACCTCTGGAACCCTATTGCTGATGGATAAAGCTGGGCAGTCGTTCAGCCGCTCATTGCTGCTGACAGATCCTGCTTCACCGGTGCTGCAGGATGCTGAGTTC
Organism: Sedimenticolaceae bacterium; assembly: GCA_050292235.1. Taxonomy (GTDB): domain Bacteria; phylum Pseudomonadota; class Gammaproteobacteria; order Chromatiales; family Chromatiaceae; genus JBNKLG01. The sequence continues at coordinate 44,396 of JBNKLG010000004.1, read as the reverse complement.
CAGGTTGAGCGCATTATCCTGATTGAGCCCGACTTAAGTAATAAGCAAGGGCATTTTTATGCTTATGCCAACAATTTCCATAAAACCGCCAAGCAACATGACCTGGATTTTGTTGTGTTGTCTAATTTGGAAGTAAACGAAGAGGCACTACAGAGTTTCCCCGAAGCCGTATTGGTGCCCACTTTCAGTAAGAATACCTGGACAATTGCGACTTCTCGTGATGTGTTTCGTCAAGAACTATCCGAAGCCCTTGGGCGGGTTCGCTATAATCCGGATACGGATGTTGTATATATGTATACAGGAAGTATTTTTCATGCAATAGAAATACAGAACCTGGTTCAAGGGAGAAAAGCACACATTACCTGTGATCTTTTCTGGGAGATGATCAAGGATGTTGGTGTTGAGTATTATGTCAATGGGTTCAAAGAGTTAAGGGAAGCTCTGGATAAGTTTGAGTATCCGATTTCTCTGGTATCTCCAACAAAAGCGGTTGAGGAGATGGCGAAGTCCAAGGTTGGATACGATGCGCCACTTGCACCTCATCCATCGACGTCCGTTCATGACGAGACGGCAAAAGACAGTAAGCTTTCGGAGAAGAAGCTGGATTATTCGGTGTCTGAAAAGCAGATCTTTTTCCCCGGTGTCAATACCATGCATAAAGGATATGAGTATGGTGTTGAGTTGGCAGCAAAGCTTGCTGGGATGGGATACAAATGCTACGTGAGAGATGTGGGCTTTGAGGAGCGTGTCGATTCTCTGACTTATCTTCCCCTCGGCATGAGCGAGGAGGAGATCAATTCATATTTCGAGGCCTCGCACCTGATTGTGGTGCCTTACATGCCTGAAGGCTTTGCCAACAGAACCTCCGGGTTGGCTGTGGATGCCTTGCTGCATGGAAAGCCGCTGGCTGCTATCAAGGGAACCTGGTTGGGTGATCACGTCGACGAATACCAAGCTGGGTTGGTGGTGGATACCGAGGTTGATTCGGCAGCCAAGGATATCGATGCATTTCTAAATGGCTACGGAACAAGTGATTTGGAGAAGCTGGGCGAAGCAGCAGATAGGTATCATAGAGAACATTCGTGGGATGCAATGTTGAACATGATTACAACTTGATTTATATCGGGGATGTATTCAAACGGCGTTTGTGCCGGTCGTGCACTGGATAGGAAATTTGGAGTTTGTTATGAAGATTGCAGCTATTGTCCCGGTGAAGTTGAAATCCAGACGGTTGCCCAACAAGAATTTCTTGAACCTGGGCGGTGCACCTCTGAGCCACTATATATTTGAAACACTTTCTCAAATAGAAGAGATTGACCATGTTTTTTGCTACACAAGTCAAAAACAGGTGATGTCTCTTTTGAACGAAAAAATCGAATTACTTCCCCGGCCGGCATACCTGGATGGGGACGATATACTCGGTAATGAACTATTCGGCTATGCCGTCAACGCGCTCAAAGATTACGATATTATTATTATCTGCCATCCAACCTCACCGTTTATCGCGGCAAGTAGCATAGTGGAAGGAATAGATGCTGTACTGAGTGGTGAATACGATAGCGCATTTTCCGTGGAGAAACATAGCAAGTATGCATGGTTCCAGGATCAACCTATCAACTACGATCCCCTGAATATGGCGCAAACACAGGGCTTGAGTTCTGTGTATATGGAAACCAGTGGGTTTTATGTATTCCTGAGAGAGTCATATCAGAACAGGGGTACAAGAATTGGTTCCAAGCCAAAAATGATCGAGGTTGATAGAAGAGAGTCTATCGATATCGATTACCCGAGTGACTTTGTATATGCAAAGTATATGTTGGATTATGTTGACGCTGTGCCGCCGGGAGGAGTCGAGGATTTCGACTTTTTTGTCGGGCTGGCGCAATCATCGGGTATGCCAGCCGAAGTGCTGCACGTGTCATTCGATTTTGATGGTGTTTTGATCGATAGTCTGGAGGCAATGCGTTCCACTTGGGGGGACGTATGTAAGGAACTATCGATGGAAATTCCTTTTTCAGAGTACAAAAAGCATGTTGGAATCCCACTTAAACAGATTTTGATCGAAATTGGAGTGCCGGAGCGCTTGCAAGCGGATGCCTACCGTTTGTACGTTGATTACTCGACTCGTTATCAGGATAAGGTGGAAGTTGTAGAAGGTATGCCGCAGTTGCTTTCCGACTTGAGGGCGGCCGAGCGCAAGATCACGATTGTGACTTCCAAGCCAAGGGAGAGAGCGTTGGAGTTGGTAAGTCGGTTTTTTGGCGAATCCCTGCTGGACTTGTTGGTTACGCCCGAAGATATACCTTCCCATCGAGGTAAGCCCGCGCCGGATTCTCTATTGCACGCATGCTGCACGGTTGGTGCCGATCCCTCATCCAGTATATATATTGGAGATATGGATGTGGATCGCGTGGCCGCAAAACGGGCAAACATGCATTTCGTTCATGCTGCGTGGGGTTACCAGCAATTGCCGAGAAGAGACGAGGTCTGGTTTGCGCAAAGTGCTGACCTCATCGATTATGTCAGGCAGGTCTGCAAATTGGGTTGATTGTTTTCTTGGGGTTATGTAATGAAAGCTGTGCAATAACAGGACACTCACTTTGTTCGCATTGTCTTTGGTAATTCAAAATTTCACTGCCATTGCCCGTGCATGCGCTTGGGTATATGTCAGATGATAAACGATTGGCTTTGGCTTATTCGGCAGTTGATGCTTTTCTGTTTCCATCAAGAGAAGATAATGTACCGCTTACAGTTGGAGAGGCCATGTTGTGTGGGACGCCAGTGATTGCTTTTCCCGTTGGGCATGTGCCGGAACTTGTGCAGCATAAAGTCACAGGTTATTTGGCGAGTTATTTGGATGTGGCGGATTTTGCAAAAGGCATTGAATGGGCACTGACTGCGGACTTACCAGTGGTTTGGCGTCGGGGATTGGCCTGTCGGCAAACGGCCGCGTCATTTCACGATCCAGTCAAGTCAGTTCGACGTCATTTGAATGTGTATCGTGAAGCCGTGGAAGGGATGGAAAGATAGGGTGATCTTGCAGCATTGGTCACAGTCGAGATAAATTTTACTGTGGTAAGTATGCGATTTTTTAAAATAGTAAGTTTGAGTTTATTATGAAAAAGGCTTTGATTACAGGCGTTACCGGTCAGGATGGTTCCTATTTGGCTGAATTGCTGCTCGAAAAGGGCTATGAGGTTCACGGTATCAAGCGTCGTGCCTCATCCTTTAATACTCAGCGTGTGGATCATCTCTATGAGGATCCACACATCGATAACCGTCACTTTATTCTACATTATGGTGATCTGACGGATACCTCTAACCTTGTTCGGATCCTCCAGCAGGTGCAGCCGGATGAGGTATATAACCTTGGAGCCCAGTCACATGTTGCCGTCAGTTTTGAATCACCAGAAAACACCGCAGATGTCGTGGCGATAGGCACTTTGCGGATTTTGGAAGCAATTCGCATTCTAGGTTTAGAGAAAAAAACCCGGTTTTATCAAGCTTCGACCTCAGAGCTTTTTGGGTTGGTGCAAGAAGTGCCTCAGAAAGAGTCCACCCCCTTTTATCCACGTTCACCCTATGCTGCTGCAAAGCTGTATTCCTATTGGATTACGGTTAACTATCGCGAAGCGTATGGTATGTATGCTTGTAATGGCATTCTTTTTAACCACGAATCTCCTCGCCGGGGAGAAACCTTTGTTACCCGTAAGATTACTCGTGGTTTATCAAATATTGCTCAAGGACTGGAGAAATGTCTTTTTATGGGCAATATGAATGCTATGCGAGACTGGGGACATGCTAAAGACTATGTGCGCATGCAATGGCTGATGTTGCAACAGGATGCCCCTGAGGATTTTGTTATAGCAACCGGTGTCCAGCATTCTGTTAGACAGTTTATTGCGTGGAGTGCCATCGAGCTTGGTCTGACTCTTCGTTTTGAAGGAGAGGGTTTGGACGAAAAGGGTGTTGTCGTCTCGATTGAGGGCGATAAGGCACCAGCTCTCAAGGTGGGAGACATCATTGTAGCCGTTGATCCTCGATATTTTCGTCCCACCGAGGTTGAAACTCTATTGGGCGACCCCTCCAAAGCGAAAGAGAGGCTTGGTTGGGTGCCTGAGATTAGCGTGCAGCAGATGTGTGCGGAGATGGTGGCAGAAGACCTTAAAGTGGCTCAGCGGCATGCCTTTCTTAAGGCACATGGGCATGAGGTGCCACTTTCTGTGGAAAATTAGCAGAAAATCGACCGTGTTTCCGTCGTTGGTTGTTCTTGCTGGCGAGGGTTTGATCTTCATAGAGTTAGGGGGTATGTCAGTGCAACGTGTATTTCTTGCCGGCCATCGTGGCATGGTTGGCTCTGCTATTTTTCGCCAGCTACGAGATCGAGATGATCTGACGGTGATCACTGCTGCACGTGATGAGCTGGATCTTGTACGCCAGGCTCAGGTGCAAGACTATTTTCAGCAGCATCGCTTTGATCAAGTCTATCTTGCCGCTGCGAAGGTGGGGGGTATTCATGCCAATAACACCTATCCGGTCGAGTTCATCTATCAAAACCTGATGATTGAGGCCAATATCATTCATGCCGCGCATCTCAGCGGTGTGCAGAAGCTCATGTTCCTGGGTTCTTCCTGCATCTATCCGCGTGCAGTGCCTCAACCTATGCGTGAGGAGGCCTTGTTAACTGGGGAGTTGGAATCGACCAACGAGCCCTACGCTATTGCCAAGATCGCAGGCATCAAACTGTGCGAAAGCTACAATCGCCAATATGGCCGTGATTATCGCAGTGTGATGCCCACCAATCTTTATGGGCCCAACGATAATTTTCATCCCGAAAATTCACACGTCATTCCGGCTCTGCTGCGACGTTTTCACGAGGTGGTTCAGTCTGGCGCGGAAGAAGTGGTTATTTGGGGGAGTGGTATGCCAAAGCGGGAATTCCTGCATGTGGACGACATGGCTGCTGCCAGTATCTTCTTGATGGAGCTGGATGATGCCGTTTATCAGGCCAATACCCGGCCCATGTTGTCGCATATCAACGTCGGTACGGGGGAGGAGGTCAGTATTCGTCAGCTGGCCGAAGTTATTGCCAAGGTTACGGGTTTTCAAGGAAAACTGATATTTGATGCCACGAGGCCTGATGGTATACCCCGAAAACTCATGGATGTCTCCCGTCTTAATGCTCTTGGTTGGCGGGCAAATGTTGAACTGGAGGGGGGGCTTCGGCAGGCCTACGAGTGGTTTCTTGCTAATCAGTCCAATTTTCGAAGCTGATTGCTATTGTGATCAGGTGAGATGGTCCAATGTCGAATAACCTGCCCTGCTTTTCTATCATCATGCCCTCGCTGAATCAGGCGAGTTATCTTCCTGCAGCCATGGATAGCGTGTTGGGACAATCTGTTGCAGATCTGGAATTGATCGTCGCCGATGGTGCTTCGACAGACGGGACGCTGGATATTCTGCATGATTATGCAGCACGGGATAAACGTGTGCGTTGGTTTTCTCGCCAAGACAAGGGACCGGCTGATGCACTGAATCAGGCATTGGGAGAAACTCAAGGCAAGATTATTGGCTGGTTAAATTCTGATGATCTTTACGAACCCGGTGCCTTATCGAGAGTTTTGGCGCTATGGGAGGCAGATCAAGATTTGGTCATGATCTACGGACATGGTCGTCATGTCGATGCCTCTGGTGTTTATTTGGAGGATTATCCGACTCGAGGTGCAATGACACCCATTGATGCCTTTGCTCAGGGTTGTTTCATTTGCCAGCCGACGGTGTTTTTTCGTCGTGAGTTGTATGAGAGATTGGGTGGTCTGGATGAAAGTTTGAAGACTGCCTTTGATTTTGAATACTGGGTGCGTGCTTTTTCCCATTTTCCGGGCCGGATTGGCTTTGTGGATGCTTATCAGGCGTGTACTCGTTTGCATGACGCCTGCATCACGTTGCGCATGCGTCGCACCGTCGCCATAGAGGGGGCGGAGGTGGTCCATCGTTATCTTGGTGTATCCCCTTTTCGCTGGTGGCGCAATTTTTTCTATGAGTATCTACAGCAAGAAGAGGGCGATAGTCCGAATCAAAAACGGGATCATTTACTGGAGACCTTGCGCGACATGCAATCTTGGTTGGTTGAGTCGGATGTTCGGCAGGGGCTGGCGCTATTGGCTACTCATCCTTTGCTTCAGGCAACTGACAGAGGAAATGTCTATCGCGTGCTCAATATCGTCCGCTATTGGTTGATCAAAAAGGGCGTATGGCCGTTTAGGCGGTGGTTGCCGCCTCTCCATCCAACTGGTGAATGATCTCTGCTAATTTGGTGGCGTGTGCCTGCCAGCTTGGTGGTGCGAAGTGGATAGGTGGATGGGGCTGCTTCAGTCGATGCAAAATTGCTTTCTGCCAGCCTGGGCCATCCAGAGGGTCTAGGTATAGTGCTTGACCCTGGCTGGCTTCACGGAGTGGGGGGATATCGGAGCAGATCACCGGTATGCCAAGCGTTAGAGCTTCTACAACAGGGATGCCCCAGCCTTCCTCAAAACTAGGGAAGAGTGCGGCCAGGGCACCCCGGGTGAGGGCGATCGTATCTTGATCTGTTGCATCCCGGATCTCGACTACATGAGGCTTGAGTCCGGGCGATTGCTCGATGAGATCGACAATATGCTGATTTTTCCAACCTCGTTTTCCCACCAATACCAGCATTGGGCAGCGATCGCCCAACGACTTTCCCAGATGGCGCCAGATTTGCAACAGTAGCAAATGATTTTTGCGCGGTTCCAAAGTACCAACCATGATGAAATAAGGTCGCTTTTGGATACGTTTCCGGTATGGCCAGGGCAAGGTTTGGCAAGTCCGATATTTGGGAGAGAGATAGGCATTTTCGATGCCGATATGTAGGACGCTGGTGGGGGGGACTCTTAAACCATTTTCTTGGCAATAGCGGATAAAACGGGCTTCGACATATTGGGAATTGGTCAAAATACATCGGGCCGTGTTGGCCATGGTAATGAGACGTTTATGGTGCATTTCTGCAGTGGATGCACTGTACTCTGGGTAGTCGATAGGGATGAGATCATGTAAGTAGAACAGAAGGTCAGCTTGGTAGTGCTGGGCCAGTTCTTGGTGAATTCTGAAATGGTGTAGTCCCTGAGGTGAACTATTGAGGTAGATGGGGGGCGGCAAGGTATTTAAGGCATGCCTTAATTTTTTATCCAGCAAAGGAAGATATTTTTCGGTCAAGAAGGCTTTGATGTGCTTGTGGGCACGGGTTAGTGGGTGTTTTGGTTTCTTCGGCTTGTTCAGTGTTTCTATGTGGCCGAGCCACCGGTTTTCAAGGTTGTGGATCAGTGCAATGGCCTTGTGTGGATTGATCCACTCAAGGCCATTGTGGAATTGTCGTGTATATAGCACTGGTCTGTTAGTGGACATGGCCATGATGGCGCGTCCCTGTTGTAGTGCTACGCGATCAATGCCGGTTGGCGTGGGGTGTCCACAGTTGTCTTCCAGGTGGGTTAGATTGAAGAGAATGGGGCGTTTGGGAGATGTCGGCATAGTGGGGGCTCTGCTTTGGATTTACCACCATTTATTGGTGATTCTCCATTTGCTTAGGATAAGTTCGTTTAATCTCTCGTTCCATTCTTGATAGTGTTGATTCAAATATTCTAGCTCTGCTTGATAAATATCCCTCGTTTTATGGATGGATGAGTTTCTGTTTGTTTCTATAAAACTGGCATTTCTGTATTCGATGCTTAGGAACTTGGATAAGTCATTGTAGATAAGATTGGGATTTCTCTCCAATGCCTCAACAAAATATAAAAAAACATGGTCTTTAGGAACTATCTTGGCAATGGGGGTTAGCCATTTTACAAACTTGCCATGTTCTAATGATGCGCCAAATAACTCTTGGTTATTATAAACAATATCGCCAAATGAAATCTCACTGATTTTAGGATTATGTTTGATGTGATTGGATAGCCATTCCCTGTTTGATAAGATTTCATTTTTTCTGTATTGATAGAAAGAATACAGCCATTCGGCTGGGTTTCTCAGTCCAATAATGAAGCGAATATTTGGATTTGCTTTGAAGAGGGCCATCCATTGGTGTGGTTTGTATGGTAAGTTCGGGTTTTTTATTCCCTTTAGCAGTGAATCGCTTGGGAAGTTGATATCCCCTCTGATATAGGCATTGATTGGGACTTCCGTATTGGGCATGGAAATGTGGTTGGAGGCGGCCAGATTTCTGTAGATTGAGCTGGTTGCGCATTTTGGAAACCCGATAATGGCAAAGTCGATCATGTCTCTCTGTCGCAATTGCTTAGCGAGCAGATATGATTTCGTATGGGTGAGAATACTGGCCATTTGCTTTCTCTATCATCAGAGAATGAGAGGGGCTCTAAAATAACCATCAGAGCTGGGTGATCTGGGTGTCCAACTGCTGGATATGCTCATGCCAGGTATGTGGTTTGATGTTTGGCTTGGGTTCAGTGCTGTTTTCGAGTGTCTGAAGAATAGTGTTTCGCCAACTTGGCCCATCCAAGGGGTCAAGATAGATCGCCTGACCTTGGCCGCACTCTTGTAAGGCGGGAATGTCACTGCAAATGGCTGGGGTGCCCAAAGCCAAGGCCTCAGCCAGCGGCATGCCCCAGCCCTCGGCAAAACTGGGAAAGAGCAGCGCCTGGGCCTGTTGCAATAAAGCGATCATCTCCTGATCGGATGCGTCGTTGATTTCGAGCACATGGGAGGCTAATGAGGGTGAGCGATCCAGGAGCTGTAAGATCCCATGGTTTTGCCAGCCACGCTTGCCCAATATGACCAGTTGTGGGCAATTTTCACCAAGTTTGGTGGCCAGTTGGCGCCATAAGTGCAACAGTAGCATGTGGTTTTTCCGGGGCTCGATGGTGCCGATGCTGATGAAGTAGGGGGGACGCAGTTTGGGTGTCAGGCGCTGGGGCAGTGCTGGGGGAGGCTCTTGTGCTGCACGAAGAATGTGGTCTTCTACTCCGATAGGCAAAACTTTGGTGGGTGGTGTCGGCAGGGCCTGCTCGGCGCAGTAGGCGAGGAAGCGGGATCGGGTGTCTTCAGAGTTGGTTAGGATCAGGCTACCCGTAGTGGCCATGGTCTGCATGCGTTCCCGGTGTCGCTGACACTCTTTGGCTTGATTGGTGTATTCGGGGTAGTCGATGGGAATAAGGTCGTGCAGATAAAACACCAGATTCGCGTTTAAATGGCGTTGCAAGGCTTGATGGAATACCAAATAACGCGTGCTCCCATGGCCACTGTGCAGGTAGATGGGTCGCTGTTCGCTGTTGGCAATGTCTGTTATCAGTTGCTTGGGCAGAGGTTGGTTGGTGTGTTCTTTTAACCAGGAGAGGCTGAAATCTCTGGCCAGTCGGAACCAGCTCTTTCTTAGGTAGGGAGCTTCAGGTTGGCTGTTCAGCCAGCGTCGCTCTAGATTTTCCAGCAGATGGCGGGTCTGGCTATGAGGGATTAAACGGGCGATATTGCGCGTTTGCACCAAAAAAAATACCCGGCAATCTGATGTCTGATTTAGTATATAACGGGCATGGCGCAAATCCACCCGGTCAATGCCAGTGGCTGTTTGCGCTGTACAGCGATTCAGCAACCGGGTCAGGTTGAAGATGAGCGGGCGGCGTTCAGTCATCGGGGTGTGAATCAGCAGCGTCCGTAAACATCCTCAAAGCGGACGATATCATCCTCTCCCAGATAGGAGCCTGATTGAACCTCAATGATTTCCAGGTCAATTTTTCCTGGGTTTTCCAGACAGTGCACCTCGCCTAGCGGAATATAGGTTGACTGGTTTTCACTGAGGAGGAACTCTTCTTGTCCTCGGGTGATCTTGGCGGTGCCCTTGACCACAATCCAGTGCTCAGCCCGGTGGTGGTGCATTTGCAGTGAAATCTTGGCGCCAGGTTTGACAAGGATGCGTTTTGCCTGATAGCGCTCACCGTTGTCGATGGCGTCGTATTTGCCCCAAGGTCGGTAGACCTCTCGATGCAGGTTCGCTTCTGTACGCTCGTGTTGTTTAAGCTGGTCGACGATGGATTTGACCTGCTGGGCTTTCTCTTTGTGGGCGACCAGAACGGCATCCCTGGTCTCCACCACGATTATTTGCTCCAGGCCAACGGTAGCCACCAGGCGTGAGGTGGCGTGAATCAGTGAGTCCTTTGTGTCTTCCAGAATGACGTCGCCACGAACGGCATTGCCATTGCCACATTTTTCATCGACTTCCCAAAGGGCGGACCAGGAACCAATGTCGCTCCAGTCCGCATTCAACAGTACCATGACCACGCGCTGGCTCTTTTCCATCACGGCATAGTCGATGGAATCTGAGGGGCAGGCGGAGAAGTCATCGGCTGGGATGCGTAGAAAAACATCGCTTGAGGTAGCGCCAATCATGGCCTGTTCGCAGACGGACAGTATGTCCGGCCGCGATTGACGTAACTCTTCCAGATAGCGGCTGGCCCGAAACAAAAACATGCCGCTGTTCCAGAAATGCTCGCCGCTGGCCAGATAGATCTCGGCGGTGGCCTGGTCGGGTTTTTCCTGAAAGCTGTCAACGGAGCGGGGGCTGCCGCTGCCTTTTGCCTGGATATAGCCGTATCCGGTGGCGGCTTCAGTTGGCACGATGCCAAAGGTAACCAGGTCACCTTGCTCGGCACCGATGATGGCCTGCCGGATGGCAGCGTGAAAGGCTGGGACATCCTGAATAATGTGATCTGCCGCCAAGACTAGCAGCAGAGGGTCTTCTCCCTTTTGAGTTGCTTCCAAAGCGGCTAGGGCGATGGCGGGGGCGGTATTACGTCCTATGGGTTCAAGGATGATGCTGCTTGGTTCTACACCCAATGCGCGCATCTGTTCGGCGACAATATAGCGGTGATTCTCGTTGGTCAGAACCATAGGGGAGGCGTGCTCTATGCCTTCCAGGCGGGTCAGTGTCGCCTGGAGCATGGTCAGCTCCCCGGTCAGGGGCAGGAATTGCTTGGGGCTCATGGCGCGGGACAAGGGCCAGAGCCGGGTGCCGGTGCCACCGGCCATGATGACGGGGAGAAGCATCTGTCGATCCCATTGGGTCACATTCGTGCGGCATACTATAGCGAATTAATCTTCCTTTCCCCAGACAGGATTCCTTATGTCTTCACTCAGTTGCTTCAAGGCCTACGATATCCGAGGCCGTCTTGGTGCCGATTTGGATGAGGCCATTGCCTATCGGATCGGTCGTGCCTTTGCCCGCCATCTTCAGGCAAATCGTGTGGCGGTTGGCGGCGATATCCGTCTCTCCAGTGAGTCGCTGAAGCGGGCATTGGCCAACGGATTAAGGGATGAGGGGGTCGAGGTATTGGATCTGGGCATGACCGGCACCGAGGAAATTTACTTCGCTGCCTTTCATCTGGATGTGGATGGGGCTATTGAGGTAACGGCAAGCCATAATCCTATGAATTACAATGGCATGAAGCTGGTGGCTAGGGGGGCAGTGCCCATCAGTGGCGATACGGGCCTGAAAGCCATCCAGGCCTTGGCTGAAACGGATAGCTTTGGTCCAGCCGGTAGTCGTGGTGAGCTGAACCAGGCGAGTATCCTGGATCCCTATGTGGATCACCTGATGACCTTTGCCGATGTCACTGCTTTTCAACCCCTCAAGCTGGTAGTGAATGCGGGTAACGGTGCTGCTGGTCATGTGATCGATGCTATTGAACAGCGTGTTCAGGCGCTGTCTGTGCCGGTTAGTTTTATCAAAATCCACCATGGGCCGGATGGTAGCTTTCCCCATGGCATTCCCAACCCGCTTTTGCCCGAGAACCGTGCGGCTACGGCGGAGGCGGTTCTGGCCCATGGGGCGGACATGGGCATCGCTTGGGATGGGGATTTCGATCGTTGTTTTCTGTTCGACGAACAGGGCGGTTTCATTGAAGGCTACTACATCGTTGGCCTGCTGGCCGAGGCCTTTCTGGCCAAACATCCCGGAGAGAAGATCATTCATGATCCCCGCCTGAGCTGGAATACCATTGAGGTGGTACAGGCTGCTGGTGGGGTGCCGGTGCAGTCTAAAACCGGCCATGCCTTCATTAAGGAACGTATGCGGGCGGAAAACGCCATCTACGGTGGTGAAATGAGCGCCCATCACTATTTTCGCGATTTTGCCTATTGTGACAGCGGCATGATCCCCTGGCTGTTGGTGGCGGAATTGTTGAGCCGCAGTGGCCAGTCCTTGTCCCAGTTGGTGGGCGAGCGCATGCGGGCCTATCCCTGTAGCGGCGAGATCAATTATCGGGTGGCCGATGCCAGTGCCGTGCTGGCCCGGTTGGAAGCCCACTTCGCCGGCCAACAGCCCTTGATCGACCGTACCGATGGACTGAGCCTGGAGTTTCCCGACTGGCGCTGTAATCTGCGTTTATCCAATACCGAACCCCTGTTGCGACTCAATCTTGAATCTCGGCGAGATGCCGATCTGGTTTGGCAGCGGGTCAAAGAGATAGAAGCTCTTATTCGCTAGGGGGGCTTCGGTTGCCCAATCCTGAGCCATGATAGGATAAGCACCTCGCTGTGAAGCGGAGGCTCAAAAGCTTTGGGTTATTGGGGTTTTGTATTTTGTGTAAAGTCATGGATTGTGCGCTGCTGATGGCAGTGCATAGAGGAGCGTTGGTTTGATTTTAGTCACAGGCGGAGCTGGCTTCATTGGTGCCAATTTTGTGTTGGATTGGCTGGCTCAAAGTGATGAGCTGGTGGTCAATCTGGATGCCCTGACCTATGCCGGTAATCTGGGCAATTTGTCGAGTCTTGCGGGTGATGGGCGCCATATTTTTGTGAAGGCCGACATCGGTGATGTCGAACAGATATTGCAGTTGCTGAAGACCCACCAGATCAGGGCCATTGTCCATTTTGCGGCAGAGTCCCATGTGGACCGCTCCATTCATGGACCCGAGGCCTTCATCAATACCAATATCCAAGGCACCTTTCGTCTGCTGGAGGCAGCTAAGGCCTATTGGCTGGACCTGTCGGGAGAAGCCAAGACCGATTTCCGTTTTCTCCATGTCTCTACCGATGAGGTCTATGGCTCACTGAATCCGGCAGACTCCCCCTTTACCGAGATCCATCCCTATCGGCCAAACAGCCCCTACTCCGCGAGCAAAGCGGCCTCTGACCATCTGGTACGCGCCTACTACCACACTTATGGCCTGCCCGTCTTGACCACTAACTGCTCTAATAATTATGGTCCCTATCAATTTCCAGAGAAACTGATTCCCCTGGTGATCCACAACGCCCTGTCAGGTAAACCCCTGCCGATCTACGGAGACGGGCAACAGGTGCGCGACTGGCTCTATGTGGGCGATCACTGCGCTGCCATTCGGCGGGTGCTGGAGGCAGGTCAGCCGGGTGAGGTCTACAATATCGGTGGCTGGAACGAAATGGCCAATCTCGACATCGTGCACCGCATTTGTGGCCTGTTGGACGAGCTGCGTCCTGATGCCGCCGGTCCCTATCGCCGTCTCATTATCCACGTCCAGGATCGGGCGGGCCATGATCGTCGCTATGCCATTGATGCCCGCAAGATGGAGCAGGATCTGGGGTGGCGACCCTTAGAAACCTTCGAAACAGGTATTCGCAAAACCGTGAATTGGTATCTGGATCATGCCGATTGGGTGGCCGATGTCACCTCCGGCGCCTATCGATCCTGGGTTGATCAACACTATGGCGGTGCTGCATGAAGATCCTGTTGTTTGGCAAGGGTGGCCAAGTGGGCTGGGAACTGCAGCGATCTCTGGTCTGCCTGGGCGAGATTCATGCTCTGGATCAAGATGAAGCCGATTTCAGCCAGCCAGAGGCCCTGACAGCAATCCTGGATCAACACCGGCCCGACATCATCGTCAATGCGGCTGCCCATACTGCCGTTGACAAGGCAGAGAGCGAACCTGATCTGGCCCGCCGCATTAATGCAGACAGCATTGCCGTATTGGCTACCTGGGCGGCACAACAGGGCGCCTGGCTGATCCATTACTCGACCGACTACGTTTTCGATGGCAGCAAATCCGGCTTTTATACCGAAACGGACGATACCAATCCCCTTTCGGTTTATGGCCAAACCAAACTCGAGGGCGAAGAGGCCATCCACCAGAGTGGATGCCAGCACCTGATCCTGCGCACCAGCTGGGTCTATGCCGTACTTGGGCAAAATTTTGCCAAGACCATGCTGACCCTGGCGGCCAGTCGCGATAGCCTCTCCGTGGTTGCCGATCAATGGGGCGCTCCTACCAGCGCCGAATTGCTGGCGGATGTGACAGCCACCTGTCTCTATCGCTTGCAACAGCAAACCGATGCGGAACGGCTTTCAGGCACCTACCATTTGGTTGCCGCTGGCGAGACCCATTGGTGCGAATACGCTCGCCTGGTGCTGGAGCTGGCCCAGGAGCAAGGTATCCAGCTACGGGTTGGTCCCGGAGCAGTTCAGGCCATTCCCACCGCGGCTTACCCCACTCCGGCCCAGCGCCCTTTGAATTCCCGTCTGTCGACAGACAAAATCCGGACAACATTCGGCATCACTCTCCCCGACTGGCGCCATCACGTGCGGCGACAGGTGCGGGAACTTATCGAACAACAGAAGGTTGGGATATGAAACGCAAGGGCATCATCCTGGCGGGCGGCTCCGGCACCCGGCTCTATCCCGTTACCATGGCTGTTTCCAAACAATTGTTGCCGGTCTACGACAAGCCCATGATCTACTACCCGCTCAGCACCCTGATGCTGGCGGGCATCCGCGATATCCTGCTCATCTCTACCCCACAGGATATTCCCCGATTCGAACAACTGCTGGGGGATGGAGCGCAATGGGGCATCTCCATTCAGTATGCGGTGCAACCCAAGCCTGAAGGGCTGGCCCAAGCCTTCACCATTGGCAAAGCGTTTGTCGGTACCGACCCTTCCGCCCTGGTGCTGGGGGACAACCTCTTTTTCGGTCATGACCTGCAACGAATTCTGGAAGGTGCTGCTGCCCGTGACACCGGTGCCACCGTCTTTGCCTACCACGTCCAGGATCCGGAGCGCTATGGTGTGGTCGAGTTTGATCGGGAGAGACGTGCTTTATCCTTAGAAGAAAAGCCGCAAAACCCCAAGTCCAACTACGCAGTGACCGGGCTCTATTTCTACGATGCCGATGTGGTGGAAATGGCCGCCAGTCTTCAGCCCTCAGCCCGAGGCGAACTGGAAATCACCGATATCAACCGCCAGTATCTGCAGCGCCAGACATTGGCCGTCGAAATCATGGGGAGGGGCTATGCTTGGTTGGATACCGGCACCCATGAATCCCTGTTGGAAGCCTCAGCTTTTATCGAAACCATGGAAAAGCGCCAGGGTCTCAAGATTGCCTGTCCCGAAGAGATCGCTCTGTTTCAAGGCTTTATCGATGCAGAGCAGGTACGCAGGCTGGCGGAGCCGCTGAAAAAGAATGGCTATGGACAATATCTGATGAATCTGATTCGGGAGCCTGGCCGATGAATGTGGTCGAAACACCGATTCCCGGTCTGCTGATCTTTGAGCCTAAAGTATTCGGCGATGATCGCGGTTTTTTTATGGAAAGCTTCAATGCCCTCCAGTTTGAAAAGGCCACAGGACTCAAGCCGGATTTCGTGCAGGACAACCACTCTCGATCGAAGCAGGGAATATTGCGTGGGCTGCATTATCAACTGCCTCCCATGGCACAAGGCAAGCTGGTCAGAGTCGTAGTGGGCGAGGTGTTTGATGTGGCTGTCGATATTCGGCGCTCATCCCCGACCTATGGTCGCTGGCATGGCGTGACACTCTCTGCCGACAACAAACGGCAGTTTTGGATTCCCCCCGGCTTTGCCCACGGCTTTTTGACCCTGTCTGAAGAGGCGGAATTCCTTTATAAGACTACTGCTTACTATTCGCCGGAGCATGATCGGTCTATCCGCTGGGATGATCCCGATCTGGGCATCCAGTGGCCTGGGGGGCTGGAGCCGCTCCTGTCGCAGAAGGATCAAGAGGCAAGTGCCTTTGCTGTCGCTGATGTGTTTGAATAAATGAGACTTAGAGCGCTCTCATGACTGCCCAAATGCGCTGTCTTACCATGTCAGGGCATTGTTATTGATTCCACCAAATTTAGGAACCCCGATGAAAATTGCCATTGCCGGAACCGGTTATGTAGGTCTTTCCAATGCCGTCCTGTTGGCACGGCATAATACCGTTGTTGCCCTGGATATCGTTGCTGACAAAGTTGATCTGCTGAACCAAAGGCGTTCGCCCATTGTCGATGCCGAGATCGAGGATTATTTGCAAAATAAGCCCCTGGATTTTCGTGCCACCCTGGATCCGGAGGATGCCTATGCCGGTGCCGATTTTGTCATCATTGCCACGCCGACGGATTACGATCCGGAAACCAATTATTTCAATACCCGCAGCGTGGAGGCGGTGATTCGTGATGTGGCGCGGATTAATCCTGATGCCTTAATGGTGATTAAATCCACTATTCCCGTGGGTTTTACGGCCAAGGCCCGAAAAGAGTTTGGTACGGAAAATCTGATTTTCTCCCCTGAGTTCCTACGAGAAGGCAGAGCCCTATACGACAATCTTTATCCCTCCCGCATTGTGATTGGCGGGCAGTCTGATCGGGCCCATGTGTTTGCCGATCTGTTAAAACAGGGTGCTTTGAAAACAGAGATTCCCACAATCTTTACCGATTCCACCGAGGCTGAGGCGATCAAGCTGTTTGCCAATACCTATCTGGCTATGCGCGTGGCCTATTTTAATGAACTGGATACCTATGCCGAGACCCATGGCCTCGATAGCCGCCATATCATTGAGGGCGTTTGTCTGGATCCCCGTATTGGAACCCACTACAACAACCCCAGTTTTGGGTATGGGGGCTATTGTCTGCCCAAAGATACCAAGCAACTATTGGCCAATTACAGTGAGGTGCCGCAGAATTTGATTCGCGCCATTGTGGATGCCAATACCACGCGAAAAGACTTCGTTGCAGACAGTATCATTCGCCAGAACCCCAAGGTGGTTGGGGTTCACCGTTTGATCATGAAGTCCGGTTCAGACAACTTCCGCGCCTCCAGTATTCAGGGCATCATGAAACGCATCAAGGCCAAGGGCATCAAAGTGATTGTCTATGAGCCGGTGCTTGCTGATGCCACCTTCTTCAACTCCCCGGTGGTCAACGATCTGGTGGCTTTCAAGGCCGAGGCCGACATCATTATTGCAAACCGGATGACCTCCGATCTTGAGGATGTCAAGGATAAGGTCTATAGCCGAGACCTTTTTGGTGGCGATGCCTGATGGGCTGAGTGGTGCGGCTTTCTTTGTCAACAGATGGTATTTGTCCAGAGAGCCGGATGATTCACCAATATCCCCCCGAATACCGAGATTAAATGGCTTAATACCTTAGAAATTCAGGTTTTTAGTCGTTCCACTTTTGCGGTTTCTGCGTTAAAAGTAGTTGAATGACTTTGATGAAAACCCTGCGCGGTTGTTTTTTTTCTGGGATATGCATGGGCAAACCGCGCTCCATGTCACTGGCGTGGGCTCTGTTTTTCTGGTTTTCGCCCTCTTTGTCGGCGGGGAACGGTCTTGATTCCCCATGGCAGGATCACTGGCCAATCTGGACGACTTTAGCCCTTGTTTTCTTCGTTCTTTTGTTGGTTGCCCTATGGGTATCGATCCGTTCTGGCCGGGCAGTAAAGGCCAATGCCCAGCAATTACGGCAGGCGGGTAGCGTTTTTCATTACAGTTACGATGCGATCTGCATTACCGACGCTCAGGCCAGGATCCTTGATGTCAATAAGGCCTTTACCGAGATTACCGGTTATGAACGGGAAGAGGTGTTGGGCAAAAATCCGCGGCTACTGCGCTCAGGCAGGCAGACGAAGGATTTCTACCAGCAACTCTGGACATCCTTGCAAGAGAAAGGCTACTGGAAAGGATATCTCTGGAATCGCCATAAAAACGGGCGGGAATACGCGGAGCAATTGACCATCACTGCGGTACAGGATGGAAAAGGGCAGGTACGGAAATATGTTGGTATCTTTCGGGATGCGACCCAGGAACGCCAACAGCAATTACGTTTGGAGCGTTTGGCTCATCACGATAGCCTGACGGGATTGCCTAACCGAGCCCTGTTGACGGATCGTTTATATCGGGCCATGTCTCAAGCCTCTCGGTCTGGCTCTCAGCTGGTGTTGGCCTACTTGGACCTTGATGGCTTTAAGGCGGTGAATGATGATCACGGCCATGAGGCGGGTGATCGCTTGCTATTGGAGATGGCGCATCGGATGCAAGCCTGTGTGCGTTCACACGATACAGTGGCGCGTTTAGGGGGGGATGAGTTTGTCTTGTTGCTGGTGGATGTTCAGGGTCAAACAGAGTGTGAACAGATGCTGGCCCGAATTGTTCAGGTCCTGGCGGCCCCCTGTCCGATAGGCGAAGTCGAGGTGCAGGTTTCAGCCAGTCTGGGGGCCGTCATTTACCCAGAGCTGGAGGTTGAGGCTGATCAATTGTTGCATTGTGCCGATCAAGCCATGTATCGGGCAAAGCGGGCCGGGAAAAATCGCTATCACCTTTACGACCCCCTGCTGGATGATGCGGATCAGCGCCAACATGTTGCTGAATCCCGTGTTGCCCAGGCTCAGGCCCAAGGCGAGTTTGAATTGCTTTATCAACCGATTGTGGACTTGATCAACGAGCGGGTGGCTGGGATTGAGGCCTTGCTGTATTGGCGCCATCCAGAGAGTGGCCAACTTTTGAGGCCAGAATACTTTTTGCCTCTGATGGGTGGTGAAAAACTGGCAGAGACACTGGATAGTTGGGCATTGGCCGAGCTCTATAACCAACAAGCCCGTTGGAAAAAGGCGGGTTTGGAATCTAAGTTGAACTTGGATATTTCTGCTCCGCGGTTGCGTTCAAAAGGTGTGTTGGAAGTCCTGCGCCGACAGCAACAGCACCACCCCGGGCTTGAGGCTGGGACTATTGGTCTGGGGGTATGCGAGACATTGGCGCTGGAGGACCTTGATGGTCTGGTCGAGTTGCGGAGCCAGTGTCGTGATCTCGGGATTTCTGTGTTTCTGGATGGTTTTGGTCAGGGGTACTCTTCCCTGGCATTTTTTCGCCGCCTCCATGTGGATGGGCTGAAGATCGCGCCCACCTTGGTGGAGGATATGCTGGATGATGAAGAGGCCCTGGCGCTGGTGGAATCCATCATCGGCCTGGGTCGTGCCTTTCAGCTTGAGGTCGTTGCCGAGGGCGTAGTGACCCCCCACCATGCTCTGGCCCTGTCTATGTTGGGGTGTCGTTATGCCCAGGGTCAGGGTATTACCAGCCCCATGACGGCCAATGAGATACCTGGTTGGTTGGCTCGCTTCGAGCCCGACCCGGTTTGGCGCAAGGATCAGGTGGGTTATTGGCGCCGGGAGGATCTGCCTTTACTGATCGTGGCGCATTACCATGATCACTGGGTGTCCCGGGTTCAAGACTATCTGAGTCAGGAAGGGGGTGACGCCAACCTGCCGACTTTGAACCACGAACAGTGCCGTTTTGGGCGTTGGTATTATGGCGAGGGCAGGCGTTATAGTCAGATGCCGGAGTATCCCAAGATCGGTGACAGCCACCGCCAGATTCATGAATTGGCTCTTGGGCTGATTGACCGGCATCGGCAGGGAGATGTTGAGGGAATACGTGACCAGTTGTTCACCTTGATGTCGGTAAAATCAGATCTCTTGCATCACGTTAATGCACTGAAAGAGCGTATCCATCGCCAATCATGATGTCGTGGCCGATGAAGTTACCGATGCGCCGCACGCCCTCGGCCAGGCGTTCCAGGGGCTGGGTGTAGGCAAAACGCAGATGTTGGCTGGCCTGAAAGACACCGAAGTCCCGTCCAGGTGTGATCGCCACCCCCGCCTCTTCCAACAGTCGTTGACAGAAGACAAAACTGTCCGCGCAGAGTGTGCTGGCATCGGCGTAGAGGTAGAAAGCACCCCGGGGGGGCGAGGGGAAGCGAAAGCCCAGAGACTCCAGCGCGGGTTGAAGGAAATCACGCCGCTGCCGGAAGGCCTCTCGTCGCTGGGCCAGGATCTCGCCTATCTCTGACCTGAAAGCGGCCAGGGCGGCATGCTGTGCTGGCGTGGGTGCTGCCAGGTAGAGATTCTGCGCCAGCCGGTCATGCCGTAATATTTTGAAAAGCTGTTGACGACCACCACCTCATCACTCAGCTCCAACGCCGTGAATGCGTCCCCTTCGTAGACCAGTCCCTGGTAGATCTCATCCACAATCAGATGCCCTCCCCGGGGTTGGGTGACATCCAGCAAGGCTTGGGCATGGGGACGGGATAACAGGGCTCCGGTGGGATTGGCGGGGCTGGCCAGCAGCAAAGCCCGGCACTGCTGGCTCCAGGCCTGGGATACCTGTTCCACGCTGGGTTGGTAGCCTTGATTCGCTGTCACTGGCAGATTGAAGGGTTCGCCATTCAAACAGACGACAAAATGGCGGTTGCAGGGGTAGCCGGGATCAGTGAGCAAGACCCGGTCGCCGGGATTCACCAGCAGCGTCAGGATCAATTGCAAGGCAGCTGAAGAGCCAGGTGTGATCAGGATGCGCGTGGGGTCGATCTGCAGCCCGTAGTCATGGGCATAATGGTTGGCGACGGCCTGGCGTAATGCCGGAAGGCCTGTGGCAGGCGTGTAGTGATGATGGCCCGCCTGCAGAGCGGCAATACCGGCTTCAACGATGGGCGTTGGGGTGGGGAAGTCCGGCTCCCCGACCTCCATGTGCACAATGTCACGACCAGCCGCTTCCAGCTCCCTGGCGCGGCCCAGGATGCGCATCACTTCAAAGGGGCGGATCTGCTGCATGCGTTTAGCCAGGTTGGCGGTCACGGGCCATTCTCCTCGGGGTTTGCCATTCGAATCAGCTGGTGGTGCCGGTGTGTCTGGGATCACTTGGGCAAGCGCCAGATGTTACCTCAGTTGGACCTTCCTGTTTCGCGATGGGCATCAAATATTCCGGGACAGGGCATTCCCGGATAGACTGTCTATTCTGTTCGGTCCGTCAATCGCCTATTTGTCCGCTGAGATCACATGCTGACCTTTTCCATGCGCCCATTGTTTCTCCTCTTCGTCACTTTTTGGCTGATGATCTCCCCCTTGGCAGCTGATCCGCTGCCAGTCATGGACGAACTGGGTATTACTCCAGACATGATCGAGACGCGGATCAAAGAGGCTGAGGCCAACGAAGGGTTGAGTGAATCCGCCCGTGCTGCTGTGCTCAATGATTATCGCAAGGTCCAGACCGAACTCGAGGCGTTGCAGGGTCTTCAAAAAAACCTCGGTTCGCTGGAGGAAAAACAGCAATCTGCCCTTAAAGAGGTAGAACGGTTGCGTTCGCAATTGGCAGAGGTACCAAAGAAACAGAGCCTGAAATCCCTGGGTATCGACAACAAGATACCGCTGGAGGCTTTGGAGCAGATTCTCTTGAAAGAGCAAACACGGCGATCGGCGGCGCAAACCGCCTTGGCCGAAGTGGATGATGAGATTGAAAATCAACTGATTCGTCCCAAAGAGGTACAACAGCGGCGAGCGATGCTTAAGGCCGAACTGGATCAGGTTGGTCAGGCGCTGTCAGCCCCCCCGGATACCAGTCTGGACAGTGCCCACCAGGATGCAGCGCAGTGGGCCTATCGCATCACGCGACAGCGGTTACAGCTGGAGATTCAGACGCTGGATCAGGAGTTGCTGGGCATGCCGGTTCGCCAGCAGTTGTTGCAACTGCGTCGTGACAAGCTGGCACGGGATCTGGCATCGGCCAGTGAGGGGGTGGCATTGCTTCAGGATTATGTTACGCAGCAACGCCAGGCCGCGATGAGCGAGGATTTGGCCAAAGTTAAGGCAGCGCAACAGGATGCGGCCAGTAAACATCCCCTATTGCGCACGCTGGCGGAGACGAATACACAACTGATTCAGCGTATCCGCCAGAGTGTGGCGGCGATGGCTGAGATCGATACCCTGATCAATCAGCACAAGGCCCAGCTCCAGCAATTGGAATCGGATTTTAAAAGCACCCGCCAAAAGACCGAGATTGCCGGATTGAGTGTCATCCTGGGGCAGGTACTGTTCGAAGAGCGTCGCGGCCTCATGGATGCCCAGAAGCTACGCCGTAGCGTAGCCCAGCGTGAGGAATTGACGGCAGATATCGGACTGCGTCAGATTCGCTATATCGATGAGCGCAAAGCCCTGGGTAATCTGGGGCAGGCCATGGCCGAGTTGCTGGCCACGGTGCCTGAAGATCAACAACCCCCCATGGATGAACTGAAAACACTGATGCAGTCCCGTAAAGACCTGCTGGATAAAACTGTTGCGGTGGAAGGGGACTATCTGCGTCGGCTGGTAGAGCTGGATTATACCGAGCGTCAGCTGATTGAACTCATCTCCAATTATGAGCAATTTCTGACGGAACACCTGCTTTGGATTCGAAGTGTTCAGCCCTTCAGTCTGGACATTGTGGCGTCTCTCCCTGTTGAGGTGAAAGATATATTAACCCCACATCGTTGGCGGGCTTTTTTGGACAATGCCTGGGGGCAAATGCAGGCCAATGCCATGCAGACGCCGCTTCTGTTGCTGGTCATCCTCCTCTTTTGGCAGATGCCCCGCTGGCGCCGGGATGTCCTGGAGAGTGGCAATCTGGTCAACGATTTCATCCGGGATTGCTTTGTCTATACCTTGCGGGCACTGCTCGTTACCCTGTTGCGGGCAGCAACCTGGCCTTTGCTCATGGCGATTCTGGGCTGGTTGTTGCAGCAGGGGCCGAATGCGGCTGGCGTACAGTGGTTATCCCATTATCTGCTTCTGCTGGCACCCACTCTGTTGATGTTGCGGTTTTGCTGGCTGCTTTGTGAGCCCAAGGGGATCGCAGAGCGCCATTTTCATTGGCCCCGTCAGAGCGTGCGCCTGCTGCAACGACAGACCCGCTGGTTGATTCTGGTCATCATGGTCACCGTTCTGGTGGTCATGATGTCCTCACCTCAGGCTCTGGGTCATGAAACCATGGGGGTAAGCCGTTTGGCCTTTATCCTGATGCTGTTGGGACTGGGCCATTTCCTGGCGCGGGTTTTCAGCCTGAAAACCGGGGTGTTGGTACCCCTGATGCAGCGTAATCCCAACGGTGTGATGAACCGGACCCGCTATCTTTGGTATGCCCTGGCGGTTGGTGTGCCTCTGGTGCTGGCGGGGATGAGCCTGATTGGCTATTACTATACCGCCGGCATGTTGATGCGCAGTCTGTTCTATAGCCTTTTGTACATCCTGGCACTGGTGGTGGCCCATGAGACCATCATGCGCTGGTTCCTGACCCGTTTAAAGCAGGCCCGGCGGACCGCTATGGCAGAGCGTATGGCGGCCCGCCAGGAAACAGCGGAGGTGGTGGGGGAGGAGACCGGCCTGCCCCCGGTAGAAGAGGAGGCTCTGGACCTGGAGGCCATTGATCAGCAGAGTCGCAAGCTCCTGCACATCTTTATCCAGCTGGCCTTTCTGCTGGGCCTTTGGGGGATCTGGTCGGCGGTGTTGCCTGCCTTTTCACTGTTCACCAAGGTAGTGCTCTGGCAGCAGACCCTGACCGTCGGTGACCAGAAAATTCTGGAATCGGTGACCCTGGATGATCTGCTGCTGGCGCTGATCGTGGCCGTGGTGACCGCTGTGGCTGCCCGTAGCCTGCCCAGTGTGATCAACATCCTGATGATGAAAAGGTTAGCGGTCAACTCCGGAACCCGTTACGCCTATCAGGCTTTGACCCAGTACGCTGTGATTGGGGTCGGCCTGGCTTTCATCTTCTCTCTGGTGGGCGGCAGCTGGTCGGAGATTCAATGGCTGGTGGCGGCCCTGGGCGTGGGTATCGGTTTTGGTCTGCAAGAGATCATTGCCAACTTTATCAGCGGTCTCATCATCCTGTTTGAACGGCCGGTGCGGGTCGGGGATGTGGTGACTGTGGGTGAGACCACCGGCGTGGTGTCGCGCATCCGGATTCGGGCGACCACCATCACCAATTACGACCGGAAAGAGCTGCTGGTGCCGAATAAGGAGTTTATCACCGGACGCCTGCTTAACTGGTCGTTGTCGGATTCCGTGACACGCATCGGCATTCCCATTGGCATTGCCTATGGTTCCGATGTGGCACTGGCCCTGAGTTTGTTGGCGGAGGTGGCAGCTAAGAGTGATCGGGTGCTGGCTGAGCCGGAGCCTCAGATCAGTTTCGACAGCTTTGGCGACAACACCCTCAATCTCATGATGCGCTGCTATCTGGCCAGTGCGGATCATCGGATTCGGGTCATCAGTGAGCTCAATCTGGCGATCAATGCCAAGTTCGAGGCCGCCGGTATTTCCATTGCTTATCCGCAGCGCGATGTGCATCTGGATACTTCAACACCGCTGGAGGTCAGGATAGCATCGACGTAGGCGGGGTGCCCTATGCCGACCCGGGAAAGGCAGAGTCAGCTGTTGTGGGTATGGAGAGTATCCATTCCACCTGGATGGCGGTGGCTATCTGCAACCCCCAGCATGTTCAGGATCTGCTTCTGGGTCGACTCCAGGATTTGGCGTCGCTCCTCTTCCTGGGAGAGGTTCTTGGCAACCGCTACTGCTCCCACCAGCGAAGCCAGAATGGCGCGGGATTTGTCCGAGATCAGTTCACGATCCGGCTTGAAAGGCAGTTGCTTGAGTTTGATCAGTGCTGCGATACGGATTTCGATCATTTTTCTTAACCGGTCGTAGGACTCTTCGAACAGACACTTGATACTGGAGTTGCTGTTACCGATCTCATTGAAGAGGATGGTTTCCGGGCCCGGCTTGGTTTTGCTCTCCAGTTCACTGAGATTCCAGTAGTTGGTCACCAGAGAGGTCAGGTGTTTGATCGATAAGGGGCCCTTGACCAATCGGGCGGCCCGGCTTCGTTTTAGTGTTTCCAGAAATGAGGCCTGGTAGAGCGCTTCTTTGGACTTAAAATGGGCATAAAATGCCCCGTGTGTCATCTTTGCCTCTTTCATGATCTGGCCAATCGAGACCTTTTCAAACCCGTATCGGGAGAAGAGATCAATGGCGGCGTTCAGAATCAGGCTTTTGGATTTTTCTTTTCGGGCTGTAGGAGAAGGCATGGTCTATTTTTATTCTTCACAGGTCATGAGAGTTTGGCATTCAATATTATCTTGATCATATGGTGCTGAATGGTATCTTCAAAACTGGTATTTGGAACCCTAAAGCATCAATGAAATCACCAATCGTTATCACAGGAATGGGTATCATTAGCCCGCTGGGTGTGGGTGTCAAGCCAGTTTGGCAGCGCCTGATCGGAGGTCGCTCTGGCATTCGCCTGATTGACCGGTTCGACACGACCGATGACCCCATCAAGATCGCAGGACTGGTTCCCGCTGTTGACGATGACCCTGAAGCAGGTCTCGACCTGGACCAGGTGGTGGCACCCAAAGAGCGGAAAAAACTCGATCTGTTCACGGTCTACGCCCTGGCGGCTGCCCAAGAGGCGCTGACTCAAGCCAACTGGTTTCCCCAGACAGAGGCGGAGCAACTGGCTACTGCGACCATCATCGCCACGGGTATTGGTGGCTTTCCGACCATAACCCAGGCCCAGACCACCTTGACGACTCGGGGCTATAAACGAATTTCCCCCTTTACTGCACCCGCTTTTCTGGCCAATATGGCCTCGGGAAACCTCTCCATCAAGTATGGTTTCAAAGGCCCGCTCGGTTGTCCGGTGACCGCCTGTGCGGCCAGTCTACAGGCCATTGGAGACGGCATGCGCATCATCCGCAGTGGTGAGGCCGAAGTCGCTCTGGTGGGTGGTGCCGAAGCCTGTGTTGATCCCTTATCGCTGGCCAGCTTCAATGCGCTCAAGGCTTTGAGCAGTGAATCCGAACACCCAGAGAAGGCCTCGCGTCCCTTTGATAGCAACCGAAACGGTTTCGTCATGGGCGAGGGGTCTGGACTGATCGTGATTGAAACCCTGGAACATGCTGAACGACGCGGCGCGACACCGCTGGCAATAATCAGCGGCTACGGCACCTCTGCGGATGCCTATCACATCACCTCCGGCAGCCCTGATGGTTCAGGTGCCGCTGCCGCGATCCGCGCTGCCCTGCGCATGGCAGGGCTGGCCCCAGAGGCGATTGGTTATATCAATGCCCACGCCACCTCCACGCCCGTGGGTGATTCGGCGGAGATTGCCAGTCTGCGTGCGGTGTTTGGTGATCGCTTGCCCAATATCCCGATCTCTTCGACCAAATCTGCCACTGGCCATCTGTTGGGTGCTGCTGGTGGTATCGAGAGCATCTTTACCGCGCTGGCGGTGATCAATGACCTGCTGCCCCCAACCCTGAATATGGAGCAGGCCGACGAAGCCATGCAGGATCTGGACTTCGTGCCCAAGCAGGCACGGGGGCAGGTTTTGGAGCATGCCTTGTGTAATGGGTTTGGTTTTGGCGGTGTCAATGCCTCGCTGATTATCAGCAAGCCCTGAGTCTTTCTGCTTAACCCTTCGTCTTTGGAGGTTTTTGCCTCCAAAGCACTTTCCCTGCCTTTAAACAAGAAGACAAGACTGCAAGCCTGATCTATAACCAAGAGAGACCTTCAGGGAAGCCCTGAACATCATGGATATCTCTAGTGAAACCCTCAGCCCCAGAATTCTGATCGTCGATGACGAGTCTTTTTACCTGGAGCTACTGACCGAGAGTCTGTCCGGGCAGTACCGGATTTCGATGGCCCAGAATGGTGAGCAGGCGCTGCTCCAGGCTCAGGGCAGTGATCGCCCGGATCTGATTTTGCTCGATGTGCTGATGCCGGAAATGGACGGATACGAGGCCTGTCAGCGGTTGAAGGGCAATCCCATGACCGAGGAGATTCCGGTCATTTTCCTCACGGCCATGAATGATGTGACCAACGAGGTACGGGGCTTTGAGCTGGGGGCGGTGGATTACATCACCAAACCGATCAGCCTGCCGATTCTGCATAGCCGGGTGCGAACCCATCTGGCGCTGGCGCAACAACGGATCGCCCTGGAGGCACTGGTGCGCGAGCGCACCGATCAGATTGAGCGCACCAAGGATGCGGTGGTCTACAGCATGGGGGCCCTGGCCGAGGCTCGGGACGAAGAGACCGCTAACCATGTGCTGAGAACCCGGGAGTATGTCAGAGTGCTGGGCTACGCTCTGGCGGATAGGCTGCTTTATCAAAAGCAGCTGAGCGAGCGCACCATTCACCTGATTTCCCGAGCGGCCCCACTGCACGACATCGGCAAAGTTGGTGTTCCCGATAGGGTGCTGCAGAAAAAGGGCGGGCTGACCGATGAAGAGCGCGAGCTGATGAACCAGCACGTCATTTTTGGACGGGATGCCATCATCAGCGCAGAGCATCACGTCGGGGCCACCAGTTTTACCGCTCTGGCCCGCGAGATCGCCTATAGCCATCACGAAAAATGGGATGGCAGCGGTTATCCTTTGGGTCTCAAAGGGCAGGAAATCCCCCTTTCAGCCCGTATGATGGCCCTGGCCGATGTCTATGACGCTTTGGTTTCCCGTCGCTATTACAAGGCAGCCATGGCCCATGAGGAGGCCCAGTCAATGATTTTCAAAGGTCGTGGGACGCATTTCGATCCCGAGCTGGTGGATGCCTTCCTCAGCTGTAGCCAGGCGTTTCAGGATATTGCAGAACGCTATCGGGATGATGTGGCCACTGGCGACATTCAATAGGGGCTAGGCCTTAAAGACAAAGGGCAGGTGCTGGCTTTCCCGATAGTCGGTTCCATCGATCATGCGTTCAGGCGCGATTTCCTGTCGGGCTTTGAGCAGGGCTTGTCCAATGCGGCGGTCACTCAAGTGGTAAGTGCCGGGTAGGTCAATGTCGCTGATTTTGGGGCAGGATTCATCAAAAATATGTCGATAGAGTCCACTCATCATGTCGTAGCGGCTGGACATCAGGGTGTTGGTGGCCTGCTTGATCTGGCTAATGGCGGTTTCGTCCGGGGTGAAAAAGCTGGTGGCCAGCATGACGGAGATGGCATGGAGCACATCGTATTGCACGTGGGCGATGAAGACGCTGAGATGGTATTGGTTCAGGGGAGCCTGGTGCTGCCAACCCCATCGGATCAGGCCACCGAGAATGAGGCTGAAAAATTCCGGTACCCCCCATTCCATGCCCAGGCCGACCGAGGCGAGGGATTCTCCCAGACTGAAATCCGGGTGCCCGGCCAGGAGGCGCTGGGTAAGGACGTTGTCAGCGACCTCGGGTAGGAGAGGGACATCCTGTTGCTCAAAAGGAACCCCCAGACCTTCCAACAGGCGCCGGTACATGACGATATGGGTGGTGGCATTAAGCAGTTGGTGCATCTCCGGGTAGCTGTCGATGCTGTGGATGGCGACACCATATTCATCGGCCAGCAGTTGTCCCAATACAATCTGGGCCAATTCGCTCACGCGCTCGTTCAGGCAGCCGTATTGCATGGGCATGAGACTGGAAAAGCGCCCCAGGGCCAGGGCGACGCACTGGCGGGTGTTTTTGACCTGGTTGAAATAGTGCAGAGCGAACTGGGTTGCCTGCTGTAGGTCAAAATCGGCCTCGAACAAACGCAAAAAGAAGGGGTGCAGCCAGACCGGGTGATCCATCACATGGTTGTGCAATTCCAGAAAGCGGTTGCGCAACATGCCCGGCTGGAAAAGCTCCAGTGCGTCAAAGCGATTGTCTGGATCTTTGGCGGCGATTTGGCGCAGATTCTCCAGCATACGGTTGAGAGGATTGCCGGGTTGCTCCATATCGTCCATCAGGCGGCTGAAATCGGTGGTCTGGCTCTCTTTGAATCGTTGCAATACGACTTGAGCATCCAGATTGAGCAGATCCGGGAAGGGGTGTACACCGGGTTGTAGCAGAGGTTGGCTTTGGGTGCCGAGGGAGAGGAGGTCAGAGTAACTTGAAGTCATCAGCGTCAGCCGGTTTTGGAGGATAGGACATTATTCTGGTGGAGCTTGTCGCTGGCGACAATGATAAAAAGTCTCTGAGCGGCAACTTGGCATCAGTATTCGTTTGCGGTGGCTTGGTATACTGCCCAGCTCGACATCCAGTGGATCCGGTATGAAACTTAATCCTTTCAACAATCAGCGAGCCAACTATCAGCCCTGGGAACGGGCCTTTGACCGCATTCTGACGCCCTTTGAGCAGTTTGTGCATGAGGAGACGGCTTCTGGTCTGGTGCTCATGGGATGTGCCCTGATTGCCCTGGTGCTGGCCAATGGTCCCCTGCGTCATGCCTACGAACATCTGCTGCATACTCAGTTGGCTTTCAGTCTGGGGCCCTGGACCCTGAGCCATAGCCTGCACCATTGGATCAACGATGGTCTGATGTCACTGTTTTTCTTCATCGTCGGTCTGGAAATCAAACGCGAGCTGGTGGTGGGTGAGCTGTCAGACCCTAAGGCGGCCATGATGCCTATTGTGGCTGCGCTGGGCGGTATGGCAATACCGGCCCTGCTGTTTGCCTGGGTGAACTGGGGCGGTTCTGGCGTGGCAGGCTGGGGTATACCCATGGCGACGGATATCGCTTTTGCCGTGGGTGTGTTGGCCTTGTTGGGGCCGCGGGTGCCCAAGTCGGTACTGACTTTTCTGGTGGCCCTGGCGATTGTGGATGACCTGGGAGGGGTGCTGGTCATCGCACTCTTTTATACCGCGCAGATTCACTGGTTTTGGCTATTGATAGCTCTGGGCATTCTGGGGGTGTTGATCGTCTTCAACCGCTTCGGCATTCGTAAGCCCTTGCCCTATTTTATTTTGGGTGGGTTCATGTGGATGGCCATGCTGGAGTCCGGTATTCATGCCACTCTGGCCGGAGTGCTGACGGCATTGACCATTCCGGTACGTCCCAAGTTCGACCATCGCTCCTTTGTCGATCACATGACCGAGCTGCTGGTGTCGATGCGGGAACGCCAGGCTGGGGAGAGGGATTCCCGCCAGGATTGCATCATCCATGATGGCCAGTCACGGGCCCTGTTGCAGACGCTGGAGAATGGTGTCCATGCGGTTGAATCTCCTCTGCAGCGCCTGGAGCACGATATGCATATCCCCGTCGCTTTCATCGTGATTCCCCTTTTTGCCTTGGCCAACGCCGGTATTCCGGTGGAGTTCGGCCTGCTCGGTCAGACGCTGACTCACCCTGTGGCGTTGGGGGTGATGATTGGTTTGGTCCTGGGGAAGTTGGTTGGCATCGCAGGCTTCACCTGGCTGATGGTACGGCTGGGTCTGGGTACCTTGCCGCTGGGTATGAATGGGAAACACCTCTTTGGTGTCGGCTTGATTGGTGGTATCGGTTTCACCATGTCGATCTTTATCGCCGAGCTGGGCTTTGCCGGTCAGACGGATGCTTTGCTGATGGCCAAGACCGGGGTGCTGTTCGCCTCTCTGGTTGCGGGTCTCGCAGGCTATGTCTGGATGCGGTTCGTCACTGGGCCCGTGGTCACTGAAAGTCAGAATTCCTCTCATTAGGTACTGTTTATGTGTGGCATTGTCGGATACATCGGTCAAGAGGAAGCGACAGGTATTCTTTTGAACGGACTGCGGGAGCTGGAGTACCGGGGCTATGACTCGGCAGGCATGGCGATTCTGGCGGAAGAGGGCATCTCGAGCTTCAAGGCGGTCGGTAAGCTGGAGAACCTGGAGCGGAAGCTGGATGGCTATCGCTCCCAAGGCGCGGTGGCGGCCATTGGTCATACCCGTTGGGCCACCCACGGCAAACCAACAGAGGCCAATGCCCATCCTCACGGTTTAAGTCGAAGTCAGGTGGTGCATAACGGTATCATCGAGAACCATCAGGTGCTGCGGGGCAGGGTGGAAACCTCCTTTCTCAGCCAGACCGATACCGAGGTCATTGTGCATCTGTTCGAGCAGGCGCTGCTCATAGAGCCGGATTCTCTCAAAGCCTTTCGCGCCACTCTGGATCAGCTGCGTGGTGCCTATGCCATTCTCCTGATTCTGGATGACAGTCCGGGACAGATTTTCTTTGCCAGAAAGGGCTCACCCCTTCAGTTGGGGTTTGCGGAAGGGGGTTGCTATTTCGCCTCCTCTGATGCCCCATTGGTGGGTCTTTGTCAGCAGACTTGTTATCTGGAAGATGGCCAGTGGGGCCGGGCTACAGCGCAGGCATTGATGCTGTTTGATGGGGAAGGTCAGCCAGTTGAGCCACGATATCAAACCATGCCCAGTTCCAGTTTAGCGGCGCGCAAAGAGGGGTATCGCTATTTCATGGAGAAGGAGATCTATGAGCAGCCTACGGTTTTGCAGGATATCCTCATGGGGCGCCTGGGCCAGGATGGGGTACAACTGGATGAGGTTTCTGCCGATTGGCTGCGGCCCTTCCGCTCTGTCACCCTCTGTGCCTGTGGTACCAGCTACCATGCGGCGCTGGTAGCCAGCTATTTGATCGAACGTCTGGCCGGGGTGCCGGTGCAGGTGGCCATCGCCAGTGAGTTTCGCTATCGCCAACCGGTGCTGGACAAAGACGGCCTGTTTGTGGCGATTTCCCAGTCCGGAGAGACGGCAGATACCCTGGAGGCGATTAAGTTGGCCCAAGGACAAGGTTTGGCGACCCTGGCGCTCTGCAATGTCGATAACAGCTCCATTGTCCGTGTGGCGGACAAGACATTGTTGTTACGTGCCGGTATTGAAAAGGGGGTGGCGTCAACCAAGGCCTTTGCTGCCCAGGTTATGACTCTATGGTTGCTGGCTGTTTATTGGGGAAGGGCCAAGCAGCTTCTGAGTCAGGAGGCGATGCTCGCTGAGATTACTGCGCTGGCCCAGGCCCATGAGGCGGTAAAGGTGCGCCCTGTCGTGCAGGAACGTATTCATCGGTTGTCGAAACGCTATTTGCATGGTCACGGCTTCTTTTTCATTGGGCGGGATATTTTTTATCCCCTGGCCCTCGAAGGGGCGCTCAAGCTGAAAGAGATCAGCTATTTGCATGCCGAGGGCTATCCAGCGGGCGAGATGAAGCATGGCCCTATTGCCCTGGCAGATGCGGAGCTTTTCACCGTTGCCCTGATGCCGCAAAGCCTGCTCTATGACAAAGTGGAAAGCAACGTGACCGAGCTGTCGGCGCGGGACTCCACCATCGTCGCCATCACTACCAACGACTTCGAACTGGCGGATGATATTATTCGAACCCAGTCCTTCGATCACCCCATGCTGGAGTTTTTCGAGATGATGTGGGTCCTGCAACTATTGGCCATGGAAATCGCCATCCGTCTGGGTAATGACGTGGATATGCCGCGTAATCTGGCCAAGAGCGTCACTGTGGAATGATGCGGCAGGTTTTAGTGGTGTTTCACGTATAATCACTCGGTTTGGGCGTTGGACGATGAAGCAGGTGTTCTGTGTCGGCTGAAAAGATAGCAATTGTGGGTATGGCCTTCCGCTTTCCCGGCGGGGCGGTGGATGAGGAGAGCTTTTGGGACATGCTGCGGGAAGGTCGTGATGCGATGACCATTCTGGATGATAGCCGATGGGATACCCAGTTTTACTATCACCCTTCCCGCGCCGAACCCGGTAAAAGTATTACACTCTCTGCCGGATTATTGGATCGCGTCGATGCCTTTGATGCCTCTTTTTTTGGGATTTCTCCCCGTGAGGCGGATCAGATGGATCCCCAGCAGCGGTTGCTGTTGGAACTGGCCTGGGAGGCGATGGAAAATGCCGGTCAGCCACCGGCTAGCCTGGCGGGCACGGAAACCGGGGTCTTTGTGGGTATCTCCAGTCTGGATTATGGCACCCGCTCACTGGATGACATCAGTGTGGTCGATGCCCACTTTATGACCGGCAATACCCTCAGTATTGCGGCCAACCGGCTCTCCTATGTGTTCGATCTGCGCGGTCCCAGCATGATCATGGATACCGCTTGTTCCTCTTCTATGATTGCCCTGCACCAGGCCTGCCGCAGTCTGCAGATGGGCGAGGTGCCGACCGCACTGGTGGGGGGCATGCATCTGCTGCTGCACCCCTATCCCTTTGTCGGTTTCACCAAAGCCTCCATGCTGTCGGCCCGTGGTCGCTGTCGGGCTTTCGATGCCTCTGGGGATGGCTATGCCCGTTCTGAAGGCGGTGCTATGTTGCTGTTGAAGCCCCTGGCGCAGGCCGAGGCCGATGGCGATCAGATTCACGCAGTCATCATGGCCACAGGGGCCAATGCCGATGGTGCCGATAAGAGCGGCATCACCATTCCCAGTAGCCAAGGGCAGGCCAGTCTCCTGCGCAAAGTGCTGGATCGAGCCGGGCTGGCGC
The DNA here is from genome assembly GCA_050292235.1 of Sedimenticolaceae bacterium. Classification (GTDB taxonomy): domain Bacteria; phylum Pseudomonadota; class Gammaproteobacteria; order Chromatiales; family Chromatiaceae; genus JBNKLG01. The sequence goes on along the minus strand of JBNKLG010000004.1, from coordinate 11,067 downwards.
CAGAGGATATCCACTACATGGAGGCCCACGGTACGGGGACGGCCATCGGTGACCCCATCGAGACAGCGGCTATCGGTGAGGTGCTGGGTGCGCCCAAACAGCGCTCAGAGCCTCTGCCCATTGGCTCGGTAAAGACCAATCTGGGACACCTTGAACCAGCCTCTGGCATGGCCGGGCTGGTCAAGACCATCCTCTGTCTGAAACATCGTGCTTTGCCGCCCAGTATCCATCTGGAGAATCCAAATCCCCGCATCGATTTTGCCGGTCTCAATCTCGTACCAGTGACCCAGTTGCACTCTCTGGAGACGGTGCAGGGCCCGCTACGCATGGGGGTCAACTCCTTTGGATTTGGCGGCGCCAACGGCCATGCCCTGTTGGAGGAGTATGTCGGAAAACCGGCCACGTTTGTTCAGGTACCCCCCCAGATTGTGCCCCCCCTGTTTCTCTCTGCCCGCTCACCCGAGGCGTTGGCAGCCTTGGCTGCCCAGCATGCAGATCAGATGCGAACGCAGTCCGATGTTGACTATTACGACTGGGCCTATTCGGCCGCCCACCATCGTCAATGGCTGGATCAGCGACTGGCGGTTTGGGGCGAGTCCACGGCAGGAATCGTCGAGCGCTTAGAGGCCTTTGCCTCTGGCGATCAGCTGAAAGAGGTCGCCGTCGATGACGCCTTGCCCAGCTGCTCCGATGTCGCTTTTGTCTTTTCCGGCAATGGTGCCCAATGGGCCACCATGGGCCGCGAATTGTTGGCCGAATCGGCACTCTTTCAGGAGACGGTGGCCGAGATCCAGGCTCTGCTGGGAGACCGGGTGGATTATGATCTGGCGGAGGCGTTAGTGGCTGATGAACAGACCTCCCGGATGGCAGAGACCGAGGTGGCCCAGCCAACCCTTTTTGCCATGCAGGTGGGCATCACCCGCCTGTTGTTGGCACAGGGGGTCAAAGCTCGCTATATGACTGGCCACAGTGTCGGTGAGGTGGCGGCAGCCTGGGCCGCGGGTGCTCTTAGCCTGGCACAAGCGGTAGATGTGATTTTTGAACGGAGCGCGGCCCAGGGTCGGACCCGAGGCTGTGGTCGCATGGCGGCAGCAGCCCTGTCGGCTGAGGAGGCGATGGATCTGGTAGCCCAGCAGGGGCTCTCGGATCAGGTGGAGCTGGCAGGGGTCAATAGCCCCTCTGCCGTGACCCTCTCTGGCAAAGAGGATGCTCTCAAATCTCTGGCGGAGATTGCCGAGTCCCGGGGCGTCTTTTTTCGTCTCCTGGATCTGGATTATGCTTTTCACAGTCAGCATATGGATGCGATCCAGGAGCAACTGGTGCAGGATTTGTCTGCTCTGAAGCCTGCTGCATCCGAAGGGGTTTTCGTCTCGACGGTAAGCGGCAGCGTCATGGCAGGCACCCAGCTGGGTGCTGAATACTGGTGGCACAATATCCGCAAGCCGGTGCAATTTGCCCAGGCCATCGGTGAGATCATTTACCAGGGTTGCCGCTGTTTTATCGAGATCAGTCCCCACGCCATCATGCAGCGCTATGTGCGGGATTGTATGAATGGAGCCAATATCAAGGGTCGGGTGTTGCCTACCCTGAAGCGTCAGGAGGGCGGCCTGGCTCGCGTTCAGGATGCAGCCTACCGGGCCTGGCTGGTGGCTGGGCCATTTGTGTTGGAAGACCTTTTTCCCCAACCTGGGCAGCGGGTCGCTCTGCCGACCTATCCCTGGCAGCGCGAACGTCATTGGGCACCCCGTTCCTCCGAGGCCTATGCCCTCATCCACCGGACACGAGTTCATCCCCTGTTGGGTTGGCGACTCAAAGACAGTGCTGCAGCCTGGGAAAATCAGGTCTGCGTCAAGACCTATCCCTTCCTGAAGGATCATCAGGTGGCGGATGGAGTGGTCTTTCCCGGTGCCGGGTACGTCGAGATGGCCCTGGCTGCCTCCCTAGAAATCTATGGCGGCGAGACCCACGAGCTGGAAGAGATGGAGATCCTGGTACCCATGGTCTTTGACGGCGACCATATGCAGTTGCTGCATTTTGAGATGACACCAGAGGATGGCCGTTTCCGCATCTCCTCCCGTCGTCGCCTGACTGAGGATCCCTGGTCCTTGCACGTCGTGGGTCGTCTGGTGGGAAAGGTATACCAGCCTCGGCCAGAGGGTATCGATCCGGCTCACCTGATCGATACCACCGCGGAACCAGTGCCTGCTGAGAACCACTATGAGTGGGCCAGGCGACTGGGGCTGGCCTATGGTTCTGCCTTCCAAACAGTAGAGCAGCTTTGGTGTCAAGATAAAACGGTGGTAGCCAAACTCTGCCTGCCCGAGTTGATCGAGGAGGGTCTGTCTGCCTATCATTTGCATCCGGCTTTGCTGGATGCCAGTTTTCAGGTATTGGTGGATGTTTATCGGGAGCGCATTCAGGCGGGCGATCGCGCCACCCTGTTGCCGGTTCGGGTAGGTCGCTTGCGACTCTTTGATACCCAAACAGTGCCGGTCTGGAGTCGTACCTGGCTGTTGCGCGAGAGCCCCCATTCGGTACTGGCCGGGGTGCAGCTCTATGACGCAGAGGGGCAGACGGTGGCGGTGTTGGATGGCTGTCGTTTCCGCGGTGCCCATCTGGTTCAGGACGGTGTCCAACCTCCGGCCCAATGGCGCTATAAACGACTGGTCAAATCCCATCCCAGAACCGAAGCTGCACCTATGGTCCCGCTGGCGGGGCTGGTGGAATCGGCCCATGCCCTTCTGTTAGAGCAGGAAGAGGCGTTGCTGCGAGAGGACCATTTTCAGCAGGTGTTACCCCTGCTGGATGCTTTGATCGGTGCCTATGCCAATCAGGCTCTGCGCAATTATGTGACCGAACAGGATGGCGATGAGAATGCGGTGATTCAGGCTCTGTTGAGTCATCCTCGGCTGGGCGCTTATCTGCGCTGGCTCTGTGGGGTGTTGGAAGAGGATGGCTTCCTTGAGCAGCATGAAGACGTCTGGTCCTTTACTGAGGAATCAGCCCCTCCCGCCCATGAAATCTGGCTGGCTCTGTTGGGCGATCATCCGGAATATGTGGCTGATCTCATCTGTGTGGGCCGGGTAGGGCTGCAATTGCCCCAGTTGCTGCGTGGAGACTCAGAAGCCGATGCCTTTGTCGCCTCTATGGACAGCGGCAATATGAAGCATCAGCTCTATGCGGATTCCCTGGTCTATTCCGCGATCGATTCTGCTGTGGCCGATATGGTGCGTGAGGTGGCGGCAGCCTGGCCGGAGAATCGTCGTCTGCGCATCCTGGAAGTGGCAGGCACCTATACCCGTTTTACCGATCTGGTGCTGCCCCATTTGCCCGAAGAGCGTTGCGATTATCTATTAGCGGATGTAGATCAGGAGAGTTTCGATTTTCGTGCCCTGGATTTCAGTGGCCATCCGTTTGTCGATATCCTGTTGCTGGACCAGGAGACTTTGACGGCGGAGGGGCTGGGGGGCGAACCCTACGACCTCATTCTGGTCAATCAGGTGCTGCATCAAATCGGCGCCCTGCAACCCGCCATGGCTCAGCTGAAATCCCTGTTGAGTCCGGGTGGGCTTCTGGTCTTTATGGAGCGTAATCCAGATCGTTCCGTCGATTTCGTATCCGGCTTGCAGGTGGATTGGTGGGGCCACGGCGAACATGCTGATGGCAGCTCCAGCATGATGACTCCCGTCGGTTGGAGCAGGCTGTTGGAAGAGGTCGGTTTTGAGTCACCTCAGGCCATACTTGAACCCCAGGGAGAGGAGACAGCCTCCGGTGCCTTTGCCATGGCGGCTTTGAATCCGGTGGATGCGGCGGTGTCGGCCCAAGAGATTGAAACGCACTCCTGGCTTTTCCTCTGTGACCCTGCTGGGGGCAATCGGGCGCTGGCCGAATCGCTGTGTGCGGCGATGAAAGAGGCCGGTCAGATCGCGGACCTGATGGTGCTGGATACCCATTGTCCTTTGCCAGAACTGAACTGGCGCGATGCCGAAGGCCGGTCTCTGGACCACTTGGTCTATTTGGTAGGCCTCAACGGACAAGAGGAGGCAGATGATGTCGATCCTCTGGCTGTGTCTCAGCAACGTTGTTTGCCGCTGCTGGCCCTGTTGCATGAGATCGAAGTCCAGGCCATCAGCCCACGCCTCTGGCTGCTGACCTCCGGGGCGGTAGTGGCCGATCCCATGGGGCAGGGTGGCTGTCACCATATTCCCTCCCAGGCTGCACTTTGGGGGATGGGGCGTGTGGTGCGGAATGAGTACCCGGATCTGCAAAGTACTCTGATCGATCTTCAGCACGACCAGGGGTTCTCTGAGCTGGTTCGTCCTTTGGTTAAGGATCTGCTCTATCCCGATGGAGAGGATGAGATTTTGCTGACCGACCGGGGGCGTGAAGTGCTGCGCATGGAACCTCAGAAAGCGGCGCTGGAGCCGGTGACGGAAGAGGCCATGCCCGATCATGTCAGCCTTGGTTTTGAGGCACCGGGCCAGTTGAAAAACCTGCAATGGTTACCCCTGACACAGCGGTCGCTGGCGGAGGACGAAATCGCCATCGAACCCCGCGCCACGGGATTGAATTTCCGCGATGTGATGTACACCATGGGACTGCTTTCTGATGAAGCGGTGGAGAATGGCTTTTCCGGTCCGACCCTGGGCCTGGAACTGGCTGGTGTGGTTACCGAAGTGGGCGCAGAGGTGACCCGCTTTGTGCCTGGAGATGCTGTGGTTGCCTTTGGCCCGGCCTGTTTCTCGACCCGGGTGGTGACCAAGGCGGCCTCCGCAGCCCCTAAACCGGCGGAATGGACGTTCCGCGAAGCGGCTACGGTGCCTACGGTCTTCTTTACCGTCTATTACGCGCTGCACTATCTGGCCCGTCTGCGTCCGGGAGAGCGCATCCTCATCCATGGTGCTGCGGGTGGTGTGGGTATTGCTGCCATTCAACTGGCCCGCTACCTGGGGGCTGAGGTCTTTGCCACGGCGGGCAGCGATGAGAAACGCGATTTCGTGCGTTTGCTGGGCGCGGACCATGTGATGAACTCCCGCGACCTGAGCTATGCCGATCAGGTGTTGAGTCTGACGGGTGGCGAGGGTGTGGATGTGGTGCTGAATTCCCTGGCGGGTGAGGCCATCAATCGAAATCTGCGGGTGCTGCGTCCCTTTGGTCGTTTCCTCGAACTGGGCAAACGCGATTTCTATGAGAACACCCGTATCGGTTTGCGTCCCTTCAAAGACAATATTACCTATTATGGGATCGACGCTGATCAGTTGATGGTGGAGCGTCCGGAACTGACCCAGGATCTGTTCCGCGAGATGATGGAGCTGTTCGAAGGCGGTGCTCTGCGTCCCTTGCCCTATCGCGCCTTCCCCGCCGATCGGGTGATTGAGGCTTTCCGTTACATGCAGCAGTCGAAGCAGATCGGCAAGATCGTGGTGACCTTTGATGAACCACCGACACCGAGTATTCGGCCGGTCAAGTCAGAGGAGATGCCGGTTCTCTCCGGGGAAGGAACCTATCTGGTGACCGGAGGGATCAATGGCTTTGGCCTGGAGTCGGCTCGCTGGCTGGCCCGCCAGGGTGCCGGTCATCTGGTGCTCATGGGACGTCGTGGTGAGAAAACGCCCGGGGCGGTTGAGGCGGTGGCCGAGCTGGAAGCGCTGGGTGCTCAGGTGATGATCAAAGCGGCGGATGTCACCGATTGGGCACAGCTCTCGTCCCTCATCACAGAGTTGCGCAGGGAGCTCCCCCCCATTCGCGGTGTCTTGCATGCAGCCATGGTGCTGGAGGATGGCCTGTTACGCAATATGAGTGCCGAGCAGTTCCAGGTGCCCTTGGCGGCCAAGGTCCGGGGGGGGTGGTATCTGCATCTGCTTACCCAGGATCTGCCGCTGGATTTCTTCATTCTCTACTCCTCGGCCACCACCTATATCGGCAATCCGGGGCAGGCCAATTATGTGGCAGCCAATTTCTACCTGGAGTCCCTGGCAGCTTATCGCCACAGTCAGGGATTACCAGCTACCTGTGCCGCCTGGGGAGCCATTGATGATGTCGGTTATCTGGCCCGCCATGAGGAGGTCAAGGATGCCCTGCAATCTCGTCTGGGTGGTGAGGCGCTACGGTCTGCCGCCGCTTTGGAACAGTTGGGTGTGTTGATGAACCGGGATGCCTGTTGTCGGGCGGTCATTGATTTGGATTGGTCCGTTCTTGACCGTTTTTTACCTGCCTCGGATTCCCTGCGTTTTGAGCCCTTGCGTCGGTCATCCAAACGCAGTGGATCGGACCTGGATCAGGCCGATGATCTGCGGGTGTTGATGGAGCAGCACACCCAGGAAGAGGTTGTGGCCATGCTGATCGATCTGGTTGCCGATGAGGTGGCGCAGATCATGCGTCTGCCCAAGGAACGCATAGCCCCGGACCGTTCTCTCTACGATTTGGGAATGGACTCTCTGATGGCGGTAGAACTGGTGGTTTCCCTGGAAAAACGCTTTGGTATTGCCATTCCGGTCATGGCCCTGAGCCAGTCGCCCACCATGAATCGCATTGCGGAAATCATGACCAATCACCTCTACGGTGATGGTGGTTCAGTCGTTGAGACGGAGGCAGTGGACGTGGTATCTTCCATGGCCAAGCAACATGGTATCGATAGTACCGTACTGCAGGGTGATGAGACCTCCGCTGGAGGGGTCTGATCGTGGTTGAACGGGGTTTGGAGCGGAAGTAACGATGCATGGAACCCGGAAAAAAGCGGGCTTGTTCGGTCTCTCTGATGAGGCGAAAACCAATCTGATCAAGAAAACCCTGATGCGCAAGTCCGTGTCGCCTCAGGAGAGCGAAGGCTCCCGCGCCAAGCGCAAGCGCAAGGCCGTTCCGGAATCCATGGTGCGATTCGATCGCTTTCCGGCCTATGAGCGCATCATGGTGCCGAAGAAGGCCTCAATGCGCCTCGGTATCGATAACCCCTTCTTCAGAGAGCACTCCGGCGTTGCCACCAGCACCACAGAGATTGAAGGGCGCAAGTTCATCAATTTCTCCAGCTACAACTATTTGGGTCTGTGTGGCCATCCCCGGGTTAATCAGGCCGGGATTGCAGCCATCGAGCGTTACGGTACTTCCGTCTCTGCCAGTCGTCTGGTGTCCGGCGAACGTCCCATTCAACGTGATCTGGAACGTGCTCTGGCCGATCTCTATGGGGTCGATGACGCCATTGTTTTTGTCAGTGGCCATGCTACCAACGTCACTACTATTGGCTATCTTTTCGGTGAGAATGATCTGGTGGTGCACGATGCTCTGATCCATAATTCAGTGCTCCAAGGGGCCGAATTGTCGGGTGCCCACCGCCGCTCCTTTCCCCATAATGATTGGAAAGCTCTGGATCAGTTGCTGTCAGAGTGCCGGGACCAGTTTGAGCGGGTGCTGATCGTTATCGAAGGGCTCTACAGCATGGACGGGGATTTTCCCGACCTGCCGAAGTTTATCGAAATCAAGCGCCGTCACATGGCTTTCCTCATGGTGGATGAGGCCCATTCCCTTGGCGTAATGGGTGAAACCGGCCGGGGTATTGCCGAGCACTTTGGCGTCAAGGGCAGCGATGTCGATATCTGGATGGGTACCCTGAGTAAAACCCTGTCCGGTTGTGGTGGCTATATTGCTGGCGAGACGGCGCTGGTGGAACACCTCAAGTATGCCGCTCCTGGGTTTCTCTATTCGGTGGGGATTGCCCCTCCAGTTGCTGCCGCCTCTCTGGAGGCACTACGCATCATGCTGGCCGAACCCGAGCGGGTTGAGCGTCTGCGAGAGCGGGGTGAGTTCTTTCTGGAGGAGGCTCAGTCACGGGGGGTTGATACCGGCTATAGTGCCGGGCTGTCGGTCATTCCGGCCAATCTCAAAAGTTCTTTGAAGGCGGTGAAGGTCTCCAATGCCCTCTTTGCGCGTGGCATCAATGTGCAGCCCATTGTCTATCCTGCCGTGGAGGAGAAGGCGGCCCGGCTGCGTTTCTTCCTCAGCTCCACTCATACCAAGGAACAAATCCTCTTCACCTTGGACGCCTTAGCGGAAGTGAGTTGAGTCCTGCTTTGGCGCCGCCTGATGCTCAGGTGGATCTCCTCTGCCGGGTTTTCGATCAGGACCCCCATTTCAACTGGTTGATCCGACAGGATGCCCATCGCGCCAAGGCCCTGCATGATCTGTTTCAGTGGATTCTGGGTACCCAGGCTATCCAGGGTGTCATTGAAGAGCGTGCTGATGGCAGGGCTCTGGCGGTCTGGTATCCACCAGGCCAGGGCCATCTGGACTGGGGACAACAGATGGGTTTTCTGGCAGGCTATGCAGCCATTGCAGGCTGGCGCCGCCTGCTCAGTCGGGGCTGGGGGCTGAATCTAACGGAGTGGCAGCGTCCCAGGGAGACCCATGCCTATCTTCAGGTATTGGCGGTAGACCCATCCTGCCAAGGTCAGGGGCTGGGGAGCGCCTTGATGACGACCTTTGTAGAAAAATGCGATACCCAGGCGGTGGGTGCCTATCTGGAGACGGGGCAGGCAGCCAATCTGGCCTTTTATGCCCGTTTTGGGTTTCACACCTGGCGTCAATACGCCTTGCCAGGTGGATTGACACTTTGGGCTTTATGGCGTGGCCCGCAATGAGGATAGATCAACCATGACTGAGATGACATCTCTGCTGGATGCAGTGATCGCGATAGCGGAAGCCGCAGGCCAGGAGATTTTGCAGGTTTACGGACAGGCCGATTTTGGCGAGCGCATCAAAGCCGACAAGAGTCCACTGACTGAGGCCGATCTGGCTGCCCATCGTGCGATTGCTGCAGCGCTCCAACAACTGACGCCGGATATTCCGCTGTTGTCGGAAGAGTCTGCCGCTATCGCCTGGGCAGAGCGTCAGGGTTGGCAGCGCTATTGGTTGGTCGATCCCCTGGATGGCACCAAAGAGTTCATCAAGCGTAATGGTGAATTCACCGTCAATATCGCCCTGATTCAGAATCACAAGCCGGTGCTGGGCGTGGTGCATGCCCCTGTGCTGGCAGAGACCTGGTGTGCGGATGACTCTGGCGCGTTCAAAATTGATGCAAAAGGTCGTCGCCCGATCCAGATCAAACCCCATCAGACTGGCGAGGTCTGGCGTGTGGTGGGTAGTCGCTCTCATGCGGGGGACAGCCTTAAGGCTTATCTGAATCAGTTGGGTGAGCATGAGCTGGTCTCCATGGGCAGCTCGATCAAACTCTGCCTGGTGGCTGAGGGCAGTGCGCATATCTATCCGCGCCTGGGTCCCACCTCGGAATGGGATACCGCTGCTGCCCATGCGGTGGTGCTGGCTGCTGGTGGTGTCGTGGTGGAGGCCGAAAGCGATCAGCCACTTCGTTACAACACCAAAGAGAGTCTGCTGAATCCCTTCTTTATCGTCAGGGGCCAATGACGTTCGACCGCTATGCTGGCTTGGTGAGCCGGCCCCTCAGCTTCTGCCTGGGATTTACCCTGTGGAAGCGCTATATCGTGCGTACCTTCCTGCATGAGTTGGGGAGCGATACTGTCTTCATCCATGATGTGGACGAGGCGCTGGCCCTGGCTCGGGAGAAATCGGCTCAGATTGTTGTCTGGGCGAGTGAGGAGAACCCCGGCCTGGCGGAGCGTTGTGCCCAGTTCCACATCCCTTTGCTGCGAATGGAGGATGGTTTTGTGCGTTCGGTGGGGCTGGGCTCGGATTTCAGCTGGCCCTTCTCCTTTGTGTTGGATCGGGCAGGCATCTATTTTGATCCCCAGGGCCCCAGCGATCTGGAAACCCTGCTGAACGAAGCCTGTCCATCGGAATTGCAGCAGCGTGCCGGCCAGTTGCGTCAAGCATTGATCGACTCGGCCGTTACCAAATATGCGGCGGGCAGGCAGCATTTTGCCTTACCTGAGATGCCCAAGGATCGACGCCGCATCCTGGTGCCCGGGCAGGTGGCGGTAGATGCCTCTGTTTTGCGGGGCGGTGGTCAGATTCAGACCAATCTGGCTTTGCTGGAGGCGGTGCGTGAGGCCAATCCGGATGCCACTATCCTCTACAAACCCCATCCCGATGTGATGCGCGGCAATCGGCCCGGTGCCATTGATCCCAAAGATCTGGCCCGATTGGCCGATGCTGAGGTTCGGGGTATGAGTATTGCGGCTCTGTTCGAGCAGGTGGATGAGGTGCATACCCTGACTTCCCTGGCCGGGTTTGAGGCGCTGATGCGCGGTCTCAGGGTGCATACCTATGGTGGACCGTTCTATGCCGGTTGGGGCCTGACTCAGGATCGTCTGCATTTTCCCCGGCGGCAGCGACGGCTGGCTCTGGATGAGATGGTGGCCGCTGTCTTGCTGCGATACCCGGCCTATTTTGACTGGCATCAGCGTTGCTTATGTGATGCCGAAACCGCGCTGGAGCGCTTACGCCATGGGGGGGGGCCCTGGTTGTTGCAGGCCCGGGCGCATGCCTTTTTCGTGGCCCGGGGATTCCTCAAAACGACAGGTCTGGTACCGTTGGTTCGGAAATGGAAGCGATGACAGACCTGGTTTCTGTTTCGCCCATCTCTGGTTGGCATCAGTGGCGGGGTACCGCCAAAGAGACGGTGGTGGTCAAAGGCCGGGGTCTCCATACCGGTCGTCGCAGCCGGGTGGAGATCCATCCTGCCGAGGCCGGTTCTGGGGTGCGGTTTTTGCGCCAAACCCGAGGTGGTCAGGTCGAAATTCCTGCTGATGCGGCCCATCGGGCCAGCGCCCTCATGTGTACAGGTCTGCGAGCCGATTCAGGTGAAATGCTGCGCACGGTGGAGCACCTCCTGGCTGCTCTGTTGGTCTCGGGTATCGACGATGCCGAGGTGGTGGTCAGTGCCGATGAGATCCCTATTCTGGATGGCAGCGCCATGCCCTGGCTGGAGGCGCTGGACTCGGCAGGCCGCCAGGCCAGTCGGCAGAGGCGACGCTTTTTGCGCATTCGCCAACGGCTGGAGTGGCGCAACAAAGAGGGGCGCCATCTGGTGGTGATGCCCCCGGCTGCCCATGGCTATGAGGTGGATATTAGGATGGGGCTGCGCCATATCGGCCCGAT
>JBNKLG010000003.1:0-94545 GCA_050292235.1 Sedimenticolaceae bacterium | reverse complement strand
TTGTTGAAATTGTCCAAGGGGCGGTTGAGATCACCACCAAAGAGATTGGTGCACAGCTGGATGCCTTGGGTATGAAACCGAAGAACCTGTCGCAGTCCATGGCGTATCTGAAAAAGCGCGGTGAGGTGGTATCCGTGGGCCACGGTATTTACCGCAAACCCTGATCGCCTTCCTCAGCGATACAATGAAGCAGCCCCTTTCGGGGCTGTTTTTTTTGCAATGAGAAGTGCTTTGTTGCTGTCAAACCAGTGTAAAGGCATATTGGATTTATAGCATTGTAGGCTGCCTATGCGGCAGTGAGCGGTTGAAAATAAATTAGTGGCTCGTGATTTGTTTTTCTAAGCTGCCTATGCGGCAGTGAGCTGATGAATCCTGCACTTGTGTTATCTACCGCAATTTCTAAGCTGCCTATGCGGCAGTGAGCTCTTTATTGACACGCTCTTGCGTCTCAAAGACTTTCTAAGCTGCCTATGCGGCAGTGAGCGCGGCGGTGTGGGCGGGCATTATCAGTAAACTTTTCTAAGCTGCCTATGCGGCAGTGAGCGCTTGCCTCTTCGTCCGGCTCTGCCAGTTCATTTTCTAAGCTGCCTATGCGGCAGTGAGCGATCCCCGACAAAATCGAGTTATCTTTTGTGATTTCTAAGCTGCCTATGCGGCAGTGAGCTGACCACCACCACATGATGACGAATGGCTGGTTTTCTAAGCTGCCTATGCGGCAGTGAGCCCTGTCCGCTTATAGACGTTCTCAGCTTCTCATTTCTAAGCTGCCTATGCGGCAGTGAGCGGTTTCGGTACCACCTTCTCACCATCATCGTGTTTTCTAAGCTGCCTATGCGGCAGTGAGCCGTATTCAATCGGAACATCGGATCTGTGCGAATTTCTAAGCTGCCTATGCGGCAGTGAGCTCGATGGTGTGCATCCCAGACGCGGACAATATTTTCTAAGCTGCCTATGCGGCAGTGAGCCAACGGCGCAGCCGCTGTTGCGCTTGAATGTTTTTCTAAGCTGCCTATGCGGCAGTGAGCGCTGAGAGCGGAGACCGCAGCAGCTACAGCCTTTTCTAAGCTGCCTATGCGGCAGTGAGCGAGCAAGGACACTACGGGCACATGAGTCGCAATTTCTAAGCTGCCTATGCGGCAGTGAGCAAAGGCTTCAATGCCTGTTATATCGTAACAAATTTCTAAGCTGCCTATGCGGCAGTGAGCGTTGTTGCACGCTTCCGGCTTTCTTTTGAATATTTCTAAGCTGCCTATGCGGCAGTGAGCGTAAAGTGCTTGGCCTATGGCGGGCCGGGCGTTTTTCTAAGCTGCCTATGCGGCAGTGAGCCCGCCATTGATGAACCTGTTTGCGTAGTACCTTTTCTAAGCTGCCTATGCGGCAGTGAGCTTTGATCCACCTCATTTGAGTTTAAAATAAATGTTTCTAAGCTGCCTATGCGGCAGTGAGCATCTTCAGGCTGTTTACGGTCAATACTCTGACTTTCTAAGCTGCCTATGCGGCAGTGAGTACATTGTTAACTATGACCTGCACGGCCTTGGCTTTCTAAGCTGCCTATGCGGCAGTGAGCTCTTCCCCGGATAGGATACCAACGACTTCTTTTTTCTAAGCTGCCTATGCGGCAGTGAGCTTGGTATACCCAACCCTGGCTGACTTCATCATTTTCTAAGCTGCCTATGCGGCAGTGAGCGTTTCGGGTCGGTCGCGCCGCTCCGTAGTTATGTTTCTAAGCTGCCTATGCGGCAGTGAGCAAATGCCACCCGGCTACCTCGATGGCTTTTTATTTCTAAGCTGCCTATGCGGCAGTGAGCAGACGCCTCATTCCATCCCATCCAGGCCAGCATTTCTAAGCTGCCTATGCGGCAGTGAGCATTGATCGACGGCATCATCGGATCCGTCGACTTTTCTAAGCTGCCTATGCGGCAGTGAGCTCTGCTGCGATCAGCAAGACCTGGGATCAGGATTTCTAAGCTGCCTATGCGGCAGTGAGCCAGCTGGTGACCAGGCAGGTGATGACCCTGCTTTTCTAAGCTGCCTATGCGGCAGTGAGCTCGACGATCCCGGCAGTGATGTTGGTCAGCGATTTCTAAGCTGCCTATGCGGCAGTGAGCTTCGAGCCGAATGAGGACAGGCCTCGGCCACTTTTCTAAGCTGCCTATGCGGCAGTGAGCGAGGGACGGAATCAGAAATCCGCGCAAAAGCTTTTCTAAGCTGCCTATGCGGCAGTGAGCCGAGGCCGAAGTGCGTCGCAGAAAACTGCGAGATTTCTAAGCTGCCTATGCGGCAGTGAGCCTTGAGATCGCGGACTCAACCGCATCCCTTGTTTTCTAAGCTGCCTATGCGGCAGTGAGCTTCAGCCCATCGACGATCCCGGCGGTGATGTTTTTCTAAGCTGCCTATGCGGCAGTGAGCTCAACATGAAAACGATCAGGCTAAATACGGGTTTTCTAAGCTGCCTATGCGGCAGTGAGCGCGACACGCTGATAGTCGTGTACGTAGTCGATTTTCTAAGCTGCCTATGCGGCAGTGAGCGCAGTGCCCAGCGTCGCGCCCTTGCCAAATATTTTCTAAGCTGCCTATGCGGCAGTGAGCTCTCAATAACGCCCAAAAGCAGTTGGCCGATTTTTCTAAGCTGCCTATGCGGCAGTGAGCTCATCCGATGATTGCTCTTGAGTACATGCACTTTTCTAAGCTGCCTATGCGGCAGTGAGCCGCACTGGGAGCAGGTGTCACGGGCGCTAAGATTTCTAAGCTGCCTATGCGGCAGTGAGCAAGCTGCTGCGTGTCTGTCTGAGCACGTACAATTTCTAAGCTGCCTATGCGGCAGTGAGCGTGCAGTTGGCCAGTGACTTCGTTCCGCCGGATTTCTAAGCTGCCTATGCGGCAGTGAGCGAGGGTAAACACATGAACGTAGCTGAACAACTTTTCTAAGCTGCCTATGCGGCAGTGAGCAGGAATCTCGCTTCTTTGGATCATTATCATATTTTCTAAGCTGCCTATGCGGCAGTGAGCTGTAAATTAAAACAAAAAAACCCAATCATAACAATGCGATAGTCCTAAACTGTTGGTTTACCCAATGGTTTAGGACTGTTTTTATAATACATTGATTTTAATGCTAATTTTTAAAGAACAAAATGGAATGGTCAGAATAAAGGTATGGCAGATCCGTCTTTACTTAAGCCATAGCTTCCAAACACTGCATTTTCTGAGGGCCTTTTCAAAATCTGTTTTTTGATAAACAGTAAGAAAACGGGTTGCCCGGTACTGCTGCTCTTTAGTTTCAGATGCGGGCATAGGGTAGTTTGACGGTATTTCTTGGTTATGGCAGCACCAAGATCCTTAGTCCATGTTCCTCGCTTTTTATGCCGGTCTATAAGGCGCCTGATATCACTATTACTTTTCACATGCAGACGCTTAAACACGCCGTAATCAGTAATTTTATTGGGCACCGACCCAACATCAGTGATCAGAGCATAGCTGCGAATGATGGGGTGTTCTTTGAGCTGGGATTGTAGTTTTTTAAGGTCTGTATTATCCCCATGTAAACGCAGTATCCCCCCCAGTGTTCTTGATTGGCCATAACCGGGAAAGCTGACACCTACACGACCCGCATATTCAGGCATTAACCGGTGAGTAATCTGCATCAGTTGTGCCAGTACTTCTGATTGCAATAGCTCCGGGTCAGGAATCGCTTTTAGCTCGAAATAGCTGTCCATGGTTACTCCTTGCCACTGGCGCCAAAGACCCCGCCTCTGATCAGAACCGACATAACATAGTGTTGCTGATCAACCGCTGGAATCTTATTTTCAGTAACCCAGCCATCAAAAAGTGAGTAGAAATCCTGCTTTTGCTTGGGCTGGCGGAAGGCAGTGCCCATCGTGGTCACTGCACCATAGGGTTCTGCTGCAATCGGGAATTGTGCCTCTGGATACCAGGTGTCTATCGTGCGAATGGCATTGCTGATTTTTTGGGAGTGCATACCGGCTATTTTATTTTTCTCGTAGAGTACCTTGCTTTTTTTATCGCCAGTCTCCAGGATCAACTCCTGTGAGGGATAGACTTCCTGTCCATAACCACAGTTGAGTCTCGCCTGAATATAGAGCATGACAAACTGCTCACCTTTGAGACCTTTCTCAATCAAGTCAGCCAATTCACGACTAACCTGACTGGTATCGTTAAAATTGGTCAGGTCAATGTCTTTGGCGTTGTCGATTACAGTGATGGGGCTACTGCCATCAGCCGATAGGGATACGCTGAGGTTAATGCTTTCGGCACCCAGACGATTCCTCCATAGCCAGCGGCCATTGACAATGTTGGCGGCATAGCGGCGTGCCAGTTCTGCAACACCTTGTTCATCCAGGTATTGGCCGACCACGGATAGTAATTGCTGTTGATACGCCAGGTCATTGCAGACGCTGGGTTTACCGCTAAATGGCAACACCTTGCAGCTCCATTTGACCAACAGGGTATCGCAATCGTGATCAAGCGATGCCACATCAACGGTTTGCAGATTCGCTTTCTGGATTTCGGCATCCAGTTTAACCGGGTCATTGGCGATGGCATTTTTCAGGCGGTTGCTGATGGTGCCCCGTACCGATTTTTCTGTAATCGCAACCGGTTTTAATTGAGGTTGCTTTTGTTGGCTGTCGAACTGCCAGAACAGGGCATCGGAAATATCCAGTCTGCGCTCAAAGGCCAGTACACTTGCGGTTTTTACTGTCATGGTGGTTCTCCTTACTCTTTTCCAATGTTGTCTTGATTGACTAAAAATAGATGATTCGTCTGTTGGTAGCGCCAAAAGCAACGGGAGATCTCTTTTGGCAGACGGTTGGGGAATACCCATTTACCCAGGCTGTAAACCGTCTCTACATACTGGCTGGGGTATGCCGGGTTACGACAATGTGCCAGTTCCCCAGGGGGAAATGGTGGTGCGATGGCCTGATAGCCAACCGGTATCGGCACTAACCAGCCTCGTCCGCTTTTGATACTGCGGGTCTGCCAGCCGCGTTTATTGGTGGCAATGTCGACAGGCTCATGATGCAAGGTGGCGACCTCGATCAATCCATCCAGCGCTGTGGCCTCAGGGTTTTGGGTTTGTAATGCTCGGGTGATTTCGACTAAATCCCTGCTGGCATCCATGAGTACCGAAGCGGGTAATAGCCGCTTCCATAAATTGCCTGCTTCGCTGTGTTTCTTAAGCTGAATATTTCGTATTGAGCGCACACTGCCCCCTGCCATACGCTGTTGCAATAACAAGGTGCGGCAAAGTGCCTCAAATTCATGGCTGTCATCGTCCAGCGTTGTGGCTGAACGCAGTGTGGTGCTGACTTCTACAATCAGGCTGACGGTTACATTAACCTTGCCCTCTTCTATGATGGAGGCGGTGGTGCCGCCCTTCTTCAGCGGATTGCGTGTCTGGTTAAAACTGTAATCAGCATAGGCATGGGGTCGGAAGCGCTGTACCTGAATATCGTGACAGGCGATCAAAACGCCGGGTAGCCCAAGCTGATAACCCACCGCAACAAGTTTGCGGTTAAGGGCATGGATGGCACCAAGAAAGCCGCTAATGGCGGGAAAGCCGTAGGTCAGTGGGCTGGAGATCGTATTGGCGCCTTCAATCTCGATTTTTCCAAGTATCAAATAGTGGCTGATATGGTTCATGCGAACACCTCCCGGCCTTCGCGCTGACTGGCTTTGACGGCCTGCTCGAACTCCCGCATCCATTCACGGTATTCAGGATCAGCGAAGTCAATGGACTGCTTCGGAAATTCGTATTGAAGCCGCTCGTTGATCCAGAGGGCGAAGCGTTCACAGATATTGTGTTGCCAATTGCCGGTCTCCCTGGCCTCTGCAAAAGCCTCTTCATCTTCCAGTAGTGCCCTTTTGGGGTCGAGCCAGTATTTTTCCGCCATATCCAGTTGGTAATCCTTGCTCCACCCGGGTGACAGGGAATGCTGGATATGCTCTGCCAGTTCGAAAACGCGTGCCAGAATTAAATCGAGTGAGTCTTTGCGTGTACTCCGGGTTTCCACGTTATTTTTTGCACCGACAATCGCGTAGAGATCTTTAAGCTCATTGAAACAGATACGCATCAAGCGTCTGTTGAATAGGGATTGCTGGCCTTTATGAGGGTGAAAGGTGTAAGTGCTGTTGGAGATGGGTGGAAGCGACGGGAGCAGATAGTTTCGTCCGGATTGCCTGCTGGTCAACAAGCTGACATTCTGTGGCTTGGTGCCCCCTAAACGCGTGGCAGCAATATCTGGCAGGGAAACATACGGCTGGTGTTCGCTGCTCTTTTTTTTGCGGCTATCACGGGCCTGCTTGTTCTCTTCGCTGTAGCGTACTTGATTGACGGCGCTAAAAAAGTGATGGGATAACGCCGATGGATAAAGAGGCACCAGGGAAATGTAGTGATCCTGCGCTATCGCATCGTCAAGTGGCCATAAAAGCTGCTTGTTGCGCTCATGGCTGCTGGGTGAGGAGAGGTCACCATTAAGGGCGAGTTGAAATGCTTTGCAATATGTTTCAGAGATCTCTTCCTGGGTAAAAAAAGCACTTTTTAGAGCGGGATGCTCCTCCTGAATCAGATGCCGGATTTTGATTCGCTTTTCTTCATCCACCCAGGTTTCAAAGAAGGCCGCAAGCGGTAGCGCGGCGGCATTGCCATTGGCATCCAAAGGCGTTTCGGCAATGCTTTGGGAGCCAATCAGTCCATCTGGCAACGGCCCGTCTCCCTGAAAATTGATGTTGTCGCCTTTGGAATCCGGGTGAATACCTTTAGAAATGTGGGTGCCGAAGCGCAACTGCTTCGCCATCCTTTCAGCAGCATCCTGCATCCAGGTATCTCGTTGGTACTTCTCCTTAAGCCGCCTGATCTTATCGAGTATTTCAGCATACTGGTCAGCTTGTGTTTCGGGATCAAGCTTCTCGGCGGCTTTTTCCAAGGGCTCCAGTTTTTTTGCCAGCTGTTGCGCGAGAAAGTTCTCAATCGCTTGCCTGACTTGCTCCTCGTTGATTTCCTCCATGGTCATTCTCCTTGAGTCTATGCGGCCATAAATTGATGGCTGTCAGGTATCAGTTCTATCCAATAGCTATGCAATCCCGACTTTATCCAATCCAGCTTTGATGCCCTCTGTATGGATAATTTGAGGTTCATGCAATGCTCACACTTTACGACCACCACTTTATTTGCCTGATCTTTTGCTAGCACCCAGTAGGTGCCAGCATCCGCTGGCATGTTCTCTGTGGATTTTTCGTATTTGAAGATTTTCATCAGCGACTCCAAAAGTTCTATCACGTATAGACGGTAAATCTCTCCAAGATAAATGTCAATAAATAATTAAACACGGATAGCTATATAGGTTTAAACAAGCATTACTATATAGGCACCTCTACTGAAGTAGAGCTTCCCTGCTCAAGTGTTCTGAGCCGCCTGTACGGCGGTAAACCACGCTTAAACGCGTATTGCTATATATTTCTGAGCTGCCTGCGCGGCAGTGATCCGAGATTCTAGAGGACAAATCAATCATTTGCGAGTTATCGCCAAAAACCCAGCCAGGGATGAAACCTCCACGCTCCATCCTGCTTATCCAGGCGCACGCTGGCATACTGTCGTGCAACGATGGCGGCGTTTTCCTGCGCCAGTTGCTCGGCCAGTTCGGTTAAAGCGTCGGCGAACGCTTCATTCAGCCATGGCTGAATGGTTGGGTTCGGCGTTTCAACTGTTTCAACTTTGAATTTGCCGGTTTGAAAGCTGCAGTTTTCCAAGTCCTGCCAAGCGGCTTCTGCCAGGGTAAAGTGGTAGCCTTCCGGGCTGGATTCATCCGGCAGGCAGACAAACTCCTCTTGTGAACGCCCCTCTCGAAACGGGCTGATTTTCTGAAGATGGGCGGAAACGTGGTTGCCGTTGTCTTTACGCCAGAACGCGCTGACAAAATTTCTGGGGTTGTTCAACAGGTTGGCCATGACCGCATGCTCCAGGTCGGCCAGCCGTTTACTCGGTTCCAGCTCAAGTGGTGTTTGAATTCTGGGCTGTGCATCAATTCGTGCGAGCTGCTCTGCGGTGATTAATGTCTGACAGTTTTTTGTTGCTAAGGGGAATTGTTGAGGGCTGTCCTGCTCAAAACCTGGGCGAGTGTAGGCGATTGAATCACCTTTGAGGGCACGAATATTTTTCTCCCAAATGCGCATATTGGGCACTGTTGCGACCTTTTCCGGTCGGTGTCGCCAGACTCGACCGGCCAGCTGGATGATCGACCGCATTGATGAGGGCTCGACAATGGCCCAGTCGTAATCATGATCCCGGCCCACTTCGGCGACCGGGCTGGCGATGACCATAAAGATGTGGTGACGGGCACTTCCCTGCTGCAAGGCCTGTTGTATTTCTGCATGGCCGAAAAGTGCCAGAGGTTTATTGCGCGTCAGTATGCGATCCAGTTTTTGCTCCAGTGAACTGCGTAGCAGCAGCAACTGTTTGGCGTGATAGCAGCAGAGGTGAAGCTGGATATCCGGCGGGATTGTTTCCAGCCGGGCCATCTCCTGTATCAGTTGAACGATGGGATTGACATTGGCCATTCGGATCAAGCCGACACTGGCCTGTCGGTGGGTATTTGGGCAGATTTCAGCATGGCTGTGGTGCAGATCAATGGCAGCGGAGACGATCTCTTTGGCCAGGGCCTGCAGGTTGAACTTTTCGTTTTCACGCGCTGGTGGCAACTTCAGCGGCAGGATTGAGGCCATCCTCCTTGTGGATTGCTGTTGTAGTTGACGGGTGCGCTTTCCGATAAATTTCTGGTGAGCCTCCTGGAAGGATGCGCTGTTTGGGCACGCCAGTGAAGTCTGCGTATTTTCATCAAACCAGGCGCAACAAACCGGTACGTTTTGTTGAAGTCCCATGTGCTGATTCCAGCGTTGTCTACCGGCCTGATAGGCGTTGAATAACCCGATAACAAAATCGGGTGTCAGCGTGGCTGATGACAGCAGCAATCTGCTGCCAAACAATCCACAAAAATAGACCAGTCGAGCGAGTGCGGGTAGGTCTCGCTGATCAAAGTCATCGGGCTCATCCAAGACCAGGTCACTGGTCAACAGGCGCAGAAGTGGGGCAATTTGCCGGCCACCCCGGCTGCTTTCCGAGGCTTGTATCATGTGATCCACCGTACAGGTGACCACGGGGGCATAGAGCAGCTTCCGGGCTTTGGGATCGTTTGCCAGGGTGGCAAACTCCTCCGGGAGCGCATCATAATCGACGCTGTCCAGCGTGCTGAGCAGGGCGTCCATTGATTCACTGCCATGATCTTCTGTCAGCTCTGGCTCAGGTTCTGGCTGCCCTGATTCAGCCAGCTCGAATAATTTGCGGTTTGCAGCGCCGCCCACGAGGATGGCGAGCTGCTCATCGCTGAGTTGTAATCGCTGGCGCAATGCCTTGCCGGTTTGTAGCGTTAAGACCCGTAGTCCCAGCGCAATGGTAAAACGTGCACCAGTCCCGGTGTCGCCCAGTGCGTATAGGATGCGGGCGTTTCCCAGGGTTTTACCAAGGCCGGTCGATGCCATGTTGACCCCAAAAAAGCCATTCTCCCGCGCCTGCTGTTTGATGCTTTGCGCCAGCTTAAAAGCCCCATTCTGCCAATAAAATCGTGAGACCTTGGTGGGCTTGGTCAAGGGAGGGTAGCGCTCAGGCAGACCATCCAGTTTCTCTATCAGGTGCGGAATCTCACGGCTTATCTGTTTGGCCAATACACTGACGCCAAGCAGGTGTTCATCCAATGCTTGTTTGGGGGCATGATTTTTATCGGTATTGGCAATCAGGGTTGTTGCGAACCGTTTGTCGCCCTTCACTCTTTTGTCGGAGTCAGCGCTCAGACAGGAGTAGTTGTGATCGGCCAGCATCAGGCAAAGCCGCGAAATGTGCATGAAAAACGGATCGGCAATCGGCTTTTGGGCCAGTGCTCGCAATGGCCCATGATCCCGAGCCTTGCGTGCCCAGCGGGATACCGCTTTTTGCCAGCACTGGCTTTCCATAACAATGGCATGCAAGCGCCAGAAGTGTTGGCTGTTTTCTGCCTTTTTGTTGAATACCCAGCCAGCGTAGGGTTCGAGGTGCCAATAAAAGGTGGAGATGTCCATTTCATCCCCCCATGCCTGGGGGTTGCTCTGTTCACTTTTTCTGTTGGCTGCTGTTTCGTAGAGTGTTGGGTGATAGGTCGGCAGACGATGGTGGGTGACGATCAGCCAGGCCACGAGTTGGGCTAATGGCGGAAGTGCTTCCAGCAAACACCGGTCATTTTTGGTCGTTGAATCATTGTGTAAGACCTTTAGCCAGCCCGGATTGGCCGAGAGAAAGCCCTGAAAATCCATCAATCGATTGAGCCAGCTATCATCATCATGACAACCGTGAATCATGGCCAGAAACAGGCGTAAAGAGATCCACTCGTGACGGTATGGGTCGGCCTGTCGGCCATTGGATGGATTTTGTAATTTGTTCTGAAATCCCACCGTAGCTTTGCCAATATCATGCAGCAGCGCAGCCAGAACGGTGACGATTTGGATGCTGTGGGCAGACTGCCAGCGGGTCTCAGCCTCTCCGCGGTATCGATGATTGCGCGTGCTGTTGACGGGCACTCGCCCCTTTTGATCAAATTTGCGTTTATTCCCCACCACCCAAACCAACTCACTCCGCGACCTCGACCGTATCCAATGGCAACTCACCGCCGTATTTTTACTGGCGGTTTTGCGCAGCAGTTTTTTGACGGCCAACAGGCCTTCCTGGGTCATCACAGTCTGCCAAGCGTTATCGCCAATACGATCAGCAAAGGCGTCCAGCACCCGGCGGGTTCGGTTGAGCGCTTTCTTTTCGCACTGGGAGATGAAAGTAACCATCATAGGCAGGCCCTCACTGGTACGACATTAGCTGGTAACGCTAGTCTACGCATCAAATCACGCATACACTGATGCGGTAATTGATGTCGAACAGAGGTGTTTATGCGCACAACATTAACCATTGATGATGAGTTGTTTAACGAAGCGGCAAAGCTAACCGGGGTACACGAAAAATCCGCTTTGTTTCGTGAAAGCCTGAAAGCCCTGATTGAGCGTGAAAGCGCGCGTCGGCTGGCCATGTTAGGTGGCTCAGAACCGGATCTGGAGCCTGCCCCACGCCGCCAATCAAAACCGGTGAGATAGTGGTTTTGGTGGATACCTCGGTGTGGGTGGATTACCTGCGCAAGGGGGATGAATCTTTTAGCCATTTGCTGAATCAGGGACAGGTTTGCATGCACCCGATGATCATTGGCGAACTGGCCTGTGGCAATTGGCAAAATCGCCAGCAGTTGCTTGAGCTTTGGCAAAACCTGCCTAAAGCTAAAGAGGCCAGTCATGCTGAAGCCATGCATGTACTCGAAAAACGCCGGTTGATGGGCAAAGGCATCGGCTATGTGGATCTGCATTTGCTGAGCGCTACGCTGATGAGTGACAACACGCAGTTGTGGACAAGAGATAGGTGCCTGGCACAAATTGCAGGGTCTTTAGGTATTGCGGTTTCCTGCCACTAAATGCCGTCACGACTGTCATCCCTCCCAATCCACCTTCAACGCAGCAGCCTTAACCTGTTCAAACATAAACTCCAGGGCTTTGTGATCGGTGAAGGCCTGCAGGCACTGCTGACGAAACGCCTGTTCGGTGGCATTTTCTTTGGTACAGATAAAGGCCCAGGGCAGAATCAGGGCGTCTTTGATCAAATCGGCGATATCGAATACGAGGGCGCCACGACGGGTTTTGCCGTGCATCACGGCAAAGCCATGGGGAATGCCCAATACCCAAAGTGTGGTTGCAGCCAGACCATAGGCGAGATAGTTGCCATGGTTTAAAAAGGCATTGGCGCTATCCACCGCTTCGCGCTCCCGGACAAAGTCTCCGTATTGGGTGCAGTGGGCGGCCATCTTGTAGAGCTGTTTGGTGAGTTGGGCTTCGGTTTGCAGCAGGTCACTGACTTTGGTGGATGTTTCGACTTTGGCGAGGAAGCTGTCCAAAGCCGGTCGAATCGTGTCGCCATCGCCGTCAAACCCCTCTGCTTTCAGGTCGCGGTCTTGACGCCAAACCTTTTGAAGAAAGTGGATGCGGGCCTGCTGGAACGCCTTGGCGGCCTGTAGACGCTTGTTTTCATCGAACCAGAACTGCATCCAACCTTGCAGGTATTCCGTGGGGCGATATTCGCTTTGAGGGGTGAGCCATTCGATCTCATTGGCCATTAACAGGGGCGTGCCACCACCCCCGCAAAACCCAACCAATACCCCTGCCTGGGCGAGCATGCGCATGGCAGCCTGGGTAATGGAGGTGCCGGTACCCAACAGCAGACAAGTGGTATTGGCGATGGGGATATTCCAATATTGATTGTCGGCTTTGGCTTCTGTCAGATAGAGTACCCGCCCGTCTTTCTGCATGACGCGGCACTTTTCCAGGTAATAGATGTTGGCCCGCTTGGAGTGCAGAATGGCTTTCAGGTCGGTCAGTTGTTCCATATGATCCTTAATCCCGGCGTTTGACTGTGCCTGTAATGATCCCCTTTGTCAGCTCAGACCTCATGTGACATTGAGAGAATGATCATCAGATTAAAGGTAGCAGCATTTTTCCCGGGTCTTGCATTCCCGATCCGATGGTGTAGCTTGGTGCTTCCTTCATGGTGAGCTGTTCGATGAGTATGCACTGGCCTCAACTTTTATCGCGCAAACGGCTGGGCGCTGATCAGGATCCCAGCCAGAGTGCGGCGCGGACCGATTTTCAGCGGGATTTTGATCGCATTGTGTTTTGCTCGGCCTTTCGGCGGATGCAGGACAAGACCCAGATCTTTCCTTTGTCGAAGGTTGATTATGTTCGTACCCGGTTGACCCACAGCCTGGAGTCTTCCAGTGTCGGGCGCTCATTGGGTACTCTGGTGGGGGAACAGATCATTGCCCGTCATGGTCTGACGGGGTTTGAGGCGGCGGATTTTGGCGCCATCTGTGCGGCGGCCTGTCTCGCCCATGACATCGGTAATCCGCCCTTTGGCCACTCCGGTGAGGATGGCATCCGCCATTGGGCACGCTATGGCGGTGGCCGGGATCGGGTGGCGGTGATTGCCGACCTGGCGCTGCAGGAGGATTTCCTGAGCTTTGAGGGCAATGCCCAGGGCTTTCGGGTGCTGACCCGGTTGCAGAATCGGGACAATCGCGGCGGTTTGCAGCTGACCTGTGCCACCCTGGCAGCCTTTACCAAGTATCCCCGCCAGGCCTGGCTGGGAGGCAGTTCCTTCGATGGGGTCAGTGCCAGGAAGCAGGGCTTTACCGCGCAGGATCGGGACTATTTCGAAGAAGTGGCCACTGCGGTGGGGCTGATTCGGCGCGATCCCCACTATGCCATCTGGCACCGCCATCCCCTCTCTTTTCTGGTGGAGGCGGCGGATGACATCTGCTATCGGGTGATCGATATCGAAGACGGTTTCCGTCTGGGTCACATCAGCCATCAGGAGGCGCTGGATCTGTTTCTGGCCGTCTTGCCTGATCAGGCCGTTCAGCGCAGCCGTTTGGCGGGTCTTAAAGGTGAAAAAGAGCAGGTGGAGTTTCTGCGCGCCAAGGTGATCAACCAGGCCGTACGTGAGTCGATGGAGGCTTTTTTGGATCAGGAATCGGCCATCCTGGCCGGTGCTTTTGACCTGCCGTTGATGTCGGTCATTCCCCATCGGGCGGAGATGGATGCCCTGATCGAGGTGGCCTCGCGTAAGCTCTATTGCGCCCCCGAGGTGGTGGAGATCGAGGCGGCCGGTTATGAGGTGATGAGCGAGCTGTTACAGCGGTTGATTCAGGTGCTGGATGATGTCGCCCACCACGGGGCCAGCGCCCAACCCAAAAGCCAGATGGTGTTGCGCCTGATTCCGGAACAGTTTGTGGGGCCGAATCGGGAGCCGGTGGCGGATTTCTATCTGCGCCTGTTGCAACTGACCGATTTTGTTGCGGGGATGACCGATTCCTACGCGGTAACGGCCTATAAAAAACTCACTGGGATTTCTCTGCCGGGAGGCTGATCATGCCCATGATTCATCGTCTTCATCTGCCTCAGGCCGAGACCATTAACGGACCTTTGCTGGAGGCCTATTGGCAGCTGGATCGCTCGGCCATCCGCCAGACCCATCATTTCCATGGGCGGTTTGAAAACACCTATGTGCCCCTGGCGCAGATTCCCGCGCTTCAGCCGGTGGTGGATGCCGGTTTGGCTTTCGCCTGTAATCTTCTGGGCAGGGATCAGTTGCGTTATGGCTTCTGGTTCAATGAGATGGGGCCGGGCCAGATGACCAGTCGTCATAACCATGATGAGGATGATGAGCTGTTGTCGGGTTGCTATTACATCCAGGTGCCGAAACGTAGTGGCCGCTTTATTGCCGAAGAGGCGGGTGAGGAGATTCCCATCCAGCCCAAAGAGGGGCTGTTTCTCTTCTTTTCGCCCAGTCTGATGCACGCGGTGGAAGAGAATCTCAGTCAGGAGATCCGCCTCTCGGTGGCCTTTAATTTTGGTCGGGCAGAAGCGGAAGGCTAGCTTTTCTCGCGATGGTCTCAGCATGGGTTTCCCTCACCCCAGCCCTCTCCCACAGAGAGAGGGAGTGATGAATATGGCGATGGATTTTGAGCGTCGCTTTGGTGGTGTTGCCCGGCTCTATGGCGAGTCGGCCCTGGATCGCTTTGCCGCCGCTCATGTCTGCGTGGTCGGGGTGGGCGGCGTTGGCTCCTGGGTGGTAGAAGCCCTGGCGCGGAGCGGGATCGGCCAGCTGACGCTGATCGATCTGGATCAGGTGGCTGAGTCCAACATCAATCGCCAGATTCAGGCACTGGAGTCAACCTTAGGCATGGCCAAGATCGGGGCGCTCCGTGCCCGCATTGGCGAGATTAACCCCGCCTGTCAGGTGGATTTGATCGAGGATTTTGTCGCCGCCGACAACATGGATGCATTGCTGCCCCGCTGCGATTGGCTGATCGACTGCATCGATGGCTTTCGGGTCAAGGCCGCTCTGATCGCCCACTGCAAGCGCCGAAAACAGCCATTGGTCACGGTAGGCGGAGCGGGTGGCAAGCGCGATCCGGGCCAGATCCAGCAGACCGACCTGAGCCGTACCGAGCAAGATCCGTTGCTGGCTAAAACCCGGCGTCTGTTGCGCACAGACTATGGTTTCAGCAGCAACCCCAAGCGCAGCTTCGGCGTGCCCTGCATCTATTCCCGTGAGGCTCATCACCCCGGTGCGGTCTGTTTTAGCAGCGGTCTCAATTGCGGTGGTTTTGGCTCCAGCGTGGCGGTGACGGCCAGCATGGGGCTCTATGCCAGTGCGAGGGTGCTGGAGGGGTTGGCCAAGGGTCTGGATCGGTAGGAGCCCGCTTCCGCAGGCGATTTTTTTGGGGCAGTAATGTTGGTGGATGCGCTGCACTTATCCACCCTACATATGCCAAAGGAATCGCTCGAAGGAGCGGGCTCCTATCGGCTGTGTTTTGGGTTGATTCCGACCCCAGGGACTAATTGCTATACAATTCCGCCATGGATGTTTCTCATATTCTCGATGGCCTCAATGAGGCCCAACGCGATGCGGTGACAGCCCGATCCCGCGCCGCGCTGGTACTGGCCGGGGCGGGCAGTGGCAAGACCCGGGTGCTGGTGCACCGGATTGCCTGGCTGCTGGCGGTGGAGCAGTTGTCTCCCTGGTCGATTCTGGCGGTGACCTTTACCAACAAGGCGGCGCGGGAGATGCGCAATCGCATCGAGCAGCTGATCGAACAGCCTCTGGGGGGCATGTGGGTGGGGACCTTTCATGGTCTGGCTCATCGTCTGCTTCGTGCCCATTGGGAAGAGGCCAGGCTGCCCCGGGAGTTTCAGATTCTCGATTCCGATGATCAGTTTCGTCTGGTGAAACGGGTGGTGCGCAGTCTGGATATCGACGAGGCCAGGTGGCCGCCGCGTCAGGCCCAGTGGTTCATCAATGCCCAGAAGGATGAGGGGGTGCGCCCTCAGCATATCGATCCGGGCCAGGATCCCTACCAGAAACAGATGGTGCGTATCTATACCGAGTATCAGGCGGCCTGCGAGCGTTCCGGGGTGGTGGATTTTGCTGAATTATTGCTGCGTGCCCATGAGCTGTGGCGGGACCATCCTGGTGTGCTGGCCCATTATCGTCAGCGTTTTCAGCAGGTGCTGGTGGACGAGTTTCAGGATACCAACGCCATCCAATATGCCTGGTTGCGCATGTTGTCCGGGGAGGAGGAGCGCCTCTTTGTGGTGGGCGATGACGATCAGTCCATCTATGGCTGGCGTGGGGCACGGGTGGAGAATATCCAGGGATTTCAGCACCACTTTCCCGGTGCAGCCATGGTTCGTCTGGAGCAGAACTACCGCTCCACCGGCAACATCCTGGCAGCGGCCAATGCGGTGATCAGTCACAATGGCGAGCGTCTGGGCAAACAGCTCTGGACAGAAGACGCTGACGGCGATCCCCTTTATATCTATAACGCCTTCAACGCCATCGACGAATCCCGTTTTACCGTTGAGCGCCTCCGACAGGCGGTGGATCAGGGCCTGCGCCGGGCCGAGTGCGCCATCCTTTACCGCTCCAATGCCCAGTCCCGTCTGTTTGAAGAGGCGTTGTTGCAAGCGGGGATGCCCTATCGTGTCTATGGCGGACTGCGCTTTTTCGAGCGGGCCGAGATCAAGGATGCCCTGGGCTTTTTGCGCCTGCTGGCCAATCGCGACGATGATCCCTCGTTTGAGCGGGTGGTGAATACCCCGCCGCGGGGGATCGGTGCCCGTACCCTGGATGCCATCCGCGCCCATGCGCGGGACTTCGGTTGCTCCCTCTGGCGGGCCAGCCAGGAGCTGATTGCCGGTGGCGCCATGACCAGTCGGGCCTCGACGGCGCTGCAGGGCTTTCTGAATCTGATTGAGGAGATGGATGTCGGCAGCCGCGACCTGGATCTGCACGACCGGGTCGCCCAGGTAATCCATGCCGTGGGGCTGGTCGAGCTGATGCGCAAGAGCAAGGATGGCAAAGGGCAGGACCGGGTGGAGAACCTGGAGGAGCTGGTGGTCGCTGCCAAGCAGTTCGGCTTCGAGCTGGATGAGGCGGCGGGTGATCCACTGGCCGCCTTTTTGGCCCATGCTGCACTGGAGGCAGGCGAGGGTCAGGCCGATCCCTACGAGGATTGCGTTCAACTCATGACCCTGCATTCGGCCAAGGGGCTGGAGTTTTCCCTGGTGTTCATCACCGGCATGGAGGAGGGGCTCTTTCCCCACAGCATGTCGGTGGAGGAGCCGGGCCGGTTGGAGGAGGAGCGGCGACTTTGCTATGTCGGCATGACCCGCGCTCGCCAACAGCTCTACCTCACCCATGCGGAGAATCGGCAGCTCCATGGCAATGAGACCTATCCTTTGCCCTCCCGCTTTTTACGCGAGATTCCCGCCGAGTTGACCGAAGAGATACGCAGTCGGCCTAACATCAGCCGACCCGGATATCAGGATTCCTTGGCGGAACCGGGTGCCTTTCGCCTGGGGCAGCGGGTGCACCATGCCAAGTTCGGCGAGGGCATTGTGCTTCACGCCGAGGGGCAGGGTGCCGCAGCCCGGGTGCAGGTTAATTTCGAGCAAGAGGGCAACAAGTGGCTGATGACGGCCTATGCCAATCTTGAGCCTTTATGAGCTGGCACGTCTATATTGTCCAGTGTTGTGATGGTTCTCTCTATACCGGCGTGGCCAAGGATCTTGAGAATCGTATTGCCCAGCACAATGCGGGGCTGGGAGCCAAATACACCCGTTCGCGCCGACCGGTCTCACTGGTCTACAGCGAACCGGCATCAGATCGGGGGCAGGCCCTGAGAAGGGAGCTGGCCATCAAACAGTTTGACCGCAAAGCAAAGTTGGCTTTGATTGCCAAGGCGGCTTTGGGGTAGGCTCAACCAACACCATACGGAGGCTTAGCGATGCAGCGTCGTCACTTCATCAAATCCCTGGGAGCGGGCACTGTGGCCCTGGCCAGTGGCCAGGCCCTGGCGGCTAAGGCGGAATACCGCTGGAAAATGGTCACCACCTGGCCGAAAAATTTTCCCGGCCTGGGTACGGCAGCCAATAAACTGGCGGCGCTGATCGGCGAAATGAGTGGTGGCCGCATCCATATCAAGGTCTATGGTGCCGGAGAGCTGGTGCCCGCCTTTGGGGTGTTCGATGCGGTATCCCGTGGCACTGCCGAGGTGGGGCATGGGTCGGCCTATTACTGGAAAGGCAAAAGCGAGGCTGCCCAGTTCTTCTCTACTGTCCCCTTTGGACTCACCGCCCAGGAGATGAATGCCTGGATCTACTATGGCGGTGGTCAGGCGTTATGGGATGAGCTTTATGGCCAGTTTGGTCTGGTGGGGATGCCCGGCGGTAATACCGGCGTGCAGATGGGGGGCTGGTTCAATAAGGAGATTAACAGCCTGGAGGACCTGAAGGGCCTTAAGATGCGTATCCCCGGTCTGGGCGGCGAGGTGCTGAAGCGTCTGGGCGGGACTCCGGTCAATCTGCCCGGCGGCGAACTCTTTACTTCCCTGCAGTCTGGCGCCATCGATGCCACCGAATGGGTTGGGCCCTATAACGATCTGGCCTTTGGTCTCTACAAGGCGGCCAAATACTATTACTACCCCGGTTTCCACGAGCCCGGTACCATCCTTGAAGCCATGTTCAACAAAAAGGCCCTGGAATCTTTGCCCAAGGATCTGCAGGCTATCGTCTATAACGCCGCCAAGGTGGTGAATCAGGATCTCCTGGCTGAATACACAGCACGTAACCCGGCTGCACTGGATACGCTGCTGAACAAACACAAAGTGGATCTGCGGGCCTACCCGGCAGATGTGTTGGCAGCATTGCGTAAGATCTCTCATGAGGTGGTAGAGGAGCTTGCCAATAAAGATGATTTCAGCAAAAAGGTCTACGCTTCCTACAGCGGCTTCTATCAGAATGTCCAACGTTGGACGGATTTGTCTGAGCGGGCCTATTTGAATGCACGCGTAGAGGGATAAACGATGTTTTCCGGTATTACCAACCATTATGAATATTTGGTCTTCCTGCGTATCCGTGAACAGGCACCGGTCGAGGGTGTCGATCTGGATGAGGAGCAGCTGGAGGATGTGGCCTGCGTGGCCCTGAACACCTTGCCGCCGCGCTATTTCCGTTATTCGGTGGATTTGGCCGCTCATCTGTCACAAGAGGATCATGAGAAACTGAAAAAGGATGTGAACAGTGCGGTGGAGCATGCCTTTGAGCTGGTTCGCAACCGACGCATGGCGCGATAGAGGCGCAGCATGCCCAGCGTATTGATTCCTTTGGCACAGGGCTGTGAAGAGCTGGAGGCCGTGACGCTCATCGATCTGTTGCGTCGGGCCGGTATCGAGGTGGTGACGGCTTCGCTGGATGATCGACCGGTGACGGCCAGTCGTGGTGTGGTACTGGTGGCGGATACGAGCCTGGATGCTGTTCTGGATCGCCCCTTCGATATGATGGTGTTACCCGGTGGTCTGCCGGGGGCGGATTACCTCAATGCCGATCCGCGTATTGCGGCCCTGTTGCAACGCATTGATGCCGATGGTGGCTATACGGCGGCCATCTGTGCGGCGCCCAAGGTGCTGCTTTCTGCCGGACTGCTGAACGGTAAGCAGGCCACCGCCTATCCCGGTGTTCTGGATGGCCAGGATCTTCCCGGTGTTCAATTGCTGCCCAAGCCTGTGGTTACGGATGGTCGTGTCATCACTTCCCGAGGGCCGGGAACGGCGATGGATTTTGCCCTGGAATTGATTGAGCGTCTGGTTGGCCAAGCCAAGCGGGAGCAAGTAGTAGCAGGGCTGGTTCGTCCCTAAGGGCTTGCCTCTCATCGGTAAAGCCCTTAGTCTCTCTTTCTTACTTCATTTCTATTCCCGAGAACTGCCATGGAATCCACGATTGCCCAACAGGCCCGTTTCAATATGCTGCATCAACAGATCCGCCCCTGGGAGGCGGTGAACAGTCTGGTGCTGGAGGCGATGGATCATGTTCCCCGTGAGGTCTTCGTACCTGATGCCTATCGTGGGGTGGCCTTTGCCGATGTGGATATTCCTATCCAGGGTGGGCGTGCCATGTTGTCACCCAAAATCGTGGCCCGTTTGCTGCACGCTGCCAATGTCCATGCAGGGGATAACGTGCTGGAATTGGGCACCTGTTGCGGCTATGTCACGGCCTGCCTTTCCCGCATGGGCGGCTATGTCACCAGTCTGGAACATGATGCCAGCCTCTTATCTAAAGCCAGCGAACGTTTGGGCGCTTTGGGGGTGCATAACGTCTCTCTGGTGCCGGTGAATGATAACTATGCTCTGCCTGGCGGTGCCTTTGATGTGGTAGTGATCTCCGGAGGCTCTTTGGCGGAGCGCGACCCCGTTCTGGAGGCCCGTTTGACCCTGGGGGGCCGCATGGTGGCCATTATTGGCACCGGGCCGGCCAAGGCAGCCATGCTGATTGAACGTCTGGGTGATGATGAGTGGCGTGCCCAGGTGTTGTTTGAGTCGGATCTGCCTCCACTGGTATCGACAACTGTACCCTCCTCTTTTGTGTTCTAGTCCCAGGAGTCGCACATGATCAGCAAGGCCAACCCCCCTCTCAAATTAGCGCTTTGCCAGGCAGCCAAATCCCAGCTGATGGTGATCGATGTGCAGGATCGCCTCTGTGCTGCCATGCCCCAGGACTGTCTGGAGCTGGCCCTATCCAACATTAGCCGTCTCTCCAAGGCCGCCCAGCTGCTGGAGGTGCCCATTATCGGTACCGAGCAATATCCCAAAGGGCTGGGGCCAACCCGAAATGCGGTGATGGAGTCGTTGCCCGATGATCTTGAGATGTGTGAGAAGACCGGTTTTTCCTGTTGTAGCGCATCCAATTTTGAACAAAAACTGGCACCTAAGGAGATCCGTCCCCAGGTGATTCTGGCCGGATTGGAGTCCCATATCTGCATCCTGCAAACGGCGGCGGGCCTGCAGCATTGGGGCTATCAGGTGTTTATCGTTTCTGATGCGGTCTGTTCCCGCAGTCCGCAGAATCGTGAGAATGCGCTCAATCGCATGCGCCAGGGCGGTATCATGATCAGCAATACCGAATCGGTGGTGTTCGAATGGATGGGCAATGCCAATCATGCCCGCTTTAAAGAGGTGTCAGGGCTGTTTCGTTGAGTTGAGCAGGGCCTCGATCAGGGGCAGTAATCGCTCTTTGGCCCCACGGTGACGGGCAACCAGTTGCCGCCCCTGCTCACCGATCTGATCCCGTTGATCGGCGTTGGTCAGCCAGTTTTGCATGGTGGCGGCCAGGGCATCTGCATTCTTGACTTCAGTCGCCGCTCCGGCCTCCAACAGCCAGCGGCTGATGGCGGGAAAGTTGTACATATAGGGGCCAAAGGCCACCGCTTTGCCCAGTACCGCCGCCTCCAGCACGTTATGCCCCCCCAGTTTCACCAGACTGCCGCCGATGAAAGCGGCATCGCCTGCTGCCAGCAAAAGAGGCAGTTCACCCATGCTGTCGCCCAGGTAGACCTGGATTTGGCGGCTGTCGCAGGACGGGCTGGATCGTCGCTGAACCATTAGCCCCTGCTGCTGGCAAAGCTGGGCGACCTGATCAAATCGCTCGGGATGGCGGGGCACCAGGATCAGCAGGCAGTCAGGCAGTTGCTGTAACAGCAGACGGTGGGCGCGAATGACCGGATTCTCTTCCCCTTCCCGGGTGCTGGCAGCGACCCAGACCGGTCGCTCGGTGCCTAACTCACGGCGCAGGACCTCAGCCTGTTCCCGCAGGCTGGCAGGAAGGCTGAGGTCGAATTTGAGGCTGCCGGTGACGGCGATCCGCTCCGGGGCTACGCCCAGATCGCGAAAATGTTGGGCATCAGTATCGCTTTGGGCGGCGATCTGACCGATACGGCCAAAGACCTGGCGGCTGAAGGTTCCCAGCCGGGCATATCCCCGGGCCGATTGGGCCGAGAGTCGGGCGTTGGCCAGCAGACTGGGGATGCGGTTGGCATCACAGGCGGCCAGCAGGTTCGGCCAGATCTCGGTCTCCATCGTCAGCAACAGCCTGGGGTTAACCTGCTGCAAAAAGCGCTGAATCGCAAAGGGCAGATCCAGGGGAAAGTAGGCATGGGGAAGCTGATCATGAAAGAGACGCTGCACATGTCTTGCCCCGGTCGGAGTGGTGGTGGTCATGAGCAGAGGAATCCCGGGGTAGTGCTCGCGCAGGGAACGGATCAACGGTTCGGAGGCCTGAACCTCACCCACGGAGACGGCATGGATCCAGATGGGCCGGGTCTCGAACCGGATGGGGCAGTGGCCCAGACGTTCCCCCCAGCGCTGGCGGTAATCGGGGTTTTTGCGACTGCGCCACAGCAGGCGCAGAAAGACGAAAGGCAGGGCTAGGTGAATGAGGATCTGATAGAGCGACTTCATGTCCCAAGCACGCGGTTGAGGGCCTGGATGTTGGCGCGTAGATGATCGGGGTTGAGGGTGCCGCTGATCATGCTGCTGACGCCGGGCTGGGCGAAGATAAAGCCCATGGCCTCTTCGACGGCATCTGGCCCGGAGAGGTGGCCGCTGGATAGCCCCTTTTTGATCAGAATGCCCTTGTTGTCACGCGCAGCTGTCTCCAGCACCGCCAGCTCTTCGTTGTAGCTGGGGTTGCAGGTGACCATGGCGACATCCATCTCGGCCAGAGTGGCCAGTCCCCCCTCGACCGTCTTGGAGGACATGCCGTGGGCGCGGATCAATCCCCTCTCCTTGAGATGCTGCAGGGCATCCTTCGCCCCTTCCTGTTGCAGGATCCGCAGATCGTCGCCATCGGAGTGGATGAGGATGCAGTCCAGATAATCGGTCTTGAGGGTACGCAGACTCTGCTCGACCACGGTGATGGTGGTCTCATAGGAGAAATCAAACCGGGAGCCGTGGTCATCGTCGTAAAACTCGCCCACTTTGGAGACGATCACCCATTCCGCTCTCGGGCCGGGTAGCAGCTGGCCAATCCGCTCCTGGCTGCTGCCATAAGCCGGGGCCGTGTCCAGCAGGTTGATGCCCAGCTCTCTGGCTAGGGCCAGCAGGTTGCTGATCTCCGCATCGCTGGGCAGATCAAACGGCCTGGGATATTTGACCTGGGTATTGCGACCGAACTTGACCGTACCCAGCCCAAAGGGACTGACCTGGATGCCGGTATCGCCGAGGGGTCTCAGATCCATGGGTCGGTTGTCTCCCAGGGGGCCAGGGTCAGCTCGGGCTTGGGTAGCGGCAGTGGCGGGGTGGGGGCTGCGGTTGCCGGGATGTTGGAGGCGAGGCGTTTTATCAGCGCATCGGCGATGAGCGGGGCGAAAGCGAGCTTGGTCGGCCAGACGGTCAGGATGCCGGGATGTTCATCGATGAAGTAGCTGTTGGGGCGGATGCCGCCGCTCTGGCGGGGTTCGGCCCGATCCACCTTGAGGCTTTGCCATGCCAGGCCATCCAGATTGAGCCAGGGGAGCGTCGCCTTCAATTCCGCTTTGCCCCTGTCGACAAGCTGTGCCAGGGATTGGCCGACGCCCTGCTCTGCCAGATCACCCCCCAGATACCAGATGGGGTTGTCGGCCCGATCGCGCTGGCTGGTGATGGTCAGCCGGGGCTTGGCACTGGCACCCAGGCAATGGGCATAGAGGGGCGGCAGCGGGCCGCGGGCCAGGAGCATCTGCAACGGGCGGCGCTGCATGGCGGGTCGATCCCGGCCCAACTTGTCCAGTAGTTGTTCATTGCCTGCCCCGGCGGTCAGCAGCAGTTGACGAGCCTGGATCTCGGTGCCGTCTCGAAGCCGGATGCCGGCGTTGCCTGGCAGGGGAGACCAGTCATCCGCAGCCAGTCGGTAGCAGTGTGGTTCAACCGGTTCGACCAGAGCCTGAACCAGCGTCGGGATGTCCAATACCGGCTCATCCAACTGATAAAGCTCGCCACGGAAATCGGGATGATCGAAGGGCGCGGCAGCCTCTTGTCGCGACAGCTTCCGCATCCGGCTCTTCATCAGCCTTCCGGCAAAGAAGCCGGAGAGTTTCGACAGCAGGGCCTGGGTGGACCAGAGCAGCTGGTGCTGGCTGAGGATTTTGGCCCGGCTCAGATCCAGCTCGCCTTTCTGTTCAAGGCAGGCCCGCCAGCGGGCTGGCATTTCGGCGATGCTCTGGGCCGAGTCACTGAGGCGGCCGGTCAGGGCATATTTGGTGCCGCCATGGATGATGCCCTGAGAGGCGAGGGTCTGGGTGCCGCCGAGGGCGTGGGCCTCGATCAATGCGGCCCGGTAGCCTGCTTGGCGGAGTCGGTTCAGTGCCCAGAGGCCGGTGATGCCGCCACCGAAGATGAGGATGTCCAGCTCGTGGCGCATGGCTCAGCGTTCACGAATGGTTTCGACGATGCGCGTGGTGGAGATGCCGTCGACATAGGTCAGCACCCGAACCTCTCCGCCATTGTCACGCACACAGCGAGCGCCGGGGATCTGGTCGGGATCGTTGTCACCGCCCTTGACCAGGAAATCGGGCTTGAGGCGGCAGATCAGACTCTCCGGCGTCTCTTCGCTGAAGGCGATGACCCAGTCGACGCAACCCAGAGCGGCCAGTACCTTCATGCGCTGTTCAACGCGGTTGACGGGCCGGTCTGGCCCTTTGAGGGCGCGCACGGTCTCATCGATGTTCACCGCGACGATGAGACGATCGCCCAGGCGGCTGGCATCTTCCAGATAGGTGACATGGCCCGCATGCAGGATATCGAAGCAGCCATTGGTGAAGACGATGGTCTCCCCCTGTCGTCGGCTCAATGTCAGGGCGGACTGGAGCTGAGTCTCGTCCACGATGCCCCGGTGCACCACCTGTTCGGCCTCCAGGGCGGACGCCAATTCATCCCGATTGACCACGGCGGTGCCAACCTTGCCGACCACCACCCCGGCGGCGGTGTTGGCCAGATGGGTGGCCGCCTCCAGGGGCATCCCGGCGGCCATGGCAGCAGCCAGCACGGCGATGACCGTATCGCCGGCACCGGTGACATCAAACACCTCGCGGGCCAGGGCGGGCATGTGGCGTGGGGGCTGGCTCTTCTCCAGCAGGCTCATGCCCGCCTCGCCCCGGGTGATGAGCAGGGCCTGGAGATCACAGCTGTTCATGAGGGCATTGCCCTGGGTTTCCAGGGTGTCGTTGTCGGGCGCAGGGCCTTGCACGGCCTCAAATTCGTTCAGGTTGGGCGTGATCAGCGTAGCGCCCTGGTATTTGCTGAAATCGCTGCCCTTGGGGTCGATAAAAATAGCCTTGTGCTGGGTCCGGGCCAGTTGGATAAAGGGTTGTACTTCCCTAAGGGTACCCTTGCCGTAATCGGAGAGGATCACCAGATCGCACTGGGACAGTTGGCGCTCAAACTCGGTCAACAGAGCCTGGGGCTGGTAATCGGGAAAGCCGTCCTCGAAATCGAGCCGGATCAGCTGCTGATGGCGGCTGATGATGCGCAGTTTGGTGATGGTGTCATAGGCTGGCTGGCGGTCGAAACGGCAGTCGATCCCCTGGGCGGAGAGGTGCTGTTCCAGCTGATCGGCGACCGGATCATCCCCGGTCAATCCCAGCAGGCTGACAGCGCCTCCCAACGCCGCGATGTTCATGGCGACATTGGCCGCGCCGCCGGGACGGAACTCCTCATCATGGATGCGGACCACGGGCACGGGGGCCTCTGGCGAGATGCGCTGGGTCGGGCCGTGCCAGTAACGATCCAGCATCAGGTCGCCCACCACGAGGACGCGCCCTTGGGAGAAATCCGGTAGCTCTTTCATTGGGTGAATCAATCAGAAAAAAATGCGGTTCATGGTATCACGGCACGACAGCCGAGGTTGGCTGGCGATTCTTGGCGTTGCCCGAATGTCCCTGTAGTATTTCTTCATGGGCATGCTTCATCTTCTCCAATTGCTGACCGAGGATAAGGTTGACTTTGTCTTGGTGGGCGGCTTGGCCGTCTCCTTGCATGGATATCAACGGGTTACCATGGATGTGGATGTCACCATGGCCATGGATGACCAGAATATCCAGCGATTTATCCGCTGTGCTCGAAAAGCGAATTTGCAGCCAATCATGCCAATCCCGCTCGATTCGCTGGCAAATCCCGATTTGCTGAGTCAGTGGCATCGGGAAAAAGGGATGTTGGCATTTGGCCTCAGAGGGCCTGAAACCATGTCGACCATTCTGGATATTTTGATTCGGCCCAGTGTGACTTATGCTCAACTGAAGAGAGAGGCACAGAGGATTGATGTGGGTTCCATGCAGATTCCCATCGCATCCATAGACCATTTGATTGCCATGAAAACGGGAACCGGGCGTAGCAAGGACAGGATTGATATCCAGGAGCTGGAAAAGATTCGATCGAGGGGTGTGTCGTGACGGCAGAGGAAAACTATCGCCTCTTGCTGGAAATTGAGGCCAATCGTGATTTCATTCTCAACGCCTATCGGAGTAATCCAGCGTTATTGGCGAGGGTGGCAGATCCAGAGATCAGGCGCATCTTTGAACAAGATCCGAGAGGGCGAAAAGATCAAGGGAGAGGGCTTGAGCAAGGTTCCTCCAGCCACACTTTCATCGGTG
Organism: Sedimenticolaceae bacterium; assembly: GCA_050292235.1. Taxonomy (GTDB): domain Bacteria; phylum Pseudomonadota; class Gammaproteobacteria; order Chromatiales; family Chromatiaceae; genus JBNKLG01. Next base: position 67,901 of record JBNKLG010000003.1, on the reverse strand, counting down.
GATGATAAGCACGGCTCATGGCATCACGGCGCGACAGCCGTTAGACTCGCGCCATGAAACGAAATACCCATCCTCTCTCTCCAAGAAACTGGCCACTGTGGTTCGGATTTGGTTTGCTACGGGTGATTATCCTTCTGCCCTATCCCTGGATCATGGGATTAGGGCGCCAACTGGGACGCTTGTTTTACCGCTTTGCCAAACGCCGGGTCCATATTGCCAGGGTGAATATCGGGGTCTGTTTCCCTGAGCTGACAGAGACTGAACGCGAGGCTTTGGTCAAGGCCAACTTTGAGTCCACGGGCATGGGTCTGATGGAGGTCGGTATGGGGTGGTGGATGGGTACCCGGCGCATGAAAGGCCTGGTCGAGGTTGAGGGTGCTGATCATATTGCTACGGCCTATGCCCAGAACAAAGGCGTGATTTTTCTGACCGCCCATTTCTCCGCCCTGGAGATGAGCGGGCGCATTCTGAGCTGGTATGCCGATTTTATCCCCATGTACCGCCCCCATGAAAACCCGGTGGTGGAGTATTTCGTCCGCACCTATCGCACCAAGCGGGTCGCCCTGCCCATCCCCAGAGAGGATGTGCGGCGCATGATTCGTACCCTGAAAGAGAATCGGGGTGTCTGGTTTGCGCCGGATCAGTATTACGGAGATAAGGGGGCAGAGCAGGTACACTTCTTTGGTATTCCGACCAAAACCAATCCTGCGACCGCCCGCTTTGCCAAGATGACCGGCGCTTTGGTGATACCCTATGTCCTTCTTAGAAAACCCAACAACCGTGGCTACCTGATGCAAGTCGATCCTCCCTTGGCCGATTATCCGACCGGTGACATGGCTGCCGATGCGCAGCGCATCAACGACCGCTTTGAAGACTGGGCGAGGATGGAACCGAGCCAATACAACTGGATGCATCGTCGGTTTAAGGACAAGGCGAACCACTCTACGATCTACGATTGATGAGCAAGCCAGGCAAGCTGGATTTTTCCAGCGATAAAAAACTCTATTTTCGACTGTTGGGGTATGTGGCGGCCTATAAGCTCCAGTTTGCTGGCGGCATTCTCTCCTTGGTGCTCTTGGCTTTGACCGAGCCAGCTATTGCTGCGCTGATGAAACCCCTGTTGGATGGGACCTTTGTGGACAAGGATCCTGGGCATATCCTCTGGATGCCGATTATTCTGGTCTTGCTGTCTCTGGTTCGTGGACTTTTCACCTTCCTCAGTAATATCTCCACGGTGTGGATTGGCGGTCGATTGGTGTTTGATCTTCGTCAGGACATGATGGACAAATTGTTGGTGCTATCCACCAGCCATTACGATCATCACTCTGCCGGCAATATCATCGCCAAACTGACCCATCATGTGTCGCAGGTATCCACGGCAGCAACCCGAACGGTTACCGCCTTGGTGCGAGACAGCGTCAAGGTATTGGGGCTGCTGGTCTATGCCCTCTATCTGAATTGGCAACTGACCCTTTTGATCTTTCTGATCATGCCGCCCATTGCCTGGGTGGTTAACTTTTTTGCCAAGAGATCCCGCCATTACAGTCGCGTTGTGCAAGAGAATGTGGGCGAACTGACCCATATCCTGGAAGAGTCGGTACAGGGCCATAAGGTGGTCAAGATTTTTGGTGGCCAGCAGTATGAGAAAGAACGATTAAAGGATGCCGCCAACCGTATTCGGCTGAATCAGTTCAAGGTCAGGTCAGCGGGTGCTGCCAATGTGCCCATTGTGGAGCTGATGTCGATGCTGGTTCTGGCCAGCATCATTTACCTGGGTACGAGCCAAACGGCAGCCCAGCAGATGAGTGTGGGTGAGTTCGTCTCCTTCTTCACCGCTCTGGCCCTGATCATCTCTCCAGTGAAGTCTCTGGCGGGAATCTCTCAACCCTTGCAGAGAGGTTTGGCAGCGGCAGAGAGTGTTTTCAATTTCATCGACGAAGAGCCTGAAGTGGATGAAGGAACGGCTTCGCTAGATGCAGTGCGGGGCAAGGTCGAATTCCGCCAAGTCTGCTTTGCGTATCCCGGAGTAGAGGAAATGGCCCTCAAAGGCATCAGCTTTGTCGTTCCCCAGGGAAAGACGGTGGCCCTGGTAGGACCTTCCGGCAGTGGTAAAACCACCGTGGCCAACCTGCTGCCACGTTTCTATAACCTGTCGTCTGGGGAAATCCTGTTGGACGATCAGAATGTCTCCGATCTGAAATTGGCCGATCTGCGCGACCAGATTTCTTTGGTCAATCAGGACTTGGTGCTCTTCAATGACACGGTGGCAGCCAATATTGCCTATGGCCTTAAGACCCCTCCCAGTCACGAGGCCTTGCGGCGGGCGGCGGAACAGGCCTTCGCTCTGGACTTTATCGAGGTGCTGCCCAATGGTTTTGACACCTTGATAGGTGATAATGGTGTCCTGCTTTCCGGTGGGCAGCGTCAGCGTATTGCCATTGCCCGCGCACTGCTCAAAGACTCTCCTGTGCTGATTTTGGACGAAGCCACCTCTGCTCTGGACTCCGAGTCAGAAAAGCAGGTGCAGGCGGCCCTGGAAAATCTCGAAAATAACCGTACCACCCTGGTGATTGCCCACAGACTGTCTACCATACAGCGGGCCGATGAAATTCTGGTACTGGTGAATGGTGAGATTATCGAACGGGGCCGACACCGGGAACTGTTGGGCGCCAACGGCTATTACACCGATCTCTATCATAAGCAATTTGAGCACGGGTTGGGCTGATGGTGGCGCCCATGCACATCGTTCACACCGAAGCTTCGCAGGGCTGGGGTGGTCAGGAATTACGGATTCTGAGTGAGGCCAAAGGGGTCCAGGAACGGGGCCATCGTGTCACCCTTTTGGCGCCTGCTGTATCGCGGATTTATGCGGCTGCACCGGATTGGGGTTTAGCAGTGGAGGCCATGCCTTTTGAAAAGAAGAGCCTGTCAGGCTTGATGGCCCTCCGTTCCTGGTTGCAGCGCCATTCGGTCGATCTGGTCAATACCCACAGCTCCATCGATAGTTGGCTGACGGCTTTGGCTCGTTTGACGCTGCCCAACAGGCAACGGCCTGCTGTGGTGCGGACTCGTCATATCTCCGCGCCGGTCGGTCGGAATCTGACCAGTCGTTGGCTGTATCTGAAAGGGGCCGATCGCGTGGTGACTACGGGAGAGCAGTTGCGGCTGGATCTCATTCAGCGACTTGAAGGGGAGGAGGGGCATTTTGTCTCCATCCCCACCGGGGTGGATCTGACGCGTTTCAATTCCGAGTCTACACGCACCAAAGCCGAGATGCGGGATGAACTGGGTATCCCACTGGATGCTCAGGTGCTGGGGATCATCGCGACGTTGCGCAGTTGGAAGGGGCATGATGATCTGCTCGGTGCCTTTGAGCAACTCCGTGAGGCGTGGCCGAAACTGTATCTGGTGATTGCTGGCGATGGGCCCAGATATCAGAGAATTCAAGAGCGTATCCAAACGAATGCCTTAGGGGATCGGGTCAAACTTCTGGGACAGCGGCAGGATGTGCCTGATCTTATGGCGGCGCTGGATATCTTTCTGTTGCCCTCCTATGCCAATGAGGGGGTGCCACAGGCAATCATGCAGGCGATGGCGATGGAGCTACCGGTGATTTCCACCTCTGTCGGGGCCATTGGCGAGCTGCTAACCCATGAAGAGACAGGATTGATGGTCACGCCCAGAGATGTTGCGGAGATAGCCCAGGCCATCCGTCGGTTATTAGAGGATGGGTCATTGCGAATGGCCTGCGGCAAGGCCGGGCGTCAGCGAGTGGAAGCCCGCTTCAGTCTGGAGCAGATGACCGACCGAATGGAGACCCTGTTTCAGCAGCTTTTGGCAGACAGGTGTTGAACGCAGGGGTTTGCTGACCGATTCCAGGGTATCATCCCTTGCCTTGGATCTCTTATCACCAAAACAGATTGCGGTTATGAGCCAGACATTTTCCATCGACCAGACCATCGCCAACGCCAAGCAGCTGTTGACCGCTTTTGAAGAGAAGACCGCCGATCTGGATTATCAGAATCGCGGCATTTTTTTCAGTGAAATGCTCTTCGCCTGGGCAACGGCAGCCGGCCTCAATGCTCGACAGGTGGTGGAGTCGGGTCGGGCCCGAGGCCACAGCACCCAGATGTTGGCCCGGCTGTTCCCCCGGTCCCGCATCATCAGCATCGAATATACCTGGGATCACGATGACGCCCGCTTTGCCGAGGAGCATCTGGCATCCCATGCCAATCTGGCCTTGCTTTATGGGGATGCCAACCAGATATTGCCGGCTGTGCTGTTGGAGGGTGACGTGGTCTTCATTGATGGACCCAAGCGCATGGCGGGGCTCTTTCTGGCCCTGCGGGCCTTGGCGACGGGCAAGGCGGATCTGGTGTTTGTCCACGACTGCTACCAAAACCAGGAGACCCGTTATCTGATGGATCTGCATGTACCGGGGGTTTTCTACAGCGATTCTCCTGAATTCGTGGAGCACTTCCGCCATCTGGATGAGAAGGCCTGGGAGAGCAAGCGCAGCAATAAGCAGGACGCGGTCTACGGCGACGAGCCCGGGAAGAGCTATGGTCCGACCTTTGCCTGTATTCCCCGAACAGCGGGCGTCGATTATGGGGTTCTGTTGAAGCGACTGGAGGGCATCCATGGGCGCTATCGGCTGCGCCGGTCAATGAGCAAGCGGTTGCCCTTCATGGAAACCCTGCCGCCCATGTGATGATGGTGCAGCCCCCTGTTCTGATCTCCTATGTGGCCACCTTTCTGAAGCCGGAGATGCTCCATGTCTACCGGCAGGTGAATGGCGTGCGTGGCTTTGAGAACTGGGTGATGACCCGCCATGCGCAGCATTTGGATCAGTTTCCTTTTCCCAGGATTCGGGTTCTACACAAACCCTTCCTGAGAGGGTTTCGCCGACTCTACTATCGTCGCAAAAACCTGCCGGTTCCCCTGTCGGGCAGCGAGGTACGGCAGTTACATCAGTTAGCGGAAGAGAAAAGTGCCAGTCTGATCCACCTCTATCTGGGTACGGAAGCGGCCAGGGCCCTACCCTATCTGAAGACAGAAACTAGGACCAAGGTGGTCTCCTTTCATGGGGCAGATTTGTCCGAGAGCCTGGCCCAGTCCGATCTGGAGGGGCTGATAGAGAACGTCGATCTGTTTCTGGTGCGTAGCCACTCTTTGGGCGAGGTGCTGCGACAACGGGGTTGTCCGCCCGAGCGGATACGGCTCAATCGAACCGGGGTCCCTGTGGCATCAATAGCACCGGTGAAATCTCTCCCTACAGATCGCCCTTTGCGTCTGCTACAGGCCTGCCGATTTATATCGAAAAAAGGGTTGGATGTGACGCTGGAGGCCTGCGTCCGGCTGAAAGAACGGGGTTGGACGTGGCGGTTGGACCTTTTGGGAGATGGGCCTGAACGGGCGTCGCTAGAGGCCTTGGCCGCTCGATTGGGCATTGCCGATTGGGTCGCTTTCCCCGGCTTCATGCCCAATGCCATCTTGATGCAGCGACTGCCAGAGTATGATCTGTTTCTGCACCCCAGTCGCACGACCGCAGAGGGGGACCGCGAGGGCATTCCCAATGCCCTGCTGGAGGCCATGGGCCAGGGGATTCCCGTGGTCAGCACCCGTCACAGCGGCATTCCTGAAGCGATCACTCATCGGGAAAACGGTCTTCTGATCGAGAGGGCGGGTCCCGAACAGTTGGCTACGGAGATCGATATCTTGTTGCGCGATCCGGATACTTACCGCCGACTCTCCCAGGGGGCCTATCGACGGATCAAAGAAGAATTTTCCACAGAGTCCTGCATCCAATCCCTGGAAGCGAGCTACCGGGAGGCCATTACCTTGAGTGCCGAGCGCCACTGATCAATGATCGAAACACCATGAGCCTCCCTTCTCACCATATTCTCTGCGCTGGCCCCTATACCGTGCCCTTTGCCCGCCTGGCAGCGGAATCCGCCCTGGCCAGTTGCCCGGAATCGATGCGGAAGGGGCTGCGACTCCATATCCATCTCGACAGTATTTTGTGGTGGCACAGAAACCGGATAAGGCGCTGGCTATCGGAGGTGCCTGGTGTGGAGGTGACCTATGGCCTGTTCGGTATCCGACCCGGTGACAAGATTCCAGGCAAATGGCATCAACGCATGGTCAATAAGGTGGCCCAGACGTTCTCATCCGAGCCCCATGTCGCCTTTATCGATGCCGATTTCTTTATCGCCGATGCGGGCTGGTGGCAGGCCTGTGAGGCCCACACCGATGCCGATCTCTACGCCCTGAGCGTCGGTTTGAGAACCAATCGCCATATGAGGATCGACAGCAAGACCCTCCATCCGATCAAGACCCATCTGTTCAGCCTGCAACCTGAGGCCCACTGCCGCTGGAATACCCAGACCTTTACCCGTGACATGGCCTCTGCTGAGCAGTTGGTGCGAGACTATCCGCAGGCAGAGATCGAGCTGGGCAAAGGGTTGGACTCCATGGTGATCGGTTCACTCATCGCCCAAGCCCAGGGCATGCGTGTACTGGACGTGGAGCCATTGATGACCGGCTGCCATGTGGGGGGCTTTTCCCACATCAAGAAGAGCAAACTGACCGGCGATAACCGGGTGCCGCAGGAGTTGGACAACTGGCTGGCCCGACTGCGGTTGATCAACCGGGTGCTGGGGCTGATGCAGGCACGCGGTTGGACGCGGTTCATCGAGTCGGGCCACCGCAAGCGGGTAGCGCAGGCCACCGCCTTCGTAAAATCCACGCCCCAGCTCTCTGAACGGCAACAGGCCCTGCCGCCGACCTCCCATGAACAGGCCTTCGAGCAGGTACTGAAGATCCTGCCCGAGGTTCAAGCTTGAGCCAGGGACTTCGCATCGGGCTTTTGAGCCCGACCTTTCTGCCCAATACCGGCGGGGTTCAGGTCGGGCTACACAATATTGCGCTCCGGCTTCAGGCCCGTGGCCATAGGCCAGTGGTGGTGACCGCCTCCCACTATGTGCGTCAACTGGAGACCCTAGGGTGGACATTGCCTTACGCCCTGGCTGGTCTGCCACGCAGGCCGTGGAAATGGCTGGCCAGACATCCCTCGCTGGTGTTTTTTCTGATGGATCAGCTGTTGGGGCAGCTACAGCGTCGCTACCGCTTCGATTGCTGGCATGGCACCCTGGCCTATCCCAGCGGTCTCTGTCTGATCCATTTTGCCCGGAAACATGGCCTTCCCCATTTTATTCGCTGTGCCGGGGATGATATTCAGCGGGATGCCCAGAGCGGTTATGGCCATCGCCTGGATCCACAGGTGGATCAACTGGTACGCCGCTGGTTGCCCCGGAGTCAGGCTGTGACCGCCATCAGCGACAGCGTGGCGGAGGAGTATCGTGAGCTGGACATTGCTGACTCGCGGATATACCGGATTCCCAACGGGGTGGATCTGTCACGGTTTGACAGAGCGGTTGATTCCTCAGCCATCCGGGCGCGATATGGGATTCCGGCGGATGATGTGGTCTTTCTTTGTGTCGGACGCAATCATGCGAAGAAGGACTTTCCCACCCTGGTGAAGGCCTTTGGCCGCTATTGCCAAGCGGGTGGGCCTGGCGCCCGTCTGGTCATCGTCGGGCGTGGCAGTAGCGATCTGGCTGCGCTCGGGGCTGAATGCGGTGTCGCAGAGCGTCTCCTGCTGCTGGAGAATATCGGCAGCTCGTCAGACCAGGGTTTGCTCCAGGTGCCGGGTGATGATCTGGTTGATCTCTACCGCAGCGCCGATCTGTTTGTGTTCCCCTCTCGGATGGAGACCTTTGGCATTGTTCTGGTGGAGGCGATGGCGGCTGGCTTGCCGGTGATCAGTACCGATGCCCCTGGTTGCCGGGATATCTTGGGGCGGGGTCAATACGGCCCCATGCTGCCCGTGGGGGATGAGGTTGCCCTCGCCGAAACCATGCAACGCCTCGCTGAGCAGCCGGGACAGAGGCGTCACTGGTCTGAGCTCTCTTTGCAGCGTGCCCAGGACTTCTCCTGGGACAGGGTTGTGGATCGGTATCTGGATCTTTATCGGTTGTTGACGAAAAACCGGTAGGCTGACCGTCCGTTATTGCACTTCCGATATGCGTTCAGATTCCTTTTGCCAACGCTTGCAAATTGGTCTCTGCAATCTCCCAAGGTAACCGCCTACCAGCGACCTTCATACGACGGTAGGCTTGTCGTGCTTGGTCAATGGAAATGATCTGCTGTTTGATCATGGTTTCCACCAACCACAGCGTGCCGTGTACCACGACAGATTCAGCTTCTGCTGCCTTTTTCAGCGCCTTGTCACCAGTGAGCAGAGGGCATTCTTCCTGCACTGCTAAGGCCAACGCAAAGCAATCGTTTCGGCTGGCATGCGAATACCGAGGAATCAACACCGTGGCATAGCGTATGGCTTCACTGCTCAGTTCGCTGAGAATCAGCCCCAGCCCCATCAGATATTGATGCTCTTGCTCCAACTCCTCGACAAAGAGGATATCCGGGATGGAAAAATGGTAGGGCAATTGGAACATCCACTCAATCAATTGCCCCTCTTCAAGGTCAATCAGGATGTTGGCATCACTAATGAGCAACTGCACCAGTCACTCCCAGTTTCCGTTCCTTGTGAAAGCCGGAGAGGGGAATTCCCATAAGCTCAGCTGCTTTGGATTCACCGATATAGCCTTCGCCCAGAGCTCGGTAGACAAGCTGCTTGAACAGCAACGTTTCTTCCTGGGGATAGGCCTTGCCAGGCTCTTCTGTTCGCCAGCCCTGCTTGTTAAAGGCCATGAAATACTGTTTTTGCCGACTTTCGGAAATTACGCCACACTGTCCTAACCGCACCAGAATGGCCATCATGCTGATGCCAAATTCGTGCTTCAGCATATACAGTTCTAGCGGCTCAATAGCGGAGCGTTGCTCGCCCATTTGTTGCAATAGGGCCGGTTTGGGCAACAAAAAAGCACCAGCGAAGTGGTTACAGGCCTTTTCCTCATCCAATCCTGCGCTCAGTCGGCCCGATAACGCCAAGTGCCCTAATTCATGAGCCAGCGTAAACCGTTGCCGGTCACCCGGTTGGTGTGAGGAGATCACCACAACCGGTGCGCGCTCTATGGAACCTGCCAAGCCATCAAATTTTTTGCTCGATGCTACGTCCGTGGAAATAATCATGATGCCCTTGGACTCCAGGGTGTCGATCATTTCCGATATGGGATTAAGACCCAGAACCCAGGTCTTTCGCACGCAATTGGCCATTGCCTCGATCTCGTCATAACTGCCCACCTGTTCTGGCAGATTATCTGGAATTTCGAAGGCGGGTACGGGCTTAATAGAATCGGGGTACAGATCCAGCAGCTCCTGCCAGCGCTCTGCCTGCTCCATGACATTGCCATTGATCTGATCCAGCAATTTTTTGGATGTGGAGACCCGCTTGCGATATTCAATGCCCTCCAAGGAGACCTTGACAGGGCGAAAAAAGTACTCGGTACGAACACCCAAAGCCTTGGCAAGCTTCAGCAGGTTGGGTGATGACGGCAAATTGTCACCATGCTCGTATTTTTTGATGGCGTTGGCGGATACCCCGATTTCTTTGGCAAGTGCACCCATGGACAGTCCTGCTGCCTTGCGAGCACGCATCAAGCGTTCTGCAAACATACCCACCTCCCAGTGAAATTACGGCTATGCTCTGGTTTATAAATTAATTATATTTATAAAAATTATAAACCTCATATCTGCCTCTGTCGATTTTGCTCTTCGTGCTAATTTTTAAAATGTACTGGAAACAAAACGCGCTTTGAGAAAGGCATTTTCTTCACTCTCTTGGCCGCAAAACAGCATGTTCCTGCTGATCTTATCCCGCTCGGGGTCAAAGGGCTTGAAGTAGCGGTGTTCTGCAGGGCGCAAGCCATTACGGACATCCCGGAACAGGTATTTCTGCGATCGCCAGCCGCAGTATCCCGCCTTGAGCAAGGCCTCCAGAATGGCCTCCTTATCTTCGGCCATTTCAATGTAAAGCACCCGGATGCGTTCAGGTTGCAGCCAGTCACCGCAGCCCTCCAGAGCCTGGAGATCATGGCCCTCGGTATCGATCTTGATGAAATCAATGCGGTCGAGCCCTTGCTCGCTGAACAGAACCTCCAAACGCTGTTTTTGGATCTCTATTCGCTGTTCGAGATCACTATAGCGGTTTGGAGAGAGGCCGTGGCTGCCATCTTTGTCTGGTTTGGAGAGATAGAATTCGGCCGATCCCGCCTCGTTGGAGGCGGCAATCTCCAGGACACGCATATTCCCCTGCAAACCATTCATCTCAATATGCTGCTCAATCCATTGGCGCAGTCTGGGGAGGGGTTCCAGGCAAAGCACCTGGGCATTGCGATGTCGGGCGGCAATCAACCCCATCAGGGCCAGATTGCTGCCACAATCCACCATCTGTCCCCCAAGAGGAATCAGGTTGCGCAATGCCCATTGCAATGAGGGCTCATAGGCCTCCGGGATCCAGTAGTATTTGGTTTGGGAGGGATAGGTTTTGGCGTCCACCGTCAGCAGCAGATCGGGTTCCACCGCTACGGTTTTGGGCCAGCTCATTCTTGAGGTCAGGGCGCGGTAAATCTTTTCCCGCCAATGACGGGGCGTGTCAAACAGAGGGCTGCGGACCAGGGTACGCAAAACAGTCATGATCTCCGGTCTCCGGCAAGTGATTCGGCAACGGCGGTGACAAAACGTTGGCGAAAGTGGCTCCAGGTAAAGCTGTTCAACATCAGCTGGCAGGCATTATCCGCCAGTTCGTTGCGCAATGGGGGCTGCGAGTAAAGTTGACGCAAGATCTGGGCGATGGCCTGGGTATCATCCCGGTTCTTGATGAGAAAACCATTGATGCCATTTTGAATGGGGAAGCCCCCTTCCCGGGTGCAGAGGTTGACCGCGCCGCAGGCTGCAGCCTCAAGTTGCACCTTGGCTAGGCCCTCATTGCGCGACAACAGCACATGCACATGTGCCTGACCGAGGAGATCGGCAATATCCGAACGTTGGCCGAGGAACTTGACCGTGTCGATTGCTTGAGAAGAGAGCGTCTGTTTGTCTTTGTCCCCCACAGACCCAATCAGCCAGAGCTCGCCGTCTTTGATATCGGCTTCCCTCCAGGCCTGTAGGAGTTGCGGTGCGCCCTTGCGTTCGCCGATGCGTCCTGCCATGGCGACGATGAAAGGGCGCTCTGGTTTTTGGGGAGGGTGCTGAAAGACCGCCAGATTAACACCGCGATAGAGCACCCGCAGCTTTTCTTCGGGAACACCATGGTGACTGAAGGTCTCTGCTGCGTAGTCAGAGGCCACCAGAATGTGTGAGCTGAAGGCATATTCCTGTTGCAACCGATCACCGGAAATTTTTGGCCAGTGTTGCGGTGCCTGGGGTTGAGGGTCGGTCCGATGTTGGCAATGAAAATTGCCGACATTGAGCAGCGTGGGGATCTTCAGGGTTTTCGCCGCCTGAAACAGGCGATAGGCACTTTTCGACCAGGCGATGACGGCGTCATAGGGTTCTTTGCTGAGTTGGTGTGCCCCCAGCCAACTGAAATAGCGCTTGTTGAGGGGGTAGTAATAGTCTGAAGAAAGACTGCTGAAAAGTTTAGTCAGGGGAAAGGGGTGTTGTCGGTTGATGATGCCTGCTTGATCGAGCCTTCCCCGCGAAACCAGGGTAACCTTGGCGCCACCATCAACCAGTGCCAATAGCTGTTCTTTAACTACCTCGTCGAGCCCCCGGTCTTTGAGTTTGCCGTCGTAGAGGTAGAGGACGCGTTTATTCTGCAGCGCCATTTTTTTCAGCCACGATGTTGGGCAATACGCTGGGCAATGAGGCTGGCGGTGCGTTTCGATGCCTTGCCGTCAAGGCCATAAGCTTCAGCTGCGACACAGGCTTGGCGCTGGGTCAGGTGGATCTCCGGATCATCCAGGGCAGCCTTGACCTGCTCGATCATCTGGGTCGGGCTCTCCGCCACCAGCACTGCATCAAAGGCAAGAAGATCTTTGATATGTTCAAACACCAGATAGCCTTTGACCGATTCGGAAAAAGGGCGATCACTGGCATCGTAATTGACCACTACCACCGGTGTGTCGTTGCACAGGCTGTCCAGGCACATGGAGGAGAAGACATTTACCACGACACTGGCGTAATGTACGGTGGCAGCCAGCATCATGGGGCTGCCCATGCTGGGGTCATTGATGCGGTGCTTGAAGGCCAAGCCGGGGCTTTGCAGGCTGATGCCGGGGATGTCGGCATAGCGGGCCTGCATCTCTTCATGGTCACGGGGATGAAAGCGCACCAGGATATGGGCATCGGGGGGCAGATCTCCCGCGTCTCTGGCCGACACCAGGTGTTGGATGACGATGTCTTCATCGGGATAGATGTGTTTGGAAGAGAGGGAGTAGAGGATGATCGGGCCTGACTCGGGCAGATCATTCTCCTTGCGCCAAGTTACTTCATCGGGATAGCGCTCTTTTCGGGCGTAGAGATCGAAGCTGGGGATGCCCGTGACCTGGACATTTTCATCTTTGTATTGGTGATAACGGATGGCTTGGCGCTTTACCAGCTCGTTCCAAACAAAGAGGTCGTGGGGAAAGCCGTGAAGGGCACCGCGATTGGTGAGGTTGTCCCAACTCTCCAGCACGCAGGCAGTATAGATCCCTCTGCGCCGGGAGAAATCGATGGCGCAGTTTTCAGGGCCCATGGCGTTGCTGATCAAGACCGCCTGGGGTTGGTATTGTTGAATCAGGGCCTTCCCACGAGGCCATTCAGCCAGCAGAACATTGGCCTTTTGCCACCAGGAGGCAGGGATGGGTCTTAGCAAATATCCCAGCGCATACTGAATATAGGTGGAGAGATTGCGGTTTTTTCCCCGTTTTTGCAGCAGCTCACCATAGTTGATCTTGGAGCGCCAGACAAAGGTTCTCAGGGTAATGAGCCATTTGATGACTCTCGGAAAGGGCGTGGGGCCCAGCTCCTCCAGGATACAATCCCCAGGCATCTCAGCCTCAACAGCAGCACGGTCTTTCTCGTTGATGCCGAACAGTACCAGCCGAAACCCCTGCTTCACCAAAGCATCCAATACCCCGCCCCCCACCAAATTGCGGATGGAAGAGCCGTAATTCATGATGAAAAAAAGGGTGGGTCGATCCTCAGCTTGACTTTGCTGGGATGTCATAGCTTCCATTTCACGCGCGGCATGATGGTATCGCGATCAATGCGATCCTTGGCTTTGTCGATGTAGTGAAGCATTTGATCTACCAGTACATCGGAAAGCAGATGGGGCTGGAGTCCCAGGTCGATCAGCTTGGTATGTATGGCATTGTAGTAATGCTCTTCTTTTTCCACCCGGGGATTCGTGATGTGGTCGATCTCCACTTTTAGCCCTTGGGTAGCTGCTGCTTTTTGCACTAGATCGGCCAGTTCATTGATAGAAAACTGCTCAGTGAACTGATTGAACACACGGCATTCGCCAGGATCGGCCGGGTTACGACAGGCGAGATCTACGCACTGCACGGTATCCCGAATATTGAGTGCCCCTCGGGTTTGCCCCCCTTTGCCGTAGACTGTCAGGGGAATACCTGCCACAGCTTGGACGCAAAAGCGATTGAGTACGGTGCCAAAGACATCATCGTAATGGAAGCTGGTACGCAGGTCGGGGTGTAGCCGGGTCTCGTCGGTCTCGATACCATAGACAAAGCCCTGGTTTAGGTCGGTGGCGCGCATGCCCCAGACCCGACAGGCAAAGTGGATATTGTGGGAATCGTGGACCTTGGAGAGGTGATAGAAGCTGTGGGGCAGCTTGGGGAACGGCAGGGTGTCGCTACGCCCCTTATGTTCGATGGTGATGTAGCCCTCTTCGATATCGATATTGGGGGTGCCGTATTCCCCCATGGTACCCAGCTTGACCAAGTGGGCATCGGGACAGTACTTCTGCATGCCAAAGAGCAGGTTGAGATTGCCCGTGACATTATTGTGCTGGGTAAAGACGGCCTGTTCCCGGCCCTGCATGGAGTAGGGCGCAGAGGGCTGTTCGGCATAATGGACGATGGCCTCGGGGCGGAACTCCTCAAGAATGCGGTAGACGAAGCGGTGGTTGACCAGATCGCCGATCCGCAGACTCATCTCTTTGCCGGTCACCTCTTTCCAAAGGGCAACACGTTTGTGCAGGGTAGGCACCGGCTCAAGGGGTTCGATACCATCTTCCAGCTCCAGGCGGCGTTTGACGAAATTGTCCACCAGCATGACTTCGTCACCCTGCATGGAAAAATGCATGGCGGTGGGCCAGCCCAGATAACCGTCGGCACCTAAAATTAAAATGCGCATCTTAACCTCTTTCGTCTGTACTCTGATGTTCTGAATTCAATATGCCGGAAAAATGCTGGCCTTCCTGGTGTAGCTGCTCCAGGAACAGCCTGGCCATCTTGAGATCCAATGGGGTATCGATATTGGCTGACGCCTCAGCCGACATTTCTACCACCCGGATGGGCTCCTGGAGTAATTGTCCGGCCATGATGGCGTCGCTGTCCATGACATAAACGCAACCGTTGAGGCGTTTCAGGTGGGTAAACTCCTGGCGGCGGCGAAAACGGATCTCAGGTTTCTTGATAAAAAATTCTGCCCGATCCCCCTCAACCGCAAAGATATTGCGCGGATTGCGCTCCAGCTGGGTCACAGTAACCACGGTGCCTTTTTCACGACGGAGGCTCAGGCATTGCTCAATAATCTCTGGGGTGCGGAAGGGACTGGTCGGCTCTAGCAAGACGATACTCGTTGGGGCGGCATCCTGTTGTCGCCATTGTTCAATCAGATATTGTAGCAGGGAGAGGGTGGTGGACTGATCCTGGGCCAGCTCTGGGGGGCGCATGAGTACCTCCGCCCCTTCTTGGTGGCCAAGTTCAGCAATCTCCTGGTCATCGGTCGAGAGCACCACCCGATCCAGTCCCTGACAACCCTTGGCGGCACGAATGGCCCATGACACCAGGGGTACGCCGCCCAGTGGTTGCAGGTTTTTTCTCGGTATCCCCTTGGAGCCTCCTCGGGCAGGGATGACGGCAAAGAATCCCGCCATCAGTAGCTGATCCTTTTGTCGAGCAAAGAGGTATCCAGGGATTGCCGGGCAATCACCTCAACGATACGCTCTCCCGCCTTGCCGTCACCAAAGGGCTGGGAGCAGCGTTCTACTTGCGCTCGGTATTGCTCATCCGTCATGGCCTGGTTTAGTGCCTTGCGCACATTGTCTGCCCCAAAGTCGATCGAAATCAGGTTTTCCGCATGTTGTCGGCCTTTCTGGCGCTCTCCCAGATTGATCGCGGCTATCGGGAAATAGGGGGTTTCGATCAAGCCTGCAGAGGAGTTGCCAATGAGGATTTCGGCGATGGCCAGCAGTCCCCAGAAGTCTGGAGCATCGATGTTCTGAAAGATATGCAACTGTTGCTCTTCACGAAAAGACTCGATCGTCTCAACGATCTCTTCGTAGCCAGGGTCAGAGCAGGGATAGACACAGACGACCTCACGACCTGTGGCCAGGGCCGCCTCCAGGGTGTTCCGCATGTCCTGACTGTTATCCCGGGCCCGGGTGGTTTCAGGATGCTGCAACACCACCAGAGGCTTATCCGAGTTGGTCAGGCCCAATTTGGCACGCACAGCATCAGCGTTGCTGTAGTCACCGGCGACAATGGGGTCCACATGGTTATCGCCCACCGTGTGGATACGCCACGCCTCTTCGCCCAGTCGGCGAATCCGTTCGGCGCTGGCCGGGCTGGCGGGAAAGTGCAGGTGGCAGAGTTTGGTCAGGGCATGACGCATATTTTCGTCGATGTTGCCAGAGACATCCCCGCCCTGCAGATGCGCCATGGGCAGGCCAAAGTGGGTGGCGGCCAGGGCTGCCGCCAAGACCTCGCCTCGGTCCCCATAGAGGATCAGGAGGTCGGGCTGTAGGGTGGTAAAGGCCTCGGACAGTCCCTGAATACAGCTGCCCAGGGCGTGGGCGCGCCTCTCCGCGCTGCCATCCTGCCCCGGCATCCCGACGGCAGCAGCGATGGGGAAGTCCTTCTGAACTTCAGTGATGGTGCGACCAAAAGCCGGGTCCAGGTGCTGGTCGGTCACGATCAGTTGGAGGGTCAGGTCTGGGTGGGCCTCGATGGTTCGAAGCATGGGCTTCATGGCGCCATAACCGCCACGTTTTCCGGTGAGCACGGCAATTTTTTTCGGGGTCATTGAAGATCTTCCCAGCTGAGCATGGTATCAGCGGCCAGATCTTTGGTCAGCACCCGCCCCATGAGTGTGTCCAGCTCAGAGGGGGGGATGCCACCACCGGGCCGCTTGGCCACCAGCATGTCCGCGCTCAGTGGGTGACCGGCATTCAAAGGTGTACGGGCCACTAGGCTTTTCAACGCCCAATCCAGTGCCGGGATTTCGCAGGGTTGGACCATCTTCTCTCCCGTGCCCAGGGCCTGCTCTACTTCACGGATTTGCTGGATCAAAATGGCCAGATCATCCGGCCCGGCGGAGACCTTCCAATCCTGGGCGTTGGGGATGTCGAAATCGAGGGTGATGTGTTTTTCCACGATGGTGGCCCCCAGAGCGACGGCAGCCAATATGGCGTGATGCCCCTGGGTGTGATCGGAATAGCCCACCGGGCCCGGGAAGAGGCCCTTCAGTTGATCCATGGCCCGTAGATTGAGCTGATCGTAGGGGGTAGGATAGCTGGTGACGCAGTGAAGAAGCGCCAGATCCGGGTTGCCGGTTTCTGCCAGGGCGGTCAGGGTGGCGCGGACGTCCTCCTGGCTGTACATGCCGGTCGAGAGAATAATGGGTTTGCCGAGCTCTGCCAGGGTGCGCAGAAAGGGGAGGTTGCCCCGTTCACCAGAACCCACCTTGATGGCGGGCACCTGCCATTCGACCAGCCAGGGCAGAACCGTCTCATCATGGGCGGTACAGAGGAAGATAAGCCCTTTGTCATCGCAGCGCTCTTTCATCCGGGACAGAAAATCGAAGTCCACCTCTTTGGGCCGCAGCCGGTCCCGCCACTCCGGCAGGCTGGCGGCGATCAGTTGATCGGTTTGGAAGGCCTGGGTTTTGAAGATGTCGGCGCCTGCCTCGGCAGCCAAATCTACCAGGGTCTCTGCCTTTTTGGGGTCACCAAAGTGGGCAACACCTGCTTCGGCAATGAAAAGCACTGGCCTGCCAGGGCCTACCTTTCGGTCGGCAATGGAGAAGGCTTGGGAAAACGGAAAGGGGGTATCCATGGGGAGATCAAACAGTTCGGCAGTCATTTGGTGTTGTATGGCAGAGATTTCTTTTGGCGCGGCAATAATGTATCAGAGGCACTATTTTACGCACTTTCGTGGAAATGCTCGCCAAAAAATGGGTAGGCCTTACGCCTTGATCATGTTTGGTTGAGGTCTGATATAGACCCCCCGAGAATCTACGATCAGCTGGGCCCGGTGGCCAATCAAGTCGTAATCCACATCATCATGGTCAGTCACAATGACAACGCAGTGGTAATCCCCAAGATCTTCCGCGGACAGTGGAACGGAGCATAGTCCCTGATCCTCACCTCCCGCAGCGGGCAGCTGGGGTACATGGGGGTCATGGTAGGCAATTTCTGCCCCCTTTTTGCGCAACTCCTCCATGATCAAAAGGGCGGGAGACTCCCTCAGGTCATCCACGTTTTTCTTGTAGGCGACCCCGAGGATCAGAATCTTGCTGCCATTGACGGCGCGTTGTTGGCAGTTCAGTCCTTCAACCACCTTTTCGACCACCCAGTGGGGCATTTCGCTGTTGATTTGTCCGGCCAGCTCAATAAACCTAGTGTGCAGGTTGTACTCTTTGGCTTTCCAGGTGAGGTAGAAGGGGTCGATGGGGATGCAATGGCCGCCCAGTCCTGGACCGGGGTAATAGGGCACGAAGCCAAAGGGTTTGGTCGCGGCGGCGGTGATCACCTCGTGGATGTCGATGCCCATGCGGTCGGCCACCATCTTCAACTCATTCACCAGGCCGATGTTGACGGCTCGGTGGATATTTTCCAACAGCTTGGCCATCTCCGCCACACGGGTGGAGCTGACGGGAACCACCTGATCAATCACCTGGCTGTATAAGGCCATCCCAGCCTCCAGACAGGCATCTGTCACACCTCCGCAGACCTTGGGGATGGTGCGGGTGGAAAACTTGGCATTGCCAGGGTCTTCCCGTTCCGGTGAATAGACCAGATAAATATCCTGACCGATCACCAGATGGCGGGACTCGATGACGGGTTTCAGCACCTCTTCCGTGGTGCCGGGGTAGGTGGTGCTCTCCAGCG
The DNA here is from genome assembly GCA_050292235.1 of Sedimenticolaceae bacterium. Classification (GTDB taxonomy): domain Bacteria; phylum Pseudomonadota; class Gammaproteobacteria; order Chromatiales; family Chromatiaceae; genus JBNKLG01. The sequence continues at coordinate 49,600 of JBNKLG010000003.1, read as the reverse complement.
AGATGATCTGGTTGCGCCGAAGCTGGGGCAGGATGGCATCCAGGGTGCTGTGAATGAAACTGAGATCGGGCTCATGATGCTCATTCAGCGGCGTGGGGACACAAATGATGAGGGCGTCGGCCTCACTGGCCCTGGCGTAATGGCTGGTGGCTTCCAGGCCATGGGCGAGGGCATGTGCCAGTTTGTCCGAAGGGATATGTTCGATATAGCTGATGCCGGAGTTCAGTTTGTTGACCTTGCGAACATCGACATCGAAGCCAATAACCTGGTATCCGGCCTCGATAAAGCGCAGGGCCAGCGGTAGGCCCACATAGCCCAGGCCGATGATGCCAATGATGGCGGATTGGTCTTGCAGCTTGTCGATAAGGCTCATTCGCTGTGTTTCCGTTGGTGGTGCGCCAATAGCTTAACCTGTTTATAGAAGCTGTTTGAGCAGCCGATAGCAATATGGACAAGTCCAGGGAAACCATCCCGAAACCCCTGCTTGAACAGATAAAATTTCACAAACCGTACCAGCGGGCTGAGCAGGGCTTTGAACCGAGAGGGCGGTCGGCCCTGGACAAAGAGTTGGTCGGCTTGCAGGCTGGTGTAGCGGTTTTGCTTCTCCAGGTATTTCTCCAGCGTCTCCTGGGACTCATGCAGCAGATCACCGGAAAGACGGCCAACCGCCCCCGAGCACTCGACTTTTTCATGCACCGGGTCTTCCCGCCACTGGGCATGCTGGCGGTGGAAGAGGCGTAGGGACCAGTCGGGATAGCCTTCGCCATGACGTAGCCAGCGGCCCAGGAAACGATTGCAGCGGGGCATTTCATAGGCGTGGTGGATGGGTGATTTCAATAGATCCTGAATCGATAGTTTCAATAACTCGCTGACCCGCTCATCAGCATCCAGACAGAGCACCCAGTCGTGCTGGGCATGGGTTACCGCAAAGTGTTTTTGGGCACCGTAGCCCAGCCACGCCTGCTGGATGACCCGACAGCCATGTTTTGCGGCCAGCTCTGGCGTACCGTCCTGGCTATCGGAGTCAACCACGAGGATCTCATCGGTAAAACTCAGGCTCTCCAGACATTGGGGCAGGCGATGGGCCTCGTTGTGGGTGATGATGACAGCGGATAGGGGCTCTCTCTTCACGGTTTGGCCTCCTCCATTCGTTGGCATAGGGTCTGAAACACCCGGTCTGGGGTGATCTCCGCGAAGCAGGGTGGGTGGACCAGGGGATCCAGTGGGTTATGGGAACCCGGCCCTGTAGGTCTCTCGAAGGCCGGGGCCTGGTGACATTGGCGATTCAGGCAGGGAGCGCAGTCACATTCTGCACTCAGGCTGGTCTGAAAGCGCCCGATGGCACCGGTCAGTTCGCTGGAGGTTGGGCCATAGAGGGTAATGCTGGGGCGTTCCAATGCGGCGGCCAGATGACTGAGGCCGGAATCTACGCCCACTACGCCTTGGGCACCTGCGATCAAACCAGCCATACCGTTGAGATCAAGCCGCGGGGCTAGAGTGCCGCTGGATACTTTGATCAAACGCTCTGCGCGTAAGCGCTCTTCCGGGGTATGCCAGGGCCACAGCACCCGAAGCCCCGCCCCGCGGGCCTGTTGGGCCAGGCCAGCCCAAAAGGTTTCCGGCCAGTGTTTGCTGGGCCAGGTGGTGGCGTGGAGGAACAACAGGTAGGGCTGCTGATCTTCTGATATCGCAGGGGCCCGGATGCCGTAGGTCGCCGGGCTGTCCGGGTGTGAATAACCCAGTGCCTGGGCCAATAAATGGCGGATACGCTCGATGGCGTGCTGTTGTTTGATGACCGGATATTTGTGCGAATAGCAGAGACTGGCCAATGGCTCGCGGATGGAGTGGCGGTCATAACCTGCCAGTGGATAGGGCAGCAGCAGGCCAGGCAGGGCACTTTTGAGCAGGCCCTGGGCATCGATGACCAAATCGTACTGACGCTGACGCAGAGAGCGAAAAAAAACTGAAATCTCTCCAGATCGCCAAAACCGCAAGGGATGCTCCCGCCAGCGCCTGAGCCCAAAAGGGATGACTTCGTTGACCGCCGGGTGCCAAACAGGCACCTGACTAAAACCCTCTTCCACCAGCCAGTCGAATTGAATCTCTGGCCGATGTTGGCGGGCATCCGTCAGGGCGGGAAAGCTGTGGATGAGATCCCCCAGGGAGGAGGTCTTGATCAACAGCACTTTCATGCCAGCAGACTCTCCAGGCGTTCGGCAACCGCATCCGGTGTTATCTGGTTCAGACAATCCAGATGACCCAAAGGGCATTCCCGTTTGAAACAGGGGCTGCAGGCCAAGCCCAGCGACAGCGCCTGGGCCTTGGGGCTGAGTGGTGGAGTGAAGGCTGGGTCGGAAGAGCCGTAAAGCGCCACCAGGGGGCGGTCCAGGGCGGCGGCGATGTGCATGAGGCCAGAATCGTTGCTGACCACGGCATCGGCGAGTGACAGCAGATCGATGGCCTGGGCCAGGCTGGTTTTGCCCGCCAGATTTTGGCACTGGGCGGAGGCCAAGTCGCCGATCTCCTGGCAGACTGCCCGATCCTTCTCCGAGCCAAACAGCCAGATCTGCCAGCCCTTTTCGCCATAGTAACTGGCCAGCTGGGCGTAATGGCGGGCGGGCCACTGTTTGGCCCGGCCATATTCGGCACCGGGGCAGAGGGCCAGGATGGGGCCATTGGCAGTTTTGAGTTCGAGACTGACAGCGGCCTCCAGGGCATTGTCTCTATCTACCACCAGGGCGGGGGCTGGCGTTTCTGGTATTTCCTGGTGGGATTTGAGATAGGCCAGGGCGCAAAAACGCTGCACGGTCATGGTCAGACGCGACTTATCCAGTGGTCGCCAGTCATTCAGCAGGCCATAGCGCATCTCTCCGAGCCAGCCGGTTCGTACCGGGATCTTTGCCCACCAGGGGGTGAGGGCCGATTTGAACGAGTTGGGCAGCAGAATCGCCTGATCATAGTTCCGATCGCGCAGACGGATCCCCAGGGCGCGGCGCTGGGAGAGACCCAAAACCCCGTGAGGAAAAGGGGCCTCAATGGCGGTTGCCACCTCCGGCATGCGGGTCAGCAGGGGTTGGCTCCAGGATGGTGCCAGCACATGGATGAGAACATCGTGGTGTTGCTGGCGTAGCAGCATGAACAGGCTTTGCGCCATCACCATGTCGCCGACCCAGGCCGGGCCGACAACAAGGATTTTCCTGGAGGACATCTTGGGCGTTTAGTCTTTTGTCAGCTCGTAGCGCGTCCCACAATAAGGGCAAATGGCTTGGTTGGAGGCGTCGAATTTGAGATAGACCTTCGGATGTAGCGTGGCACTGATGTCTGCTCCGGTTGGGCAATAGAGGGGCAGCTCTGAGGTTTTGACCTTATGTACAGAATGGATGAACTGTGGGCTGTGTGGTGCGCTCATGGTGATCCGCCGTTGTCAGATATAGCTGAGCCAGTCGGGATGGCGTTCGGTGCGGCCATGGACCAGATCGAAATAGATTTTTTGCAGTCGTTCGGTGATGGGGCCGCGGCTACCGTTTCCAATAGGGCGACCATCCACCATGCGGATGGGGGTGACCTCAGCGGCAGTGCCGGTAAAGAAGGCCTCGTCAGCAATGTAAACCTCGTCGCGGGTGATGCGTTTTTCGATCACCTGCAGTCCCTCATCGGCAGCCAGTCCGATCAAAGTCTGACGAGTGATGCCGTCCAGGGCGGAGGTGAGGTCTGGCGTGTAAAGAACGCCATTGCGGATGATGAAGATGTTTTCGCCGGAGCCTTCCATCACATAGCCTTCGGCGTCTAACAGCAGTGCCTCATCACAACCGCTGTCCAACGCTTCTCTGAGGGCCAGCATGGAGTTCATGTAGTTACCGTTGGCTTTGGCCCGGCACATGGTGATGTTGACATGGTGGCGGGTAAAGGAGGAGACGCGCACTTTGATGCCGTTGCGCATGTTCTCTTCGCCCAGGTAGGCACCCCAGTTCCAGGCGGCTACGATGCAATGCACTTTCAGATTATCTGCTCGCAGGCCCATCCCTTCGGCGCCATAAAAACACATGGGGCGGATGTAGGCGGATTCCAGGTTATTCTCCCGCACCGCAGCCAGCTGAGCCTGGTTGAGGGTCTCCCTGTCGTAGGGAATCTCCATGCCCAGGATATGGGCAGAGCGCAGCAGGCGGTCGGTATGATCGCCCAGGCGGAAGATGGCGGTGCCCTTCTCGGCCTGATAGGCGCGCACGCCTTCAAAAACGCCCATGCCGTAGTGCAGGGTGTGGGTGAGGACGTGGGTCCTGGCCTCGCGCCAAGGCACCATAGCGCCGTCGAACCAGATCAGGCCGTCGCGGTCCGAAAATGTTTGCATTGTTCTATCAAGCTCCGAGGTGGATGTCAGGCCGGTTGGGTTTGGGTTCCCGCCAGCGTCAGTGTCTAGTTCCTTCGACCGGATAAACAGGGTCTATTCGGCCAGGGTCGGGTCAGCATCCTCAAGCAATCGCTGCCAACAGGTTCGTACCAAGCGACGTTCCGTCTCTAGTTGCGATTGAGGGATCAATCCCGGTGCCTCCTGCAACGATTGTCGGTGGTACTGGGCCCTCAGGCCCTGATAGGCCTGGCTCAGCTGTGCTGCCGACTCACTGGGTAGCAATTGCAGTCTGGCCAGGGTCTCCAACAGCCGAAGGTTATCGGTCCACTGGGTCAGGTCCCCATAACGATGCGCCCAGCGCAGAACAGAAAATTGAACCATAAATTCGATGTCAGCGATACTGCCGCGGCCCTGTTTGATGTCAAAAAGAGCCGGATCGCTTTTGTCCAGGCTGTTGCGCATCTTCTCTCGCATCTCCCGAACCTCGGTTTTCAGGCTGGCCAGGTCGCGGGGTTGCATCAGAATATCCCGGCGGATCTGCGCGAAATCGGCGGCCAGTTTGGCATCTCCCGCCACCACCCGGGCACGGGTCAGGGCCTGATGTTCCCAGGTCCAGGCAGCCTCACGCTGGTAGGTGGCAAAGCTGCTCATGGAGGCCACCATCTGTCCGGAGTTGCCGTTAGGGCGCAGGCGCATGTCCAGCTCGTAAAGCTGACCGCCAGCGGTGCGGGTGGTAAAAATGTGGATAAAACGGAGTCCCAGCCGGGCATAAAAGGTCTCGTTGGGGATAGGACGTTCGCCATCGGTCATGGCCGTTTGATCGTGGTCGGTGTGCAACAGCACCAGATCCAGGTCAGAACCATAACCCAGTTCGATACCCCCCAGCTTGCCATAACCGACGACGATCAGACCGTTGTCCTCGGAGGAGATGCCAGTGGGTCGGCCATGCTTGGCCACCAGATCCTCCCAGGCCAGTTGCAGGACGCTTTGGCAGCAGACCTCGGCAATGTGGGTCAGGTAATCGCTCACCACTGGCAAGGGGATGACCTCGGTCAGATCCGCTGCCGCAACGCGCAACTGGTTGCTGTGGGCAAACTGGCGCAGACGCTCCATTTGCTGTTCCAGGTCGCCGCTGACTGGGTCGAGCAGGGCAGACAACTCTTGGCACAAGGGTTCTGGCGTCAGGGGGGCGTAGAGCTCCCGTGGATCGAGCAGTTCATCCAATAGCAGGGGATGCCGCGTTAGCAGATGACTGATACGCAGGCTCTTGCCTGCCAGCAGCACCAGCTGATCCAAAGCGTGGGGGTTTTCAACCAACAGGGCCAGATAGGCGGTGCGGCGGACGATGGCCTCTACCAGGGCCAGCAGTCTCTGCCAGAGGGTGTCGGCATCTTCCGCCTGGGCACAACGTTTGAACAGTAGAGGCATGAGCTGATCCAGTCGGGTGCGGCCTTTCTCGCTCAGAGAGCGCACGGCTGAGGAGTCTCGAAAGGTCGTGAGCAGGTTCCAACTCTGTTCGGAAAAGAGAAAGCCGCTTTTTTGTAGCAGCGTCAAGGCCTGTTCCTGAGAGAGGTTCTGTTGCCAGAGACCGTGCCATGGGGACTCGGGTTCAGGCGTGTCACGATTACCCTGATAAAAAACCTGGTCAAAATGCTGTTGTACCCGTTGTCGATGGGTCTCTAGCTGAGCTTCGAAGGCGACCCAATCGCCATAACCCATGCTGCGGGCCAGACGCAGCCGTTGCAGTGGGTCAGCGGGCAGGATGTGGGTCTGCTTATCCTGCCAGGCCTGCAGGCGGTTTTCGGTGAGGCGCAGAAAACGATAAGCCTCGGTGAGCTCTTGAACTGCCTGGGCGGGCAGTAGAGTTAAGATCTGGAGTTGGTTCAGCACAGGCAGGATCGGGCGCAGTTGCAAGGCGGGCTGGCGCCCACCACGGATCAGCTGGAAGGCCTGGCCGATAAACTCGATTTCACGGATGCCACCCCGGCCCAGCTTGATGTTGGCTGCCATGCCCTTTTTGTGCATTTCGTCGGCAATGAGTTGCTTCATGCCGCGCAGGGATTCGATGGCACCGTAATCCAGATAGCGCCGGTAGACAAAGGGCTTGAGTAAGGCCATGAGCCGCTTGCTGGCAGTGGCATCTCCAGTAATGACACGGGCTTTGATCATGGCGTAGCGCTCCCACTCCCGTGCCTGGGACTGGTAATAATCCTCCATGAAATCAAAGCTGCAGGCCAGCGGGCCGGATTCCCCAAAGGGACGCAGGCGGGCATCGGTGCGGAAGACAAAACCCTCGGCGGTCGGCTTGTCCAGGGCTTGAATTAGCCGTTGGCAAAGGCGGATAAAGAAGGTCTCGTTGGCCAGAGGGCGCGGGGCATCAGTCTCGCCGCTCTCCTCATAGGCAAAGATGAGGTCGATGTCCGAGGAGAGATTCAGCTCGTAGGCGCCCAGTTTGCCCATGCCCAGCACCAACAGGCGCTGTGGTTGTCCGCTCTCTTGCCCCAGTGGGGTACCGAACTGGTCGCAGAGCCAGAAATAGAGCTTGTCCAGCGCCTGTTGAACGCAGTTGTCGGCTAAGGTGGACAAGTCCTTCAAGGTCTCATCCAGGCTGGCCAGTTCGCTGATATCGCGCCAGATGATGCGGAGTATCTCTTGCTGGCGATAGCGGCGCAGGGCGGCTTGCAGGGCGTTCTCATCGCCGATCTCTGCCAACGGCTTGGCGAGCCGGGCAGCCATCTCGCCTTCTGCGTAGGGGCGGGATAGCAGGCCTTCATCCACCAGGGCACGAAATACCTGGGGTTGGCGTTGGGCGGTCAGGGCGACAAATTCGCTGGCCTCAAAGACTCTAAGCGCCCTGGTTTGCGTTTCAGCATCCAGCTGTGTGTTGAGGCCAGCGGTGACAGCAGCCTCTTGCCAGGATGTCAGCAGTTGTTGTGCTTGTTGGATCAGAGCCTGGGTGGCGGGCATCGCTGGGCTTCCAGAGGAATGAATTCCCAGCATATCAAAGGCCGGCCCAGAGTTCGCTCTCCTGGCGTATTTTAGCTGGGATCGCTGTTCAGAGGGTACCTACATTTTTACCCTCTTGATTGGCTAGCCCTGATCAGGATGGCCAACAGCACCTTCTGTGCCCTGCTGGAAAATGATCGCCATCACCCTTTTGGGGGAGGCGGAATGGCTGATTGCAATGGTTTTAATGTTGGTGGAAGCGTCGATATCATGAAGTCCCGCCTCTCCAAGCTGTTTTACCAGTTCCGTTACGGGTCGCTGTTGCAGTTGGGCGAGCATGGTTAATGGCGCGGTTTCCACCGAGTTCAGGACAGAACGGATTGGATTGCCGCCAGTTTTGGTCAATCCTTCCGAGACGAATACCGAGGCCCCAATCAAGGTGGCGAGCATGATGATGCGGGGCCCGTTTTTGCCGAAATATTGCTTGGTGGGTGTCCAGTGGGTGGCCATGTGGATGACGGCACCCAGAACAAAAAGAATGCCTATCCATTCGTGGGCCTCTTTGATGGTTGACTCAGCGAGATGAAAAAACAACATTACCCCGCTGATGCCGGTGACCAGGTAGCTGCCAATCACCAGCGGTGTGGCGAAATGGCGAACTCGGGTTTTGGTTTGTGGGGTCATGGCCTTGCTCCAGATTGTTATTTACAGTGGGGCCATATTATCCGCAGAGCCTGCAAAGGAGGTTGGTGATACGCAAAGAAATGTAAGGTTTCTACTTCATGTTCAGTGGACTGTCCGTATTGAGCAGGAAATCCTGAAGGTCACGCTCATAATCGGCAGAATCTGAGATCGAGTTGTGGCTTGCATTTTCAATCCTGGTGATGTGAACCTGTTCCGGTGGAAAGCTCGCGATCAGTTCTTGCGTGCTCCATTCCGGCACCAGTTGGTCATCACCAGCGTAAAGAATCAGCGTAGGGGCCTTGATCTGCCCCACACGGGAAGCAGAGAGGTGTTTGTCTTTGAGGAGCCAGCCGACCGGTACGATGGGAAATTGGCTGTGGGCCAGGCCTTCGAGGCTGGCAAAGGGGGTGATGAGGACCAATTTCTTGGGCGTTCTCTGTGCGGCCACATAGGTGGCTACGCTACTGCCCAGGCTGCGTCCGATCACTGAGACGGAGCCGTGGTGCGCCTCAACATAATCATACAAGGCCAGGGCATCGGCATAGAGGTTTGCTTCGGTGGGTGTTCCCTCACTGTTGCCATAGCCGCGGTAGGCGAGCAGATAGACCGCTTTGTGCTCAAAGAGTGCGTTGAATCTGGGCAAGTTGCGTTCGATGGCTTCGGCATTGCCACCGAAATAGAGAATGGCCTCATCAGCGCTTTCATTCAGTACCCAGCCGTTGAGCTGGACACTGCCATTGTTCAGCGCAAAGTCGCTGGGGATGGCCACGGGCTGGGTGCGCCCAGGAAAGTAGATGAGCGACCGCTGGCCTAAATAGAGATAGGCCAGCAGCACCAGGTAGATGGCAAAGGGCGCGATCAGTAGAGTGACCATGATTTTCTTCGCCATCTGTTCTTAACAATCCCCGGCAGCTCTATTGGATGAAGGAGCAGCAATAATCGGTTGGGGTCAGTACCTTGATGCCAAAGCTGCTGTTAGCGGGCACCTCAAAGGAGTCGCCACCGCTGACCGCTTGCCAGATTTCGCTGCCTGGCAAGAGGACCTCGACCTCACCGGATAGCATTTCCATCAGCTCTTTGTCTCCTGTGTTGAACTGGTATTCACCTGGCAGCATAAAGCCCAGGGTACGGGTGGAACCATCCTGGAATTTGAGGGTACGGCTAGTGACCTTGCCACCAAAATAGCTGTTAACCGCTTTGACCACGGTGACGTTGGTAAATTCAGACATAGTGATTGTGCTCGCTAAAAATTGAACGAATTGCAAAAGAAAAGGCCCGATGAGCCAGACTCAAAGGGCCTTTATAGGGCGGAGTGCCCTCCTTGGCACTCCTGGGTTTTCAGGAGGCTTACATCATGCCGCCCATGCCACCCATTCCGCCCATGCCACCCATGTCGCCACCAGCCATTGGCTCATCCTTCTTGGGCTCTTCTGCCACCATGCATTCGGTCGTGATCATGAGGCCAGCAACGGACGCAGCGTTCTGCACGGCAGAACGGGTGACCTTGGTAGGATCCAGGATACCCATGGCGACCATGTCACCATACTCACCGTTGGCGGCGTTGTAGCCGAAGTTGCCCTGGCCGTCGAGTACCTTGTTCAGTACGACGGAAGGCTCGTCACCGGCGTTGGAAACGATCTGACGCAGGGGCTCTTCCAGGGAACGACGGGCAATGCTGACGCCGACGTCCTGATCGTGGTTGTCACCCTTGATGTCGGCCAGGGCCACCAGGGAGCGGATCAGGGCAACACCACCACCGGGAACGATGCCTTCTTCCACGGCAGCGCGGGTGGCGTGCAGGGCGTCTTCCACGCGGGCTTTCTTCTCCTTCATTTCCACTTCGGTGGCGGCACCGACCTTGATTACGGCCACACCACCGGCCAGCTTGGCCAGACGTTCTTGCAGCTTTTCGCGGTCGTAGTCAGAGCTGGTCTCTTCCACCTGAGCGCGGATCTGTTCGCAACGGGCCTTGATGTCCTGCTCGGCACCGGCACCATCGATGATGGTGGTTTCGTCTTTGTTGATGACGATTTTCTTGGCGGTGCCCAGTTCGTTCAGACCAGCCTTTTCCAGGCTGAGTCCGACCTCTTCGGAGATGACAGTCGCGCCGGTCAGAACGGCGATGTCCTGCAACATGGCTTTGCGACGATCACCGAAGCCCGGTGCCTTAACGGCGCATACCTTGACGATACCGCGCATGGAGTTGACCACCAGAGTGGCCAGGGCTTCGCCTTCCACATCTTCGGCGACGATCAACAGGGGTTTGCCGGATTTGGCAACAGCTTCTAGCACGGGGAGCAGGTCGCGAATGTTAGAGACCTTCTTGTCGTGCAGCAGGATGAACGGGTCGTCCAGCTCGGCGCTCTGGCTCTGCTGGTTGTTGACGAAGTAGGGGGAAAGATAGCCGCGGTCGAACTGCATGCCTTCTACCACGTCCAGCTCGTTCTGGAGAGAGGAGCCTTCTTCCACGGTGATGACGCCCTCTTTGCCCACTTTTTCCATGGCTTCAGCGATGATGCTACCGATGGAGTCGTCGGAGTTGGCGGAGATGGTGCCGACCTGAGCGATTTCCTTGTTGTCAGAACAGGGCTTGGACATGGCCTGCAGGGCAGCCACGGCAGCTTCTACAGATTTGTCGATACCACGTTTGAGATCCATGGGGTTCATGCCGGCAGCAACGGCTTTAAGCCCTTCGCGCACCATGGCTTGGGCCAGTACGGTGGCAGTGGTGGTACCGTCACCGGCCACATCGGAGGTTTTGGAGGAGACCTCTTTCACCATTTGGGCGCCCATGTTTTCGAACTTGTCGGAAAGCTCGATCTCTTTGGCCACGGAGACACCGTCTTTGGTGACGGTGGGGGCGCCAAAGCTCTTTTCCAGCACCACGTTGCGGCCTTTGGGGCCCAGGGTGACTTTCACGGCGTTGGCGAGGGTGTTGACGCCTTTCAACATCTTTTTGCGGGCGTCTTCGGAAAAACGGACTTCTTTTGCACTCATGTCTAATGCTTCCTAAATAAAATGGGTTGGAGAAGGATGGGGGGAGCGGCGATTAGCCTTCGATCACGCCCATGATGTCTTCTTCGCGCATGACCAGCAGCTCTTCACCACCGATCTTGACCTCGGTGCCGGAATATTTGCCGAACAACACCTTGTCTCCGATCTTGACGTCCAGTGGACGAACGTCGCCATTGTCTTTGACTTTGCCGTTGCCCACAGCGAGAACTTCACCCTGGATGGGCTTTTCCTGGGCATTGTCAGGCAGCACGATGCCGCCCGGGCTGGTGCGTTCTTCTTCCATGCGGCGGACAACCACGCGGTCGTGAAGGGGACGAATATTCATCAGGAAAGCTCCTCTATGATGTCAGATTGCAGTCAATACCGGTCCCAAAAGGAATGCCGGAGAAATCAGTGGTTCGAGTGGCTGCTTGACCTTGGTCAGATTGTTAGCACTCGTCACTTGGGAGTGCTAAATATAGGGACGATGTTTTCGGAGTCAAGGGCAAGGGGCAAAATTCTTTTTCGGGATGCAGATGAGGTTGCCGGTTCAGGCTATGCTAGGGGCCATGGTCAAATGGTTTCGACACCGGCTAGGCAACGGGCAGCGCATACTGCTGGGTCTGCTTATTACCCTGGGTTTTCTCATTCAATCCAGTGGTTTTTTCCGCCTGTTTTTTGTCGAGCGCCTGGATCACTGGGCCTACGATGCCCGGATGGCGCTGCTGGCACCGGGTACCTCCCATTCTCTGGTGTCCATCATCGACATTGATGAGCGCAGCCTATCCGCCGAAGGCCACTGGCCCTGGCGACGAGACAAGGTGGCGAAGCTGTTCGACCAGCTTTTTGATCACTATAACGTGGCGGTGGCTGGGGCTGATGTCGTTTTTCCCGAGCCTGGCGATAGCAGTGGTCTTGAGGTGTTGCAAAAGCTGGAGGCCAGCTCGCTGCAACAAGATTCCCAGTTCCAACAACTGAGCAAGGCCCTCAAGCCCGGTTTGGATCGTGACGCTATTCTGAGCAAGGCTTTGATGGATAAGCGGGTCATTCTCGGCTGTTACTTTGATACCCGTGCCGGTCAAAAAGCGGGGGCATTGCCAGCCCCGGTGTTCATGGCCGACACCTTTGCCCAGATCCAGCTGGATATGATCCAGGCCAAGGGCTATGTGGCCAATCTGCCCGGATTACAGATGGCCGCATGGAGTGGAGGCCATTTCAATCCCCTTTACGATGCGGATGGGGTCTATCGACGTATTCCCATGCTGGCTCAGTGGCAGGATGCCGTCTATGAGTCTTTGTCGTTAGCGGTGGTGCGCGCCTATTGGGGCGATCAGCCGATTCACCCCATTATTGTCAGGGATGACTGGGGTCAGTATGGCGCTCTCGAAGCCATCCAGATCAAGGATCGACGCATTCCGCTGGATTTCAAAGCAGCCATGCGGGTCTCCTTTCGCGGCCCCAAACGCACCTTTGATTACCATTCGGCAACCGATGTGCTGCATGGTCGGGTGCCCATTGAGCAGTTGAAGGATCGGATTGTGTTGATCGGCACCAGTGCTGCCGGACTTTCCGATTTGCGAACGACGCCATTGGGGCTGGTTTTTCCGGGGGTCGAGGTACATGCCAATGCGGTGGCCAATATCCTGGACGGGGTCTTTATCCATCAGCCTGCCTATTTCCAGGCGGTGGAGTTTTGTGTGCTTTTGGCCATCGGCCTGGCGCTTTCCCTGTGGTTGCCTCGACAGGGTGCGGTTGGGGCCAGTCTGACGGCCCTGGCTTTGATGGCAACGGTTCTGGTTGGCAATCTTATCGCCTGGTATCAGGCCCAGCTGGATTTTCCCCCGGTGCTGCCCCTGGGCCTGATCTTCTCTCTTTATTTGCTCAACATGATCTACGGCTTTTTCATCGAGGCCCGGGCCAAACGACAGGTGGCGGATCTGTTCGGCCAGTATGTTCCGCCGCAGGTGGTGGAAGAGTTACAAGCCCATCCCGAGCTCATATCCATGGCTGGCGATAACCGGAAAATGACCGTGCTGTTCAGCGATGTGCGCAATTTTACTGGCATCTCGGAACGCCTCTCGGCCCAGGAGCTGTCCGCGCTGATGAATGCCTACATGACCCCCATGACCGAGGCCATCCATCGCCATGGCGGCACCATCGACAAATATATCGGTGACGCCATCATGGCCTTTTGGGGTGCCCCGCTGGCCGATTCAGGCCATGCCCGCAAGGCGTTGCTGGGCGCCATGGAAATGCAGCGTCTGGCCGCAGAGCTTCGAGCCAAGTTCCAGCAGAGAGGCTGGCCGGAGCTTTACATGGGCATCGGGCTGAATACGGGAGAGATGAATGTCGGCAACATGGGCTCCCAGTTTCGCCGCGCTTATACGGTGCTGGGGGATGCGGTGAACCTGGGCTCGCGGCTGGAGTCCATCAGCAAACAGTATGGGGCGGGCATCGTGGTGAGCGAAACCACCATGGCTGAAAGTCCCGATGTGGTTTTTCTGGAGCTGGATCGTATCCGGGTCAAGGGCAAAGAGACCGCTGTCAAAATCTATGAGCCCGTCGCTCTGGCCAAGGATCTCACCACAGAGCAAGAGGCCATGCTGTCACTCTGGCAGAAGATGCTGCATCAATATGGCGCTCAGCAGTGGGATGAGGCCGAGGCGTTGCTTGAGAGGTTGAGTGGGTTTAGCGATTTTCGGCCCAAACTGGCTGCGCTCTATCGGGAACATATCCGCTACTTCCACCAGATTCCGCCGGCGGCAGATTGGGATGGGGTCTTCGTGTACGACAGCAAATAGCCGAGGCTTGGAACCAGTTTTATGTGCGCTGATCTTTGGGGGTGAAATCGCGCAATGAGTGGCCGGTATAGAGCTGACGTGGTCGACCAATACGCAGGGCGGGATCACCGATCATTTCCATCCAGTGTGCGACCCAGCCAGCAGTGCGGGCGATGGCAAACATGGCGGTAAACATATTGGTGGGAATGCCCAGGGCGCGATAGATGATGCCGGAGTAGAAATCCACGTTGGGGTAGAGCTTGCGTTCGACAAAGTAGTCGTCTTTGAGGGCGATCTCCTCCAGCCGCATGGCCAGTTCAAACAGGGGGCTGCGGTCAATCTGCTTTTCCAGGATTTGATGGCACATTTTGCGAATGATCTTGGCGCGTGGATCGTAGTTTTTGTAAACCCGATGGCCGAATCCCATGAGGCGGAAGGGGTCGTTTTTGTCTTTGGCCTTCTCCAGAAATTTTTCGATATTGCTGACCGAGCCGATCTCTTCCAGCATAGAGAGGACTGCCTCATTGGCACCACCGTGAGCTGGTCCCCATAGGGAGGCGATGCCTGCGGCAATACAGGCAAAGGGATTGGCACCTGAACTGCTAGCCAATCGCACCGTGGTGGTGGAAGCGTTCTGCTCGTGGTCGGCATGGAGGATGAACAGAAGATTCATCGCTTGCTCTGCCAGTGGGTCGACCTCATAGTCATCGCATGGGGTGGCGAACATCATGCGGAGAAAATTGCCGCAATAGGAGAGGTCGTTGCGGGGATAGATAAAGGGTTCGCCCACATTGTGCTTGTAGGTGGCAGCGGCAATGGTACCCATTTTGGCGATCATGCGCTGGGCGCAGATTTCACGATGGACTTCGTCGTTGATATCCAGGGAATCGTGATAAAAGGCCGATAGGGAGCCGGTAATGCCGACCATCATGGCCATAGGGTGGGCATTGTGGCGGAAACCCTGGAAAAACCGCATCAATCCCTCATTGACCATGGTGTGGTGGGTGATGCTGTGGGTAAATGCTGCGTATTCATCTGCATTGGGCAACTTGTCGTATAGCAGCAGATAGGCGACTTCCAGATAGTCACTCTGTTCGGCCAATTGTTCAATGGGGTAACCACGGTAGCGCAGAATGCCTTCATTGCCGTTGATAAAAGTGATGGCGCTTTTACAGCTGGCTGTGGCCAGAAAGCCGGGGTCGTAGGTGAACATGCCTGTTTCCCGATAGAGACGGGAAATATCGAGGACATCCGGTCCTTCGGTACCCTCCAGTCGGGGCAGCTCCATTTCAGTACCGGTGGTGGGGTCGGTAAGCTTAATGGGTGGCTTGCTCATAGTCTTTCTCCAGCAAATAACCGCGTGGTTATGCGGGTGTGTAGGGTATCACTTTATCTGTCAGTGTATAGGTAGGCGGCTGCTATTCTACCGCAACTGCCTTTTTCGGTGGTCTGCCCTAGATCAAGTCAGTAGCTGGGCATGGGCAGTTTGGCGATGCCGGAATCCACGGCAGCACGGGCGACAGCAGCGGAGATCCGTGCTTTTAGTCGGGGATCAAGAGGCTTTGGAATGATGTAATCAGGACCAAAGGTTAGGTTATCTAGACCATAGGCAGTCAAAACCTCCTCAGGCACCTCCTCATGGGCCAGGGTGCGCAGAGCATGGACAGCAGCGATCTGCATCTCGCTGTTGATTTCTGAGGCTCGCACGTCTAAAGCACCACGGAAAATAAAGGGGAATCCCAGAACGTTATTGACCTGATTTGGGTAGTCGCTGCGCCCGGTGGCCATGATGATGTCGTCGCGGGTGTCTAAGGCGACTTGGGGGCGAATTTCGGGAATTGGGTTGGAAAGGGCAAAAACGATGGGTTTGGGCGCCATGCTGGCCAACATCTCCGCGCTCACCAGGTCCGGACCGGAGACACCAATGAGGATGTCAGCACCGCTCATGGCATCGGCTAGGCTGCGTTTGATCGTGGTGACGGCAATTTCCGCCTTGTGAGGGGTCAGGTCGTCCCGCTGGTCGTGGATGACGCCTATGCGGTCAACGGCCAGGATGTTCTCGGCACTGGCGCCCAGATTGCGGAGCAGCTTGATGATGGCGACGCCAGCGGCTCCTGCCCCCAAAACAACCAGTTGGGCATCTTCTAAGGTTTTTCCCTGAAGGGATAGCGCGTTGAGCAGCCCGGCGGCGGAGATGATGGCTGTGCCATGCTGGTCATCATGGAATACCGGAATATCCAGGCGTTCCACCAGGGTCTGCTCAATCTCAAAACAATGGGGGGCAGCAATGTCCTCAAGGTTGATACCACCGAAGGTGGGGGCGATGCGTATGACCGTGTCGATGAAATCTTGTGGGGAGTCAGCATTGACCTCAATATCAAAGACATCAATATCGGCAAAGCGTTTGAACAGTACGCCTTTACCCTCCATCACCGGTTTGCTCGCCAAAGCGCCCACATTGCCAAGGCCCAGTACAGCGGTACCATCAGTAATCACGGCCACCAGATTACCCTTGGCTGTATATCGGTAGGCGTTTTCCGGGTCGTCAGCGATATGACGTACCGGTTCGGCTACACCTGGCGTATAGGCCAACGACAGATCCTGTTGGGTCTGAGCCGGTTTGGTGATCGCAATGGCAATTTTGCCTGCCACGGGCTCAGCATGGTAAAGCAGCGCTGCGGCATTGAGGTCTTGATCAAGATGGCTGCTATCAGACATGGCATTCCCCGTAAGACAAAGAAGGCCATTATTGTAGCCAAGGTGATTCCATTCCTGAAATACAAAAGGCACCCTGAGGCGCCTTTGTGTCGCCAGATGGCAGGTGTCAGGTTAGCGTGCGTACTTTCTGCGGAACTTGTCGACGCGACCAGCGGTATCAACGATCTTCTGCTTACCGGTGTAGAAGGGGTGACAAGCAGAACAAACTTCAATTTGAAGCTCTGGCTGGCCCAGGGTTGAACGTGTGGTGAGGCTGTTGCCGCAGGAGCAAACTACCTTGACTTCACTGTAGTCGGGATGAATCTCGGCCTTCATGGTATGGGTCCCAAATCAAATAGGGGCAGAATTTTATGTTGTTCTGCTCGAGTATGCAACGTAAATAATCAGGTCGGGGTTTTGTTGGTGACATCTGCCATGGCTTTAATCAGAATGCCGACGCTGTATTCCAAGGCGTGGCGCCATTTGTCAGCCAGGCAGGTATGAAATTCCGGGTCGCATTCCGCAAGGGTTTCTAACAGGGCATCATTCCAGTAGTGGAACAACTGCTCCGGGATCTGTAGGCGTTGATGCATATGGCCCAGGTAGTTGAGATAAAAGTCTATCCCTGGAGCGTCATCCAGAAACTGCAGGATGATACCCAGGGAGTAGTCTAGTTTTTCCCGTTGACGATCCAAATCGGTTTTACGGAAATATTTGAAGCTTTCTGGGTGTTGGAGAAAAAAACGGCGATAGAATTCCGAAATGAAATCCGGGTGTGCTCTCGCTCGTACCAGACTCTCGCGCAGTTGTTTGAGCGCCTCCGCTGTTGGGGGGCAATCACCAAGGCCAGATTCGGCTGAACCAGCTTTGTCCACCGCTACTGCCGGATTGTGATTTGATGCCATGGCCAACGAAATGCTTTGTGTATTGTTTATCAGAATCTAGGATGTGCTGGGTTAGCCACATTTTAAGGAAGTGTAGCAGTTGGAAGCTAATGGCTGCGCCGGCCGCCACCTTTTTCTGTAAGTCCCCTGCCTCCTGTAATAGGGTTTCGTGTTGCGCCTTATGCTCATCGTAATCGGGGTAGTCGAAAATTCGCATCAGGCTCTCTTCGGTAGCAAAGTGGATGCGTGTGTACTCTACCAGTTGGTTGAGAATTTCTGCTGAAGCGGTTTTGCCCTCATGGCTATGAATGGCTTCGTCCATGCTGTTGACCAATCCGACCAACACTTTGTGCTGGTCATCAATCTCATCAATGCCGACGCTTAATTCATCGCTCCATTCTATCAAAGCCATGATGGTCTCCTCTATAGGGTTTCGTTATTGCCCAGATCATCTAAATTCTTGAGCAAAACCGGGACTTTTTCCATGATCTTTATCAGGGGATGGTGCCATTTCACACACAAGATTCAAGTCAGGGCGGGGCCTTGGGAAAATCAAGTCTCCTGCCACCAGGGAAATATTCGACTGAGCCAGCCCTTTTTGGCACCGCGCTTCTGCTCTGCCGGAAATTGAGACTGTGAGGCATGCCTGACGAGGTGGGGGGTGTATTGTTTGTCTGTATCAAGAATGTGCTGTGTAAGCCAGGTTTTAAGAAAATGCAACAACTGAAAACTGATGCCAGCTCCCCCAGCGATTTTTTGTTGCAAGCTCTCGGCTTGTTGCAGTAACACCTCGTGTTGTGCTTTGTGTTTGTCAAAATCTGGATAGTTGGCAGTGCGCATGAGCGCTTCTTCGGCGTCAAAATGAATTCGGGTGTATTCCACCAATTGATTGAGAATATCAACCGACGCAGTCTTGCCTGCTTGGCTATGGATGGCTTCGTCTAAACTATTGATCAGATCGACCAGCACTTTGTGTTGGTCATCAATCTCCTCGACGCCAACGCTGAGTTCGTCGGTCCATTCTATCAGCGCCATAAGATGCTCTCCTAATGATGTTGATCTCAAGCCAAGATTAAGCTTCAGGCCAAATTGGCTCAAAAGTATAGTCTAGTATTCTTCTTCATTTTTGTCTTTACAGTTGCGAATTGCGTATGAGTCTAAAGATGAGGGAATACCTGATATCCATCGAAAACCGGGCCATCGACGCAAACGCGTTTCATGCTGGTACCCTCATTCTGAGTTATGGCAATCGTGCAGCCGGCACAACCGCCAATGCCACAGGCCATGTGTTCTTCCATGGAGATTTGGCAAGGCAATTTGAAAGCCTGGGCGAGTCGCATACAGGCTTGCAGCATGGGGTGGGGGCCGCAGGCGAAGATCTCCACCTCGGCAAGAGCTTCAGCGGGTTGGCGTTCCAGCCAGTATCGGGCCAAGTCGGTGATAAAGCCATCAAAACATCCGGCATAGCCTTGTTGACTGGCTAGTCGTGAGGGAATGCCCCATTCTTCCAGTAGGGGCATGGCGGCAATGCTGTTTGCGGGCAGCTCTTTGAGCAAAAACTGCGAGGGTTTGGGCGTGAAGGGGAAAGGAACCTCTGAGGCCAGCATGGCCAGGGGTTGGTAGAGCTTGGGTTCGCTCTTGAGCTGTTCTGCCAGGGCAATCATGGGAGGCATGCCGACACCGCCTCCCAATAATAAGGGACGTCGCCGGCCGGGCTGGAAGCCCTGGCCAATGGGGCCAAGGCAGTCTAAATGCTCGCCAATTTGGCGCTGGCTCAGTAGGGTCGTGCCTTCTCCCAGGCGTTTGTAGAGCAGTTCTATCCATCCGGCGTTGGGGTTAACTCGCATCAGAGAGATAGGGCGTCTTAGAGGTTTTAATGGCGAGACCTGAAGGTGAACGAATTGGCCTGCCTGGGTTGCCTCAGCGCATAGTGGCGCATGCAGTCTCAGCAGGTGTTGGTCACCATCCAGATGCTGGTGATCAAGAATTTCTGCCTGCTCATTAAAGATGGTGTTGCGGTTCGGAGTTCGGGTCATGATGATTTGAGTTGGTAAATCAGGTGGCCGTCCAGGAGGGTATGGGAAACCCGGCCTTGGAATGGCCAGCCATGGAAGGGGGTGTTGTGGCCAGCACTGACCATTTGCTCGGCATCAAAAACCCATTGGATATTCGGGTTGATGATGCAGAGATCGGCGCTGTCTCCAATGCTGAGTCGGCCTGCCGAGGTGCCCAGGATGTTTGCTGGCCCATAAGTCAAGCGGCTGATGGCGGTCATGAGGTCGAGCAGGCCATCTTCCACCAATTTCAGGGTCAGTGGCAGCAGGGTTTCCAGAGCGGAGATGCCAGGTTGTGTGCTGGGGAAGGGGGCCAGCTTGGCGTCATCCTCGTGGGGCTGATGATCTGAGCAGATGGCGCCAATCACGCCTTCTGCAACAGCCTGGCGTAAGGCCTCTCGGTCTGCGAGACTGCGTAATGGTGGCGAGACGTGACACTGGCTGTCAAAGCCATCGATATCCTGCTCGGTGAGATGGAGCTGGTGGGCGGCGACATCTGCGCTGATGGGTAGTCCATCGTGTTGGGCGCGTTGAATCATGCGTGCTGCGGTCGCTGTAGAGATGCCGCGGAAGTGGATGCGGGTTCCTGTGTGTTCGGCCAGGGCGATGTCTCTGGCCACTGCAACGGCCTCCGCCGCTGCGGGTATGCCAGGAAGTCCAAGGCGGGTGGCCATGGGGCCTTCATGGACACACCCACTGTCTTTCAGATGATGATCTTCCGGGCGCAAAAAGATCAGGAGCCCGTAGGTGGCGGCATATTCCAGAGCGCGTCGCTCAACTAGGGTGTTTTTCAATGGCGCCAGGCCGTTACTGAGCGCAATGCAGCCAGCTTCTTGCAGGGCGGCCATTTCGCTGATGATGTCGCCCCCCAGTTCCTGGGTGAGGGCGCCGATGGGTAATATTTTGGCTTTACCGCTTTGTTTGGCGCGGCGACGAATCAGTTCCAGAACGGCGGGGGTGTCGATGACGGGGTCTGTGTCTGGAGCGCAGCAGAGGGTGGTGATCCCGCCACAGGCAGCGGCTTCAGTTTCGCTGGCAATGTTGGCTTTGTGTTCTTGGCCGGGCTCACGCAAATGGGCATTGAGATCGACCAGGCCAGGACAGACAATGGCATTTTCGGCATCAATGACGTACTCGACCTCATAGCCAGGTGGCTTTTCACCAATGGCGAGAATTTTTCCATCAGCGATAAAGATGTCGGTGATCTCATCTCGTTGGTTGGCGGGATCGATCAGGTGGCCATTGATGATGCTGGTGCGCTGGGTATGCTTCATGAGTCGGCTCCGCGTTCCTCGGTGCGCATACAAAGAGACATCACGGCCATGCGGACGCCGATGCCGTTATTGACCTGTTCCAGAATGACAGACTGGGGGCCGTCGGCGACTTCGGACTCGACCTCAACCCCTCGGTTCATGGGGCCTGGATGCATGATAATGGCTTCAGGGTGAGCCCGGATCAGGCGCTCCTGGGTCAGACCAAAGAGGCGGAAGTATTCCTGTTCACTGGGCAGAAACGCTCCCTGCATGCGTTCACGTTGCAATCTCAACATGATGATGACGTCAACATCCTGGATGCCTTCGTCAGCGTTGTGAAAAGGATGAACGCCAAGTTTTCGAATGTCGTGAGGCATCAAGGGGCCGGGAGCAATGACTCGTACTTCCGCTGCGCCCAGGGTATTAAGGGCCTGAATCTGAGACCGGGCCACCCGTGAGTGCAGAACGTCACCAATAATGGCTACTTTGATGCGGCTGAAATCCGGCTTATGGCGGCGGATGGTGAACATGTCCAGCAGGGCCTGGGTGGGATGGGCGTGACGGCCATCTCCAGCATTGATGACGCTGACATGGGGGGCGGCATGTTCGGCAATGAAGTGGGCTGCGCCACTTTGTTCGTGGCGTACCACAAACATGTCAACCTGCATGGCCTCAAGATTACGCAGGGTGTCGAGTAGGGTTTCCCCCTTGCTGGTGGCCGAGGTGCTGATGTTTAGATTGAGTACGTCGGCGGATAGCCGTTTGGCTGCCAGTTCAAAGGTGGTGCGAGTACGGGTACTGTTTTCAAAAAACAGATTGGCAATCACCTTGCCGCGCAACAGAGGCACTTTCTTGACGGTCCGGGTGCCAACGCTGGCGAAGGATTCTGCTGTATCAAGAATCTCGGTCAGCAATGTCTGGCTGAGACCATCAAGGGTCAACAGGTGGCGCAGGCGACCGTTTTCGTCCAGTTGATTTAAGGCGTTCATGAGTTGGCTGCTGCCCGTGCTTCATGTTTTGTTGGGCCAATGATCAGGCTCAACGGTTCTGGCCCGGTGAGGGTCACAGGTTGATCTGGATCGTCCAGATGAAGAGCCGAGGCTTGCGGCTCAATGGGTAGCTCACGGCCGCTTCGAACAACCAGGACGGCCAGGCTGATACTGGTGGGTCTGCCGAAGTCAAAGACCTCATTCATGGCAGCTCGGATGGTGCGGCCACTTTGCAAAACATCATCCACCAGGATGACATGGCGGTTTTCAACCGAGAAGGGCATCTCTGATGGCTGAACTTTGGGGTTCATGCCGATGCGGGTGAAATCATCACGATAGAAGCTGATGTCCAGGATGCCCAGTGGCTCTGGCAGTTCCAGGGTTTGATGCAGGCGCTGTGCTACCCAGGCGCCACCGGTGTGGATGCCGATCATGAGTGGTGCTTGGATGCCGGACTGTTCGAGGTGATTACGGAGTTTGTCAGCCAACTGGCTGATCAGGGCTTCGACCTCAGTTTGGTTCAGAAGACGGGGTTTGTGGGTCATAGGACTCAAGCCAGGTTTCAATGATGATTTTAGCGGCATAGGCGTCCAATCCCCGGCCTTTTACTTTTTTGCCAAAATTCGAGCGGGCTTCCCTGGTGCTCAAACGCTCATCGACCAGTTCGACTGGTAAATAGAAGCGGCCGTTCAGTTGGCGAGCGAAGCGTCGAACCCGTGGTGTCAGGTGGGTGTCGCTATCATCCATATTCAATGGTAAACCAACCAGGAGCCGTTGCGGCAACCATTCCGCGATGAGCTGTTCGATGGCATCCCAGTCTGGGCGCTGCTGCACCATGGCCAGGGTTGTTAAAGGCGAAGCTTGGGTCGTCAGGGTCTGCCCGCTGGCAACCCCAATCTTACGATGGCCATAATCAAAGCCCAGAACCAGCATCTTTGTCAAAGGCCGCTGCTTTTGGGGTTAGGCATGGCCTGCATCGGTCGAGATGAGGTTCAGATCAATGCCCAGATGGAGGGCGGCGATCTCAAGGCGACGATCTGCCGGGGTATCAAACAGGATTTGTGTCTCTCCCGGCCCGCTGAGCCAGGCGTTATCGGCCAGTTCTTGTTCTAGCTGACCGGCACCCCAGCTGGCATAACCCAAGGCCATGAGCATCTTTTCTGGACCTCTCATTTGGGCGATGGCTTCAAGAATGTCTTTTGAGGTAGTGACACTGATGCCCGATACCACCGTTAAGGTGGAATCCCAGATGCTGTTGTCGTTATGAATGACAAAACCACGCTCTGGTTGCACTGGGCCACCGTGAAAGACAGGGCTCTGATAGATGGTCTCACTTTCGGTCGGGAAAGAGAGCTGATCGAGAATGTTACCCATGATGAGATCGCTGGGTCGGTTAATGATAATGCCCATGGCACCTTCCTCTGAATGATCGCAGAGATAAGTGAGGGTTCGCGAAAAGTTTGGGTCTTTGAGACCTGGCATGGCGATGAGAAAGTGATCTCGTAGCGAGGGGAAGTGGAGGCTGGATGTCATGGTCATTACTTCATAAAGAGTGAGTTACCGCCCACAAACTGCCAGGTGCGAGTGATGTCTAAGATATCGACTTTTTCAGCAATCTGCTTTGGAAAAGGTGCGAAGGGTGCGGCCAGGCGTACGATGCGGATGGCGGCGTCGTCCAGTACCTTGTGTCCAGAGGAGCGGCTTAGGCTAATTTCATGGATGGTTCCATCCGCATTCAGACTGACGAGAAGTACCAGATTGCCGTAAAGATGTTTACGGCGGGCCTCATCGGGGAAATGGAGCGTTCCAACTTGCTCGATTTTACGCCGCCAGGCCTGCAGGTAGGCAGCATATTGATACTCTTTGGTGGCGGCGCTGACGTGTTTTCGACGGGGCCTTTTGGCGTAATTGAGTTGCTTGGTATCCAGTTCAGCAGTAAGGCGTTGGATTTCCTGGCTCTGTGAGGCCAGCAGATCAGCAACACGGCCTCTACGTTTGGGTTTTTTGATGAGCCTATGCTGGTTGGTGGTTTTCTTTTGGGAAGTTTTGGCTTCTATTTGTCGATGTTCAACTTTGGCGGGCACGGGGTTGCCAGCACTTTCTTGGAAAGTCTTTTTCTGGGTGGCGGGGTTGATGGTCGGGGGGGTGAGTTCCGTTGTGGGTTTGGCAACCTTTTTTTGGTTGCCGCCGCCCTCTTGGCTGACTTGGGCTAGGAAATCGGCCTCCTCGGGCGCTTTTTCTGCCCTTGGGTGACGCACAATGGTGACCTCTAATGCTGTTTCGCGTGGTCGTTGGCCAGGATCCTGAAACTTGAAACTGATGCCAAGCAGGATAGTGTGCAGAGCTAAAGCAACGAACAGGGTTAGGGCAAAGCGGTCGGTTTCAGATTGGGTTGCGTCCATAAGAGGTATTATCCCTGCTCGCGGGCTTGGTATGAAGCGTTTAGCGCTGGTTTCCAATTAATTGCTGGTGGCGTCGCGGTTATGGTTGCTTGGCATCGTCAGGTTGACTGACTTCAACCTTGATGGATTTATTTAGAAGTTGTAAACGCTTAGCCATTTTTGGGCTCAAGTGTAACGTGCCCTGATCATCCAGTAGGGCAACCTGGGAAATGCCCATCTGTTGCGCGATGCGCTGCCAGTCTTTAGGGCCGGCAATAAAGAGAGCGGTGGCAGCAGCATCAGCAATGGCGGCATTATGATGGATCACTGTTACCGAATCTGTACCTCTGGCGGGATAGCCGCTGCGAGGGTCGATGATGTGGTGATAACGTTGGCCATTGCAGATGTAATTGCGTTCATAGTTGCCGGAGGTGAAAACAGATTCGTCACCTGAGACCTCGACAAAACCGAAGACGCCACCTCCGGGGTGACGGATGGCGATTCGCCAGGGTCGTCCGCCATGTGAACCAATGGCTCGCAGATCCCCCCCAGCATTGATCAAAGCGTTGTGGATGCCCAATTTCTGCAAGATATCCATGGCCTGATCAATGCCATAGCCCTTGCCGACAGCGCCAAAATCCAGTTTGACAGCGGGATTGGTTGAACGCAAAAGTCCATTTTTATTTTCAAAAACCAGATCGTCCATGGTTGGATTTTGGTGGAGCAGTCGAGCGATGGTCTCTTTGTTGGGAAGTGTGTCGCAACTGCCTTGGCGGCCTTGGAATCCCCAACGTGCAATCAAATGGCCGATGGCAGGGTTAAACAGCTGCTCAGATTGCTCGGCAAGCGGAATGGATAGCTTAAGCAAAGGCAGTACAGGTGCAGGTACCTCAATGGATTTCCCCTTTTGTAGCTGGGTATTCATGTGTTGTACTGGCCCCTCATCCCAGGCATGCCACTCCTGATGCATGCGCTGAAATTCCTGCTCCAGTTGGGAGACCGCAGCCTCAGCCTTACCGGGGGGCTCTCCGACGATGCTGACATCAATGAGTGTGCCAAATGCCAGGATGCGAGCATTGTGCACGGGCTGAGCTTCACTGCTGCATCCACTTATCAATGTCAGGGATAGGAAAGCAAAAGTGATGTACCACCTCATGGGGCTAGCCTCGCAGCAATGGCATCAAACAATTGACCGGCAATGTTGAGGCCATAGGCTGCATCCAATTCGCGAATACAGGTCGGGCTAGTAATGTTGATCTCTGTGAGTTTGTCGCCAATTACATCCAATCCGGCAAAAAGAACCCCCTGTTCTCGTAGCATTGGTCCGACGGTCTCGGCAATATGCCAGTCTGCTTTCTGTAAGGGTTGAGGTACACCATGGCCACCTGCGGCCAAGTTGCCACGGGTTTCCCCCGGAGCGGGTATTCGGGCTAGGGCATAAGGCACGGGTTGGCCTGCGATCATGAGGATGCGTTTGTCTCCCTGGGCGATTTCGGGCAGGTATCGCTGCGCCATGATATGACGTTGCCCATGGTCAGTCAGTTGTTCCAGTACAACGCCGATATTGGGGTCTTCCGGTCGCAGACGGAAGATGGCAGCGCCGCCCATGGCATCCAGGGGCTTGAGGATGATGTCGCCCTGCTCCTGGAGGAAATCCCTGAACACAGGGGGGTTGCAACTGACCAAGGTTGGTGGTGTCAGCTTGGGGAAATGGGCAATAACCAGTTTTTCATTGTAGTCGCGAAGGCTTTGTGGTCGGTTAACGACTAAGCAGCCAGCATTTTCTGCCAATTCAAGCAGTTGGGTGGCGTAGAGGTATTCCTGGTCGAATGGGGGATCTTTGCGCATGAGAATGACGTCCAGATCACCTAGGTGCATTGTGCGGCAAGCGCCTAGCTGAAACCAATTTTGATTTTGATCAAAAACCTCTATGCTATGAGCGTTGCCAAAGCTAAGACCATTTCGCAGACTTAAATCGCTGATTTCCAGGTAACTGATCTGCCATCCACGCTGTTGAGCCTCCAGCAGCATGGCAAAGGTGCTATCCTTGTGGGGCTTGATATCTGTGATGGGGTCCATGACCACGCCGAGGTGAATGGTCATCGGGCTTCGCCCCCATTTCCTGGATCAAAGGGCGGGGGGAAAGACGATTTTTTTTTGATATTTGGCATGGGTTTTTGGTTTGGTGGTTGAAACCGGGTTTATTATTACCTATGTTTTGACAACATGTTGGGTTGAACAACCTAGACACTAACTCAGGAGGCGGACGTGTCCGAGGTAGAGAACGCCGAATTTGCCGGGTTCAAAGTAATGATTATTGATGATAGTAAGACCATTCGGCGTACAGCCGAAACCTTGCTTGAGAAGGCGGGCTGCGTCGTGTTTTCTGCTGTGGATGGTTTTGAGGCTTTGTCCCAAATCGTGGATCATCAGCCAGACCTGATTTTTGTGGATATCATGATGCCCCGATTGGATGGCTACCAAACCTGTGCATTGATAAAAAATAATCCCCATTTCCAGAAAACCCCTGTAGTGATGTTGTCGAGTAAGGATGGTTTGTTTGATCGGGCGCGGGGTCGTATTGTGGGCTCTGAGCAGTACTTGACAAAACCTTTTACTCGTGAGGAGTTGCTGGGAACGGTGAAGCAGTTTTTTGACAAGGCAGCATGAAGCCTTGCTTGATTTTTTTATTCTGAGACATCCAGACTATGGCGCGAATTTTAATTATTGATGACTCTCCTACTGAGCAGCATGTTGCGCGAAAAATTCTTGAGGGCGCAGGCCATCAAGTGGAGACAGCCGATTCCGGAGAAAGGGGGCTTGAAATTGCCGTTTCTCGTCCCCCGGATCTCATACTGATGGACGTGGTAATGCCGGGATTAAATGGCTTTCAAGCAACTCGTAAATTGAGTCAGCAGGCTGAGACCTCGAAGGTTCCGGTGGTCATATACAGTACCAAGGATCAAGCTGTGGACAAGGCCTGGGGTATTCGTCAGGGCGCCCGTGATTATTTGGTTAAACCCGCTAGCAAGAAAGAGTTGCTGGCGATGGTCGAAAGAATACTGGGATAATTTTTAGTGAACTCCTCGGATTCGGTGGAAGGCATTCTGGCTGCTTTGCGCAGTTTGGACGCGCGTGCGGTAGCTTCTGATTTAAGTTTGCCTCAGCAGCAAGATTCCACTCGAAACTGGGAGGGGTTCGTTTTTCATGTGGACAAATGGCATTTTTTAGCGCCTTTGGATGAGGTGGATGAAATACTCGACCATGTTCCGCATATCACTCGCGTTCCCGGGGTAAAGTCTTGGGTGCGTGGCG
Organism: Sedimenticolaceae bacterium; assembly: GCA_050292235.1. Classification (GTDB taxonomy): domain Bacteria; phylum Pseudomonadota; class Gammaproteobacteria; order Chromatiales; family Chromatiaceae; genus JBNKLG01. The sequence goes on along the minus strand of JBNKLG010000003.1, from coordinate 22,275 downwards.
TGGCCAATGTTCGTGGCAATTTATTGCCGGTGATCGATTTGCAAGCCTATCTTGGCGTTGATCCTCTGGTAATAGGGCGCCGTAGCCGCATATTGGTGCTGAAAGGGCAGGGTATCAGTGCGGGGTTATTGGTTGCGAACGTCTTAGGAAAGCAGCGCTGGTCTTTGGATGAGATGCAAGTTGCGGATGGCTTTGAGGCTGGCATTCGAGACTATGTCAGTGGCGTTTTTGTAGCAGAAGGTGTGACGTGGCCTGTTTTCGGGATGCGCCGTTTACTTGAAAATGCTGAATTTCAGGTGGCTGCTGCCTAGCATGTCATTCTGCCACTATTGAGGAGAGGCACTAATAGTGTTGGGTGTTTTGCGTCTTGATCTTGGATTGGCGCGTAGATCCTTAACTATTGGAACAGGGGTGATTGAGCGTATATGAAGGCGTTGTTGTTGGTTTGTGCGTCGAGAATATTGAGTTTTATTGAGCACCTTTAAACACGGGGAGCGAGATGTCACTATCGCAGAAGAAGAAAGGATCTGGCCGAAATCCCATGGCCAAGGTTTTTGTTGGGCTTGCCCTCATTGTGTTGGCCGTTTTTGTTTGGGTATTTCTTTCCATTTCTCCCCAGGGCTTTGCGGGAGGGCAAGGCACTTCAGTACCCGTGCTGGCGCAGTCTTCGGCGAAATTGTCCCTTGAAGTGCTTTTTAGTGGCATGAATGTGGATCGGGCCACTCAGTTGACGAATCTGAGGGGCGAGCTGGAAACAGCAGTGGGTAAACTACGTCAAGCTGTCGCTGACTCGGACCCCGAAGGGAGAGAAACTTTGGGGGCGGCGTGGGATAAGCTGCGGGAACAGTTGGATCTGATCTTGCTCCAGCAAGATTTCCCCGGGTATGCCCAAGAACCTGAACCTGCTGTACGGACTTCAGCAGATGCTGTGGCGGTTGCAGCCGAGGAGTTGACCCGTTTGGCCAATAGCCTGGCTGCAAAAAAAGGGCAGGCCGCCGGTGGATTGCTGAGCATGCCGACCTTGCTGATGCTGGCAGGAGGCGTTTTGGTTTTGATGATCATCTCTGGTTTGTTGCTATTGAGAAAACCTGAAGTCAATGTGCAATCTGCCAAGGACATTGAAAGCCGTAACCAGGAGGCCATTATGCGCCTGCTGGAGGAGATGGAGGGCTTGGCGGATGGCGACCTCACTGTGGAAGCACAAATCAACGGTGACTTCACCGATGCCATTGCAGACGCCATTAACTACGCTGTAGAGGCCTTGCGTACCCTGGTGACGCGCATCAACGAAACTGTTGGTTTGGTGTCTACCTTTGCCAAAGAGAGTCAGGATACGGCGGCCAGACTGACCTCGGCCAGTGATCATCAGGTGGGTCAAATCAAAGGTCTGTCAGAGTCTATCCATCAGATGTCCGGTTCTGCCGACTCTATGTCCAAGGAAGCGGCCCAGTCAGCAGAGGTGGCTCGCCGTTCGGTGGAGGTGGCAGCCAATGGTACCGCCTCGGTGCGAAACACAATTTCTGGTATGGATGGCATTCGGGAACAGATTCAAGATACAGCAAAACGTATTAAGCGACTGGGTGAAAGCTCCCAGGAAATCGGTGATATCGTGGAACTGATCGACGATATCGCTGACCAAACCAATATCCTGGCATTGAACGCGGCCATGCAAGCTGCCATGGCAGGTGAAGCAGGTCGCGGTTTTGCGGTGGTTGCTGACGAAGTACAGCGCCTGGCTGAACGTTCCGGTAAAGCGACCAAGCAGATTGAGGCCCTGGTGCGAACTATCCAAACAGATACTAACGAGGCGGTTAGTTCCATGGAAACCACCACCTCTGGAGTGGTGAAAATGGCCTCGCTGGCGGAGAAATCTGGTGATGCGTTGGGTGAGATCGAGACCGTATCCAAATATTTGGCCAAAAGTACCCATCAGATTGCCAAGGTGGCCAAAATTCAGTCCGCCATGGCAAACGAAATCAACAACGGAATGATCGAGGTAGAAAACATTTCTCGCCAGACCTCAGAAGGTACGAATCAGACCTCACTCTCCATCGGGGCTCTGGTAGAGATTGCCAATCAGTTGCAAAGCTCAGTAGACGGCTTCCGTTTGCCTGACTAAGAGTGACTGAATGGCCACACTCAACGAGAGCTACATCAAATGGATACGTGCCGATCTTGATGGATTGGTGCATCGTGCGCAGGAGGCGCTAGAGGAGTTCACCCTCGATTCTGAAGCCCAAGCTCAGATCGAAGCCTGTGGTGGATTTCTGCATCAGCTCTTCAATACCCTCCAGCTTTTGCAGTTGTTTGGCGTGGCTATGCTGGTGGAGGAGATCGGCATTCTGGTTCAGGCGTTAGGACGTCATGAGCTCTCCCGTGAGGCTGAAGCGGCAGAGGCCTTGATGCTCGCTCTGGCTCGGGTGCCTGAAGAGCTGGATCGTATCCAGAGTGGCTCCCTGGATTCCCCACTCAATCAGCTGGCTCGACTTAACGACTTACGCGCTTGCCGTGATGCGCCCCTGGTGACCGAGCTGTCGCTTTTTGGTCCTGATCTTGAGCAGCAGTTGCTACAGTTGCACGATCCAAAGGCTGAGGCGAATGGGTCACTGCCTCTCTTGGCGCGTCGCCTGCGTCCGCAATTCCATCGTAGCTTGCTGATGTGGTTCCGCCAGTCACCGCCAACGGATGGGATTCGACAGGTTAGACAGGTGTTTGACGAGCTGTCTGAAGCCGCGGGTCTCTCTTTGGTACGATGGCTGTTTCAGTCAGCAGCTGCCATGCTGGAAGCGATTTTGCTGGGAGGGCTGGAATCCACGGTGGCGATCAAACGCCTTATGGCCCGGGTGGATCAGGAAATCAAACGGGTCATTGAACAGGGTGAAGGCACTGTGGCGGAGACGCCGCACACCGAATTGTTTAAAAATCTCTTGTTCTATGTTTCTCAGTCCACTTCAGAAGGTGAGGCGCGTGCTTTAGCAATTCGGGAACATTTTGAACTGACTATGCTGGCACCCGTTGAGGAAGGTGCGGAATCTGCTGGGTTGAGTCAGGGGTTGATGGACTCAGTATCCCAGGCTGTACAGGAAGATCTGGCCCGGATTAAGGAAGGGGTTGACGATTTTTTACGGGAAGAGTCCTCCGATGTGACTGCAATTGCTCAGGATCTGGGTAAGCTGGCGGATACTTTGGGTATGTTAGGGCTGGGAGATGAGCGTCAGCAGCTGAAAAAAACCGCTGCCGAGGTGGCCAGTTGGCAGACAGATGCCCCTCCGGACGATCCGAAGCTCTTGGATTTGGCAGAGCGAGTGTTGGCGGTTGAGTCTGCAGTAACCAGTCTCAGCTATGCCAGTGGGAATCAGGTTCAACGGCAAAAGCAGCTGATCCCTGCCCGTGATCCGATGTTATTGGCTGTGGTCAGAGAGTGTCTGGAAGAATTGGTTCAGGTGCGTGTTGGCATAGAAGCATTTCTGTCTGATGACACCGATAAGACTGTATTGAACTCGCCGATGGATCGTCTATCCATGACCACCAACGTTCTGGTCGTGGCGCGTATGAATTCAGTGGCGGCTCTCACCCAGTCGATTCGGGATTATATTGAGCACCGGTTGTTAGTTGAAGGAGTGCCTCAGGGCGAAGAGCTGAACCGAATGGCGGATGGTATTGCCAGTATGGAATATCTTATGGAATCCATTCTTCAGGATTTGGGATTGGAGGAAAAAATCATCGGCCACGCTCGGCAAGCCATGCAGGATCTGAGGCAGCTGGCTCCAGTAGAGTTGCCGGAACTTTCTGTCGAATCAGAATTTGTACCCACTGCTGTTGTTTTGGAGGCAGTGATTTCTCAGGATGAGGCGGTCGAAGAGGAGATTGAGCTTGAGGCTGTGCCCAAGGAGTCAGATACTGAGTCTGGACAAATCGATGAAAGCCTTTTTCAGAACCCGCCTTCAGATGATCAGGCTGATACCTCTGAAGTAGAGGTTTCCACACTGGATCCTGTTGAATCCCCACTCTCACTATTTGGAGCATCTGACAAAGAGGCAGAAGCGGGGGGGCCGGTCAGGATAGATCAGCCGACCGGAGAGCAGGACAGCGAAATTCTGGAAATATTTCAAGAAGAGGCCCTTGAGGAGTTGGTGGTTATCCAGGAATTAGCCCCTCAATGGATTGCCAATAAGAATGACCAAGAGGCGCTGACCCGCATTCGCCGTTCGTTTCACACCCTGAAGGGCAGCAGCCGTTTGGTTGGTTTGGAGAGAATTGGTGATTTCTCCTGGGCGCTGGAAAATCTACTGAATAAGGTGATTGAAGGTGGTTTGAGGCCAAATGATTCGCTTGACCAATTGCTACAGGCGGCATTGGTTCAATTACCGGATTTGGTTCAGGCCGAGTTAAAAGGTGAGGCGCCATCATCAGTTTGTGAAAGACTGATTCAACGCGCCAGCGTATTGGCTGATGGGGCTGAACCTGACGATGAGATAACCCTGGAGTTGCCAGAAGACTGGGTTGAGCCAAAACTTGATACGGATGAGCCAGAAGAGCAGATGAGTGCTGGGGCTCCGACTTACTGGGGAGAGGATGATGCCCAGGCCCAGGGTTCCAAAGGCAGATTGGAGTTTGATGCCGCGGAATTGCAGGCAGTTGATGATGCTCTGAATGATAGAGCTCAACCAAAGGCCCCTATAGAGATGCCTGTTGATGCCCAAGCTGAATTCATATCTCAAGCTCAGGGGTGGTTGGATCAGGTAGCCAGTTTCTTGGAACAGGTCCAGAGTGAGCCTGATCCTTTGGTGCAAAATGAGTTGCTGAGACCCCTTGGCCAGCTAACTGCATTGGCCAACAAAAATAAGGTGTTGCCCATGGCTCGTCTGACAGGCGCTGCTGCCAGCTTCTGTTTGGCCATGCGAGATCGTGGTTTGAGTTTGCAAACACCTGATTTGGAATTATTACAGGCAAGTCGAGTTGGTCTGGCAGAGATGCTGGGTGCCATCAATGTGATTGGTGCAGGATTACCGGACTGGCGGGAGACGTTGGTCGAACTCCAGTCACGGCAGTCTGCGCTAGAGGCGGAACATACCGCTATTACTGAGTTCCGTAAATCCAACGAAAACGAAACCACCACTTCGAACTCGGCGCAGGATGCGCCTTCGCCAGCATCTGGCCGCGTGCATGTATTGGAGTCCAGTTCCATGTCCGAAACCACTACCACTGATGATACCGCCCTTGAAGATATTGAGGGCGAAGACCAGGAAACTCTGGAGATATTCCTCGAGGAAGCTCAGGAGTTGTCCGAATCTATGGAAGGCTCATTGCAGGAATGGATGGCCAGGCCTGATGGTACCGATGAATTAGGCGGACTGAAACGGGTACTTCATACCCTAAAAGGCTCTTCCCGTTTGGCAGGCGTGATGCAGATTGGTGATCTGAGTCATGCTTACGAATCCTTTTTTATGGAGATAGAGCAAGGAAAGCTGGAGCTGGGCGAGGAGGTGCTGGCTTTGGCCAGGCAGGTGGCTGATCACCTTATGTTACAGATAGAAACATTAGGGAAAAGTGGCAGGGTCCCTCCCAGTCGACGATGGATACAAGCCTTGGAGGGCGCGAAACGGGGGGAGCACAAATGGCAGGGAAGCCTAAGTGATGTAAAGGAACCTCCCCCCCCAGATGAAGTGGAGCCGGCGACTGATCTGGAAGGCTCTGTTGAGCCTGAGCCCCCGATAGCAGCATCAGAGTTCGATGCTGATTCGAGTGTGGAGTCGCGCTTTACGACCGATTTTGATCCTGATTCCAAATTTGAGGCGGATTTCGAGTCCGACTCAAAGTTTGAAACGGATTTTGAGCCAGACTCACGCTTTGATACTAAGCTTGAACCTTCGGTTGATGAGGGAGAGTTCGACGATTCCTCCATAGCGGCAAAATCTGCTCCGATGGATGCTGTTGTTATGGAAAAGACTGGCTCAGCAACCTCCAAACTCAAACGCGAAATTGTACGAGTCAGAGCCGATCAGCTTGATCGGATGGTTAACCATATCGGTGAAATCAATATTTATCGGACCCGATTAGATCAGCAGGCCAGTGATATTGATTTCAACCTGATGGAATTGGGCCAGACTGTAGAACGTCTACGTGGGCAATTGCGCCAACTGGAGATGGAGACTGAAGCCCAGATTCTCTATCGCTATGTCCGTGCTGATGAGGGGGATCGGCATCCTGGGGTGGCTGATAATGTCGGTTTTGATCCCCTGGAGCTGGATCGTTTTTCGACCATTCAGCAGGTATCCCGCAGTTTGGCAGAAACGGTAAACGATCTGCTCAGTCTTAGGGAGTCCATCAGCGAGACCAATCGCACCACCGGGACCCTGTTGTTACAACAGTCGCGTTTGGCGCAGGATCTGCAGGAAGGACTCCTGCATACTCGAATGATCTCCTTTGCCCAGACCACCACTAAGCTGAAGCGTTTGGTGCGACAGACAGCGGGCTCTTTGGGCAAAGACGCCATATTGGAGGTAGATGGCGAGAGGACCGAACTCGACCGCACGGTACTGGATCGTATCACTGCGCCTTTGGAACATATTCTCCGCAATGCTATTGCCCATGGTATCGAGCCAGCGGAGCAGCGTATCCAAGCAGGCAAACTGCCAACGGGAAAGATTCGTTTGGGATTGGCCCGAGAAGGCAAAGATATTCAGATTTCGATCATTGATGATGGTGCTGGCATTAATCTGGAAGCGGTGCGCCGTCGCGCTCTGGAGCGTGGCTTGATGAATGAGTCAGCGCAGCTTTCTGATAATGACCTGATCCAGTTTTTGCTAGAGCCTGGCTTTACCACGGCTGCTCAGGTCACGCAGGTGGCGGGCCGTGGCGTTGGCATGGATGTGGTGGCCAGCGAGGTGAAACAACTGGGTGGTACCCTGGGCATACAATCCAAAAGCGGCCAAGGGACGCGGTTTGATATTCGCCTGCCACTGGCACTTTCTTTGTCTGAGGCCCTTTTGGTGCGGGTTCTGGATGATGTTTTTGCTATTCCCCATGCCAGCATTGAAGGGGTGATGCGCTTACCCCAGGCCGATTTATCAGCTTGTTATCGTGGTGAGAAAGATCATGTGACCTACGCAGGTAATGATTATCGGGTGCAGTATTTGGGAGAAATGCTGGGGTTCGTCACCCCTGATTCTGATTTCCTGTCAGAGCACCTTCGTTGGTATCCCTTGTTGTTGGTGCGCCATGGTGAGCAGCGGATGGCGATCCAGGTTGACCAGATGTTGGGTAGTCGTGAAATTGTGGTGAAACCCGTAGGACGACAACTGGGTACTGTGCGTTGGATTACTGGCGGCACCATCCTTGGGGATGGCCGGGTGGCATTGATTCTGGATGTGGCGGGTCTGGTGCGCCTATCCAGTCTGCACCAAGATCGCTTGGCGACCAAGCCAGAAGTTGCCAAGGTCATTGAGAAACCAACCATTATGGTGGTGGATGATTCGATAACGGTGCGTAAGGTTACCAGTCGTTTGCTGGATAGAAACAATATGAATGTGGTTACCGCAAAGGATGGTGTGGATGCCATTGCTGTGTTGCAGGAGACCATACCACATGTGATGTTGCTGGATGTGGAAATGCCCCGCATGGATGGCTATGAACTGACCCAGCACATCAGAAACGATCCGGAGTTGCGTCGCATCCCTATCATTATGATTACCTCCCGATCTGGTGAAAAACACCGTCAGCACGCGCTGGATTTAGGTGTGAATATCTATTTGGGCAAGCCCTATCAGGAGGCCCAATTGCTTGAGAGCATTCGTTCTCTGTTACCAGGAGGGGCATCATGATGGATTCGGTGCTGCTTGAACGGACGGAGAATGAAGAGTGGGTCCGTTGTATGCTCATCCCCTTACGGGGTGGGCGAGTTCTGTTGCCCCACTCTTTGATTGCAGAGGTTATCGATTATCGCCCGCCAGAGTCCATTGATGCGGGTCCAGACTGGTTTCTGGGTTTGGTTGATTGGCGTTGGGTTGCTTTGCCACTGATGTCATGGGAGACCCTGATGGCTGCCGACCAGTTAGAGCCCGGGCGCCGTGCTCGTATCGTTGCGCTTTACGGGATGAAGCTTCAGCAGGTGCCCTATTTAGGGCTGGTTTCAGCTGGGATTCCTCGTTTGGTGCATGTTCATCAGGATAATCTGTCGCCTGCAGCCGGACCGGTGAGTTCGGATTACATTTTGGCAAGTGGACAGTTGGATGGAGAGGCCTTTTGGGTGCCAGATCTTGATGCGCTATCCATAGAGATTCGCGATGCCATGGATGTGCATCGGATTCTGAATTCCTGATTTCTTATTCTAAAGGTTTCGAAAGTCACCCCAGAGCGTCTGGATGGCGGCTAGTGCTGCCAGTGGCGCAGTCTCTGTGCGCAGGATACGCTGGCCAAGCCGGATACCTTGAAAGCCCATAGACAACACCCGCTCCACTTCGCTCTTGGTGAATCCGCCCTCCGGTCCACTGAGAAGGCGTATTGATTTCTGGGGTATGGCTAGATCAATCAGGCTGGCACTTGCATCTGGATGTAGCAGCAGACTGACGCCATCATGCTCTGATCGTTCGAGATAGTTTTCCAGTTCACGGCTCGGTTCAAGTTGGGGCAGGAGGCGTCGGCCGGACTGTTCGCAGGCGCTCCAAACGATTTGTTGCCAATGGGGGTGGCGTTTGTCCATGCGCTCTTTGCTCAAACGGCCTTGGGTGCGCTCTGTTACCAGTGGCTGTATTCGGGTGACACCCAGTTCAACCGCCTTTTGCAGGGCGAAATCCATTCGCTCTCCACGGGAGATGCCAATAGCCAATTCGATCTCAAAGGGCGGCGGGGGTTCGGTGGGGCCTTGGGTCAAAATTTGGACTTGGCAATCTTTGCGATCAGTCGCAATGAGTTTGACTCTATAGTCATGGCCATCACCGTTAAACAGTGAGAAGGTCCCACCGGGCCGCAGTCGCAGTACCTGGATCAGATGGCGACACGGGCCGGATTCCAGCCCTATCTTGTTTCCGACTTGAAGGGGCTGTTGGGTATAAATGCGTACGCTGCCCACATAACCACCTTGCTATCCCAAGCGTTCCATGATGGCCAATACCTGGGCAGATTGGTTCATGGCGTAGAAATGTAGGCCGGGCGCGCCGCCGTCGAGAAGACGACGGCAGAGATCCGCCACCACCTCAGTGCCCAATGTACGAATGCGTTTGCTGTCATCACCAAAGGCCTCCAGCTGCTTGCGGAGCCAGCGCGGAATCTCTGCCCCACAGCTATCGGAAAAACGGGCCAATTGGCTGTAATTGGTAATGGGCATAATGCCGGGGACGATAGGTAGCGTCAGTCCCAGATCACGGCAACGGTGTACAAAGTGGAAATAGGCATCGGCGTTATAGAAGTACTGGGTAATGGCTGCGTGAGCCCCTGCCTCGACTTTGCGCTGGAAATTCAACAAATCTGCCTCCGCCGAAGGAGCCTGAGGGTGAAACTCGGGGTAGGCCGCCACTTCAATCCTGAAATGATCGTTCTGAGTTTCACGAATCAGGGAGACCAGTTCGTTGCCATAGCGCAGTTCACCCAGCCCACCGAGGCCTGATCCAGAGGGCAGGTCACCGCGCAAAGCCACTAGGCGCTGGATGCCCTGATCACGATATCGCTGCAAAATTTCAAGGATTTCAGTCCGGCTGGAGCCAATACAGGAGAGGTGCGGTGCAACCTCGATGCCTTGGTCTACCAGCCAGTCTACCACGGCAAAAGTGCCTGCTTGGGTTGACCCGCCGGCACCATAGGTGACTGAGACGTATTCCGGGTTAAGGGGGGAAAGCTCCGCCATAGCCCGTTGAAGCTTGTCCATTCCAGGCTGGGTTTTGGGCGGAAAAAACTCGATGCTGATCGGTTGTTGCATGGTGATTTCCCTGGTTTGAATAGCCCGGCAGAGACTCTGCCGGGCCGGTGGTCATCAGTAGCGGTAGTGGTTGGCCTTATAGGGGCCATCCAACGGGACGCCGATGTAATCGGCCTGCTGCTGACTCAGGGTGGTGAGGTTGGCATTGAGGGTTCTCAGCTGCAAACGGGCCACCTTTTCATCCAGGTGCTTGGGCAGGGTATAAACACCGACCGGGTACTCGTCCGTGCGGGTAAAGAGCTCGATCTGAGCGATGGTCTGGTTGGCGAAGGAGCTGGACATCACATAGCTGGGGTGGCCGGTGGCGCAGCCCAGGTTCACCAAGCGACCTTGGGCCAGCAGAATGATGCGCTTGCCGTCGGGGAAGATGATGTGATCTACCTGGGGTTTGATCTCCTCCCATTGGTATTTTTCCAGGGAAGCAACGTCGATCTCGTTATCGAAATGGCCGATGTTGCAGACGATGGCCTGATCCTTCATGGCAGTCATGTGGTCGTGGCCGATGACGTGATAGTTGCCGGTACAGGTGACGAAGATGTCGGCCAGCGGGGCGGCCTCCTCCATGGTCACCACACGATACCCTTCCATGGCGGCCTGCAAGGCACAAATGGGGTCGATTTCCGTGATCCAGACCTGGGCAGAGAGGGCGCGCAGGGCCTGAGCCGAGCCTTTGCCGACGTCGCCATAGCCACAGACCACGGCGATCTTGCCTGCCACCATCACATCGGTGGCACGCTTGATACCATCCACCAGGGATTCGCGGCAGCCGTAAAGGTTGTCGAACTTGGACTTGGTGACACTGTCGTTGACGTTGATGGCAGGGAATTTGAGCTCACCCTTTTCGGCCATCTGATAGAGGCGATGCACGCCGGTGGTGGTCTCCTCGGTCACGCCCTTGATCAGTTGGATGCGGCTGGAGTACCAAGTCGGATCGGTGGCGAGCTTTGCCTTGATGGCGGCAAAGAGGGCAATCTCCTCCTCGCTGCCGGGGTTGGCGATGACACGGGGGTCCTGCTCGGCACGGGTGCCCAGATGGAGTAGCAGGGTGGCATCACCGCCGTCATCCAGGATCATGTTGGCCTGTTCACCGGGCCAGTCAAAGATCTTGTGGGTGTAGTCCCAATACTCCTCCAGGCTTTCACCCTTGACCGCAAACACCGGGATGCCTCCAGCCGCAATGGCGGCGGCAGCATGATCCTGGGTCGAGAAGATGTTGCAGGAGGCCCAGCGCACCTCGGCACCCAGGGCGGTCAGGGTCTCAATGAGCACGGCGGTTTGGATGGTCATGTGCAGGGAGCCGGCAATACGGGCACCTTTGAGAGGTTGGCTCTGGGCGTACTCTTCGCGGATAGCCATAAGGCCGGGCATCTCGGTCTCGGCGATGGCGATCTCTCTGCGACCCCAACCGGTCAGATTGATGTCGGCGATTTTGTAGTCGGTGAAGTTGTCGTTCAACACAGCGTTCATTTGGTTATCTCCGTTTTGAAGGTGTGTTGAGCGCCGTTCAAATTGTGAAAGGCAATGACCGAGCCTGACGGAAAATCCGCTGCAGCGCCCCTCGGCCAGAGCTGAGTAGGTTAAAGGCTAGCGTCGGCTTTTAGCGCCTCCGCCTTGTCGGTCTGCTCCCAGGAGAAGCTGGTAAAGCGGTTGCCTTGCGCATCGGTCAGGCTCTCGGCGGTGCGGCCAAAATGGCCGTTGGAGGCGGTCTGCTGGTACATGGGGTGGATGAGATCGAGCATCTTCACCAAGCCATAGGGACGCAGATCGAAGTGCTGGCGCACCAGTTGCTCGATGCGACTGTCCTCAATCTTACCGGTGCCAAAGGTGTCGATGCTGATGGAGGTCGGCTCGGCCACGCCAATGGCGTAGGAGACCTGAATCTCACAGCGATCGGCCAGACCAGCGGCCACCACGTTTTTGGCCACATAGCGGCCGGCATAGGCGGCGGAACGATCGACCTTGGAGGGATCTTTGCCAGAGAAGGCGCCACCACCGTGGCGGGCCATGCCGCCATAGGTATCGACGATGATCTTGCGCCCGGTCAAACCGCAGTCCCCCATGGGGCCGCCAATGATGAACTGGCCGGTGGGGTTGATGTGGATCTTCTCTTTCGGGCAGACATCCATCCAGGCCTTGGGCAGTACCGGCAGCAGGATGGTTTCCATCACCGCCTCATGCAGATCCTTTTGACTGATCTCAGGGTTGTGCTGGGTGGAAAGCACAACGGCCTCGATGCCCACCGGGCGACCCGCTTCATAACGCAAGGTGACCTGGCTTTTGGCATCGGGACGCAACCAGGGCAGGGTGTTATTTTTGCGAATCTCGGTATGACGCTCCACCAGACGATGGGCGTACTGGATCGGGGCGGGCATCAGGGCATCGGTCTCATTGGTGGCGTAACCAAACATCAGTCCCTGGTCACCGGCCCCCTGATCCTCCGGCGCACTGCGGTCAACGCCCATGGCGATATCGGGTGACTGCTTACCCAGGGCATTGAGGACGGCGCAAGTAGCACCGTCGAAACCCACATCGGAGCTGTTGTAGCCAATGCCGAGGATGACATCACGCACCAGTGGCTCAAAATCGATCTTGGCGGTGGTGGTGATTTCACCAGCGATCATGGCCACGCCGGTTTTGACTAGGGTCTCACAGGCGACGCGGGCATGGGGATCCTGAGCCAGAATGGCATCGAGAACGGCGTCGGAGATCTGATCTGCCATCTTATCCGGATGGCCCTCGGAAACGGACTCAGAGGTGAAAATAAAATCTTTGGCCATGAATCTGGGTTCCTGGTGGGTTGAAAAGAATCGACCATTCTAATAGGGTTGAGCCTCTCGAAAAAGTGCTGCCCAATATTTGTCTCTGACTTTAAGGTATGGACTCATGGTCTCTTTACAACCCCCTGTGTGTGATTTTGGTGCGCCCGCCTTGGATTTCGATCTGCCGGGCGTGGATGGCAAGAACTGGACGCTGGCCGATTGTCGGGGAGACAAAGGCGTGTTGGTGATGTTCATCTGCAACCATTGTCCCTACGTCCAGTCCATTCGGGATCGCATCGTGCGCGATACCCGCGCTCTGCTGGAAGAGGGCATCTATTCTGTCGCTATCATGTCCAATGATCCCTCCGAGTATCCCGAAGATTCCTTCGAGCAGATGCAGGCCGTGGCTAAAAACTTTGATTTCCCCTTCCCCTATCTATTAGATGGGAGTCAGGCTGTGGCCAAGGCCTACGGTGCCGTCTGCACGCCAGATTTCTTCGGTTATAACGCGGATCTGACCTTACAGTACCGGGGACGCCTGGATGCCAGTCGAAAAGAGGCAGCACCAGCTGATGTGCGGCGGGACCTTTACGAAGGGATGTTGCAGGTGGCACGTACGGGGCAAGGTCCGGTGGAGCAGATTCCCAGTATGGGTTGCTCCATCAAATGGCGCGAGGATTGACCCTCTGAGGCCTTGACGGCATTGGGCTTTCACCTGCCCGAGGGTTTCACTTATAGAGGTATTAGGACAGGTGACTTGTTCTTGATGTCGTTTCAGACTTACCATTTCGGTGCCGTTTCCCCTTCATATCAGGCAAATAGGCACTGATTTGGGGATGTTGTTGCTCATCTTGGGGTGATGGGTGAGAATAACCTCCCCTTAACTGAGTTGGGCGAATTACCCGGATTAGAGGTGTGGTGCTCCGGCCTACAGACCTGGGCAATATCCGCCATGAGCGGAGTGATGCGGCAACGATTTCAGCTACTTCCAGCATAACTACTAGGGGGAAGACAGACATGTCCTCACGCAAAGAACTTGCCAATGCCATTCGTGCCCTGAGCATGGATGCCGTACAGCAGGCCAATTCCGGCCATCCTGGCGCGCCCATGGGCATGGCGGATATCGCCGAGGTGCTGTGGAACAGCCACATGAGACACAACCCGGCCAACCCCAAGTGGGCCGATCGCGACCGCTTCATCCTCTCCAACGGTCACGGCTCCATGTTGATCTACTCGCTGCTGCATCTGACCGGCTATGACCTCAGCATGGATGATCTCAAAAACTTCCGCCAACTCCATGCCAAGACTCCGGGGCATCCGGAATATGGTTATGCGCCTGGTGTCGAAACCACCACTGGCCCCCTGGGTCAGGGCATCACCAACGGCGTGGGCATGGCGCTGGCCGAGAAGATTTTGGCCGAGCAGTTCAACCGCGATGGCCACGAGATTGTGGATCACAACACCTATGTCTTCCTCGGTGATGGCTGCATGATGGAGGGTATCTCCCATGAGGCCTGTTCCTTTGCCGGTACCCTGGGTCTGAACAAGCTGGTCGCCTTTTGGGACGACAACGGCATCACCATCGATGGTGAGGTCGATGGCTGGTTCTCCGACGATACCCCGGCCCGTTTCGAATCCTATGGCTGGCATGTGGTTCGTGGCGTTGATGGTCACGATGCCGCCGCCATCGATGCCGCCATTCAGCAGGCCAAGGCCGAGACCGGCAAGCCCTCGCTGATCTGCTGCAAGACCACCATCGGTTACGGCTCCCCTAATCTGGCTGGTAGCCACGATTGTCACGGTGCCCCTCTGGGCGCTGAAGAGATCAAACTCACCCGTGAGGCCCTGGGCTGGAAGCACGATCCCTTTGTGATTCCCGATGAGGTCTACAGCGGTTGGGATGCCAAGGCTGCTGGCGCTAGCGCCGAGTCGGCCTGGAACGACAAGTTTGCCGCCTACAAGGCCGCTCATCCTGAATTGGCAGCGGACTTCGAGCGCCGCATGGCCGGTGAGCTGCCTGCCGACTGGGAAGCTAAGGCCAGCGCCTTCGTCAAAGAAGTGGCTGTCAAGGCTGAGAAGAAGGCCACCCGCCAGCATTCCAAGGGCGCCCTGGATGGCTTCGCTCCCCTGCTGTCTGAGATCGTTGGTGGCTCTGCTGACCTGACGCCCTCCAACAACACCTTCAACTGCGCCTCCAAGTACATCAATCCTGGCCACGGCAAGGCGATGGACTTCTCCGGCAACTACCTCTCCTATGGGGTGCGCGAGTTTGGCATGTCCGCCATCATGAACGGCATGACCCTGCACGGCGGTGTCCGCCCCTATGGTGCGACCTTCCTCATGTTCTCCGAATATGCCCGTAACGCTCTGCGCATGGCGGCGCTGATGAAGATTAACCCCATCTTTGTTTACACCCACGACTCCATCGGCCTGGGTGAAGATGGCCCGACTCATCAGCCCATCGAGCAGATCCCGACTCTGCGCATGATCCCCAATATGAGCAACTGGCGTCCCTGCGATGGCACCGAAACCGCCATGGCCTGGAAGGTTGCCCTTGAGCGCAAGGATGGCCCCAGCTGCCTCATCTTCACCCGTCAGGGTCTGACGCCGATGGCGCGCACCGATGAGCAGATCGCCAACATCGCCCGCGGTGGTTATGTGCTGAAGGATTGCGATGGTACACCGGATGCCATCGTCATCGCTACCGGTTCCGAAGTGGAGCTGGCCGTTAAGGCCGCCGAACAGAGTGGCAAAAAGGTGCGCGTGGTCTCGATGCCCAGCACCGATGCCTTCGATGCCCAGGATGCGGCCTATAAAGAATCAGTACTGCCCACTGGCGTGACCGCCCGTGTTGCGGTCGAAGCCGCGGTGACCGACGGCTGGTACAAGTACGTTGGGCTCAATGGCAAGGTGATTGGGATCAACCGTTTCGGTGAATCCGCTCCCGCCGATCAGCTGTTCGAGGAGTTTGGCTTTACAGTCGACAACGTGGTTTCGGCCATCAACGAGGTCACTGCCTGATGCGGCGGTCGTCCCCATCCATTGCTAGATCATCTCAATAGTTTAGGAGAAAGAAAATATGGCTATCAAAGTAGGTATCAATGGTTTTGGCCGCATCGGCCGCATGGCTTTCCGTGCGATTTATCAGGACTTTGCTGACAAGTTTGAAGTGGTTGCCATCAACGACTTGCTGGATGCCGACTATCTGGCATATATGCTCAAGTACGACTCTGTACACGGCAACTTCAAGGGTCAAGTCTCCGGCGCTGACGGCAAAATGACCGTTGATGGTCGTGACATTCGCCTCACCGCCGAAACCGATCCTGCCAAGCTGGCCTGGGGCGATGTCGGCGTCGACCTTGTGCTGGAGTGCACCGGCTTCTTCCTGACCGCCGAAGGCTGCCAGAAGCACCTCGATGCCGGTGCCAAGAAGGTGGTGATGTCTGCGCCCTCCAAAGATGGCACCCCCATGTTCGTCTACGGTGTGAACCACGAAACCTATGCCGGTCAGACCATCGTCTCTGCTGCTTCCTGTACCACCAACTGCCTGGCACCGGTTGCCAAGGTGCTGAACGACAACTGGGGCATCAAGCGCGGCCTCATGACCACCGTTCACGCGGCGACCGCTACCCAGAAGACCGTCGATGGTCCCTCCAAGAAGGATTGGCGCGGTGGTCGTGGCATCCTGGAAAACATCATTCCCTCTTCTACAGGTGCGGCCAAGGCTGTGGGCGTGGTGCTGCCTGAGCTGAACGGCAAGCTGACGGGTATGGCCTTTCGCGTACCCACCTCCGATGTCTCCGTGGTCGACCTGACCGTCGAACTCAACAAGGATGCCACCTACGAGGAGATCTGCGCGGCCATGAAGGCAGCTTCCGAGAGCGCCGGTATCGGTGACACCCTGGCTTACACCGATGAGAAGGTGGTGGCCACCGACTTCCGGGGCAACAAGCATTCCTCCATCTTCGACGCCGAAGCCGGTATCCAGCTGGACGGCACTTTTGTGAAGGTTGTCTCCTGGTACGACAACGAGTACGGCTACACCTGCAACATGCTGCGTTTCGCCAACGTCGTCGCCGGTTAATCCAGCGATGGGTCATCGCCCGGGGAATTCCTCGGGCGATGGCGTTTTGCCAAGCGAGCCTATGGATGTCAGGCCGGTTTGGCAAAACGTCTTTCCTTTTTCTTTGCATACCTCTTTATTAGGAGTTGATCATGGCGTTCACCAAGCTCACTGATCTCGATCTGTCCGGCAAGCGCGTACTCATTCGCGCCGACCTCAATGTGCCCGTCAAAGACGGAAAGGTCACCTCCGATGCCCGTATCACCGCTTCCATGCCTACTATTGAGCACTGCGTTAAGGCTGGTGCCAAGGTGCAGGTCATGTCCCACCGCGGTCGCCCGGAAGAGGGGACGGTGGATGAAGAGAACTCCATGCAACCCATTGCCGATGATATGAGCGCCAAGCTGGGCAAGCCGGTACGTCTGGTCAAAGACTACCTGGATAACGCCCCAAGCCTGGATGATGGTGAAGTGGTGTTGTTTGAAAATGTCCGCTTTAACGCTGGCGAGAAAAAAGATCATGAAGAGCTGGCGAAGAAGTACGCTTCCCTTTGTGATGTCTTTGTCATGGATGCCTTTGGCACTGCCCACCGCGCTCAGGCCTCTACCCATGGTGCTGGCAAGTTCGCTCCCCAGGCCTGTGCCGGCCTGCTATTGGCCGATGAGCTGGATAATCTGGCCAAGGCCCTGGCCAATCCAGCCCGTCCCATGGTCGCCATCGTTGGTGGTTCCAAGGTCTCCACCAAGCTGACGGTGCTTGAAGCCCTGTCGGAAAAGGTGGACCAGCTGGTGGTCGGCGGCGGCATTGCCAATACCTTCCTCAAGGCGGCAGGTTTCAACATCGGTAAGTCCCTCTGTGAAGAGGACCTGGTAGATACGGCCAAGGCCCTGATGGAAAAAATGAAGGCCCGTGGCGCCAATATCCCGATCGCTGTCGACGTCGTTTGCGGCAAGCAGTTTGATGAAAACGAACCCGCGGTACTCAAGGATGCGGGTGACGTGGCGGACGACGATATGATTTTCGACATCGGTCCCAAATCTGCGCAAGAGCTGGCTGACATCATCGCCAAGGCGGGTACCGTCGTGTGGAACGGCCCTGTGGGCGTCTTCGAGTTTGACCAGTTTGGTGGGGGCACCAAGACCATCTCCATGGCTATTGCCAACTCTGAGGCCTTCTCCCTGGCCGGTGGTGGCGACACCATCGCCGCTATCCAGAAATATGACATCTACGATCAGGTGTCCTATATCTCTACGGCAGGTGGTGCCTTTTTGGAATACCTGGAAGGCAAGACGCTGCCAGCGGTTGCCATGTTGGAAGCCGCAGCCAGCGCTTAATTGATGAGACCCTAGGGGACGCTATGCGTCCCCTTTTGACTGTGACCCTTTATGCTTAGACGCACCAAGATATTGGCAACCCTGGGGCCGGCTACCGACGATCCCCAGGTCCTGGACGGCATCATTCGCGCTGGCGTGGATGTGGTTCGGGTCAATCTGTCCCACGGCTCTTATGATGAGCATCGTCGGCGGGCTGAAACGGTACGGGACCGTGCCCGTGCCAGTGGACGTCAAGTGGGACTATTGCTGGATCTGCAAGGCCCTAAGATCCGTATTGGCCGTTTCCAGCAGGGCAAGATTCAATTGGCCGAGGGGCAGTCCTTTATTCTGGATGCCGATTGCGCCTTGGATGCGGGCGATGAAGAGCGGGTCGGTCTGACCTTTCCGCAGCTGGTACAGGATGTGGATCGTGGCGATACCCTGGTGCTGGATGATGGCGCCATCATGCTTTGGGTGGAGGCCGTTGATGGCGCGGAGATTCGTTGCAAAGTACGGGTTGGTGGCGAGCTCTCCAATAACAAGGGCATCAACAAGCAGGGTGGTGGTCTTTCCGCGCCTGCCCTGACGGATAAAGACCGCGAAGACATCAAGTTTGCCGCCAGTATCGAGGCAGACTATCTGGCCGTCTCTTTCGTACGTGATGCCGAGGATATCAACATTGCCCGTGGCCTCTTGCGTGAGGCCGGGGGGGAGGGCGGTCTGGTGGCCAAGGTCGAGCGTGCCGAGGCTCTGGACAATATCGAGGGCATCATCGAGGCCTCCGATGCCATCATGGTGGCCCGTGGCGATCTTGGGGTGGAGATCGGCGATGCCGAACTGCCTGCGGTGCAGAAGCGCCTGATCAAACTGGCCCGTTCCATGAACTCTGTGGTGATCACGGCAACCCAGATGATGCAGTCGATGATCGCCAGCCCCATCCCCACCCGTGCAGAGGTGTTCGATGTGGCCAATGCGGTCATCGATGGCACTGACGCTGTGATGTTGTCCGCAGAGACGGCCACCGGCAAATACCCATGCAAAGTGGTTGAGGCAATGGATCGGGTCTGTCTTGAGGCTGAAAAGCAGTCCCAGGTGCGCCGCTCCAACCACCGCATCGACTCGGTCTTTGGTCGGGTGGATGAAGCCATTGCCATGGCTGCCATGTATACCGCCAACCATCTGGGCGTCTCGGCCATTGCCGCCTTGACAGAATCTGGTTCGACTGTCCAGTGGATGTCACGCATCAGCTCCGGGATTCCCATTTTCGCCCTGACCCGGCACGTGAGTACCCGGCGTAAGGTGACCCTTTACCGTGGGGTCTACCCTGTCAGCTTTGATGTGGCGGGCACCGATGCCAATGCGGTGAACGAAGAGGTCATTGATGAACTGCTGCGTCGAGGTACGGTGCGTGAGAACGATCTGGTGGTGATCACCAAGGGTGATCGCTCCGGGGTCGAAGGCCAAACCAATATTCTTAAAATCATGCGGGTTGGCGAACATCGCCTGCCCCGCACCGATTGATCTACCAACTCTAGCGAAAGGAGATACACATGGCTCTGATTTCCCTGCGTCAACTTCTCGATCACGCTGCCGAGCATGATTACGGCTTGCCAGCTTTCAATGTGAACAATATGGAACAGGTCAAGGCCATCATGGAGGCCGCTTCCGAGACCGACAGCCCCGTGATTCTGCAAGGTTCTGCCGGTGCCCGCAAATATGCTGGCGAACCTTTCCTGCGTCACCTGATTCTGGCCGCCCTGGATGCCTATCCCCACATCCCGGTCTGTATGCACCAGGATCATGGTGCCAGCCCAGCGGTTTGCGTCAACGCCATTCAGTCCGGCTTCAGCTCGGTGATGATGGACGGCTCCCTGATGTCCGATGGCAAGACCCCCTCCAGCTACGAATACAACGTCGATGTCAGCCGCAAGGTGGTGGAGATGGCTCATGCCTGTGGCGTCTCTGTCGAAGGTGAACTGGGTTGCCTGGGTTCACTGGAAACCGGTGAAATGGGCGAGGAAGATGGTCACGGTGCCGAAGGCAAGCTGGATATGGATCAGCTACTGACCGATCCCAACGAAGCTGCGGACTTTGTTAAAAAGACCGGCGTGGATGCCCTGGCCATTGCCATCGGCACCAGCCACGGTGCTTATAAGTTCACCACCCAGCCCACCGGTAAGATCCTGCGTATCGACCGGGTGAAAGAGATTCACGAGCGCATCCCTGACGTACACCTGGTTATGCACGGCTCCTCTTCCGTGCCTCAGGAATGGCTGGCCATCATCAATCAGTATGGTGGTGATATGGGGCAGACCTATGGTGTGCCGGTTGAAGAGATTGTGGAAGGCATCAAGTCCGGTGTCCGCAAGGTCAACATCGACACCGACCTGCGTATGGCCTCTACCGGCTCCATCCGCAAGCACCTGAACGATAACAAGGCCAACTTCGACCCACGCAAATACCTCAAAGAGGCCCAGGATGCCATGAAGGGTATCTGTAAGGCCCGTTATGAGGCCTTTGGTACAGCGGGGCAAGCCTCCAAGATCCGCGCCCTGTCGCTGGAAACCATGGCAGGTCGTTATGCTGCTGGTGAACTGGAACCCAAGGTGAAATAAGAGCTTTTCCTTAGGGATCTTGTGAAAAGGGCGCTTTGGCGCCCTTTTTTGACTTGCCCATGGACCTAAGATCTTATTTCAGGCCAACTCTTGGCTAAACACAACCAAGCCAGGACAAAGCTGGTGCCACCAAAGGGCGTAATGAGTCCAAGCAACTTGACGCCACTCCATACCAATAGGTAAAGGCTGCCACTGAACAGCAATATGCCCGCCAGGGCAAACCAGCCTGCGCGATGTAGCCAGAGGTTGGTGTGTTCAGTCCCCATAAAGCCAATGAAAATCAGCAGCAGGGCATGCAGGCCTTGATAGTCGACGGCCTTTTCAAAAGTCTTCATCAGGTGTGGTTCCAGCAGGCTATCCAGGGCGTGGGCACCAAAGGCACCGGCGATGACAGTCAATGCCCCCAGCAAAGCGCCAGAGTAAAAGAAGAGACGGGCGGGGTTATTCGGTTTTGTCATGGAGTAGGGCCAGGGTTTCGGCGGCGATCTCGCTCACCTCAGTATCGGGGTCGTCTAGCAAAGGGCGAACAAAGGGAATGATGCTGCTGTCGGCGCAAAGCCCCAGATAGTGGCAGGCATCAGCTCGAACCAGGGGTTCTGATGAGAGCAGCAGTTGTTTCAGGGGATTCTGAGCGGCGGCCAAAGTTGCCGTGCCTTCCAGCTCCTCTAATAGGGCCCCGATGGCGATTCGGGTGGACATGGCGGTTTCCAGATCGCCGAGCAGGGGGATGATTTGTGGAAGCAGGTTAGGGCGCTGTGTGACGCGGGCGGCGGCCTCTTCCAATTGTCGGTTCTCTAAAAGGTGTAGCAAGTAGCCGCTGTCTCCTCCATTTAAAGGAATCAGCTCTGCCAGTTTGCGCAGTTTGTCGTAGGGCTGGAGACCGATCAGTTCGAATGTGCCCAGGCGGCACCAGGGTACCGAGCGGACACCAAGCTGGCTGGCCAGATTTTGCTTCTCATCCAGGTTGTGAATCTCCAGGCTGGCCAAAAGGCCTTTCTTGATGAGGCGAAGCAAAGATTCTGCCATAGCGGGGCAGTGGGGGCAGGCGGGGCTGATCAATAACAGTGCTTCAGGAAGGGGCATGGTGCTGATGTCATGATGGAGGAAATCCCCACATAAAGTATTCCAATAAACACCCTTTATACCATCTCAACGTAAAACTGTTTGGCGAAATACTGAAATACTCATTAAGGTTCAATTCCGCTGTGGCGGAGCTTGGGCTTCCCCCCAATCGGTTGGCTGCCGACTCGAGCAGCAGCCAGTACGGCCACAGTCAGCCGCTTAATCTATTTCAGACCTCTTCAGGGGTTTGTTTCACTGCAGTGCTTTAGGAGACATAGACTATGCCAACATTTGTACGTACTGAAAAGTGCGATGGCTGCAAGGGCCAAGACAAGACCGCGTGCATGTACATCTGCCCGCACGACCTGATGAAGCTGGACAAGGACGGTTCTGAAACCGGCCATGCCATGAAGTCCTTCAACCAGGAACCTGATCAGTGCTGGGAATGCTATTCTTGCGTAAAAATTTGTCCTTCTCAGGCCATTGAAGTAAGAGGTTACTCAGACTTCGTGCCCATGGGCGCTTCTGTTGTACCGATGATTGGTACAGA